>NZ_CP047984.1:4016780-4333136 GCF_009931655.1 Pontibacter russatus | reverse complement strand
TTTGTGCGCGCACTGCGCCCCGAGGCAAAGGTTTTGGCCTTTGCTTCATGCGCTGCTGCGTGTGCAAACAGCAGAATGGCGGTATCGGCGGGTGCGGTTCGCAAAATCGGTCTAACTCTGTTTACCCGCAGCGGCGCATTTAGTTACAGCCAGCCTGCAGGCGGTTGCTTAACCCTCTCAATATAGCAGTTATTATATACACAGGCAAGCAAAAGCAGGAATTCATGCCCGTATCCTGCCTAATCAGGACTTCACCTCCCCCATTACGTAGAGTTGCTCCAGGGTTGGGTTCGCGCTTCCGCCAACCGGCTCGAGCGTAACGGCAAAGGCCTGTGCGTTTTTGATGCCCTTCATCTGCTGCATGGCGGTCTCCTGGCCGCGTTCCAGGCTGATGAGGCCCGCATCAATGGGCTTGCCGTCCAGCAGGGCCCATAACTGGTACTGTTTGCCGGCGGGTGGAGCGGGCAGTTGCACCGCGTCTATATATACTTTCTCCTCCTCGGGGTTCCAGTACACCAGCACCTTTGCTTCAGGGTGAGCCTCCACCCCCTGCAGCCGCACCGGCTGGTAGCTTTCGTCCCGCAGCACACGCAGCATCTGTTCCTGCTGGTCGAGGCTGTAGGCGGCAGTCTGGTAGGTTTGCGCCAGTTGCTGCTCCGAGGCCAGCGCCTGCGCCAGCCTTGTCTCGGCGTCCTGCCAGTTCTGGTAAAAGCGGAGGCTCATAAAGCCCGACAGCAGAAAAAGGACGATGCTGGCCGCAAACATCCATTTGTAAGGCCCGCTTCCCTGCTCCTCCGGTTCCGGGTAAAGCGCCCAAGCCTCAGGCCCCTCTTCGGTAGAGACTCTCTGCCCCTGTTGTATCCGGGCCATTACCTTGTCTTTGAGCGCAGGGTTTGGCTGCGCGGCGTGCAGCATCGCATACTGCTCCATCACCTCGCAGGCGTCCAGCAGGGCGGCACGCACCTCCGGCGATTCGGCGGCCATGCGCTCCACTTCCATCCGCTCCGCTGCGTCAAGCGCTCCTGCGGCATACAGTTCCAGCACTCCGGACGCTATGTAGTCTTCGTTATGCACGTCCTTTAAACAGTTTACCCAATGCTTTGATCGCGCTCCGCGCCCTCGTCTTCACAGTGCCCAGCGGAATGTTGTACTCCTCGGCAATCTCGCTCTGCGTCATCCCCTCGAAGTACATCAGGTCGATGATCTGCTTCTGCTCCGGGCTTAGCGTTTCGGTTACTTCCCGTACGCCAATATGCTCTGGTTTAAACCCGACCGCGCCATACAGGGCCCGGGGGGAGGCAGGAATCTCTCTTGTTTTCTGATTTACGCGGTACTGTTTGGATCGGATTTTATCGATGGCGAGATTTCTGCAGACGTTGATCATCCAGGTGAAAAGGCGGCCTTTGGCGGCGTCGTAGCTCTGGAAAGAGCCCCATATCTTCACGAAAGCCTCCTGCAGCACATCCTCGGCGGTCTCCTCCTCTTTCACAATCTGCAGCACCACGCCAAACAGGGCAGGGCTGTACATGTCGTACAGCACCGACATGGCTGATGCATCCTGCGCCCGGAGCCGGGCCACCAGTTCCTCCTCCGGGATATTCTTGATCGGTTGGTTTTGCAATGTCTTGAACGTAGGGTGCCGCCTGGGGAGTCAGACGCCTGGATTTATACCATATTTCGAAAAACTAATCTTTTAACTATTCCTGGCTTAAAAGGTTTTAGCGCATTAAGAGCCATGCACAGGCTGTTCATACGCCGGCAGCGGCTTTCCGTATAGTTGAGTACAACCTGAAGAAACAGCTATGGCGATAGAATCGATTAACTCGGCCACGGGAGAAGTGGTGAAGGCATTTGACCCGCACACCGCAGAAGAGGTGAATCAGAAGATAGAAGCGGCCGGTGAGGCTTTCCGGTATTGGCGCCACGTCAGCTTCGGGGAGCGCGCCCAGCACATGACCCGACAGGCAGAGATACTGGAGAACGAGGCGGAGCACTACGGCCGCATCATCTCGCTGGAGATGGGCAAGCCGCTGAAAGAGGCTATATCAGAAGTGAAAAAGTGCGCCCTGGCCTGCCGTTACTATGCCGACAATGCCGCCGGGTTTATGAAGGACGAGGAGATTGAAACCAAGGCCTCGCGCAGCCTCATCGCTTATGAGCCGCTTGGCGTGGTGCTGGCCGTAATGCCCTGGAACTTCCCCTTTTGGCAAGCCTACCGGTTTCTGGCGCCCGCGCTGATGGCGGGCAACGTAGGGGTTCTCAAACATGCCTCCAACGTACCGCAGTGCGCCCTGTCCATCGAGGAGATCGTGCGCAAGGCCGGTTTCCCCGACAACGTGTTCCAGACCCTGCTGATTGGCTCCGGAGAAGTGGACGCCGTGATCGAGCACCCGCTGGTGCGGGCCGTGACGCTGACGGGCAGCGAGGGGGCAGGCGCCAAGGTGGGCGGGAAAGCCGGGCAGCAGATCAAAAAAACGGTGCTGGAACTGGGCGGCAGCGACGCGTTTATCGTGCTGGAAGATGCCGACCTGGACAGAGCCGCCGAGGTAGCCGTAAAGTCGCGGATGGTGAACACCGGCCAGAGCTGCATTGCCGCCAAGCGCTTTATCGTGGTGGCAAGCGTGGCAGACGCGTTTCTGGAGAAGATGAAGCACCGGATGGCCGCCCTGAAAACCGGCGACCCGCTCACTGACGACTGCGACTACGGTCCGCTCGCCCGTAAAGACCTGGCGGAGGATTTAGAAAAGCAGGTGCAGCAATCGGTGGAGCAAGGCGCGGAGGTAGTGCTGGACGGTGGCCGCGAGTTCGATGACACCGCCTATTTCAAACCGATGATCCTGACGAATGTGACGCCCGGCATGGCCGCGTACGAGGAGGAGCTGTTTGGCCCGGTAGCCGCTGTGATGGTGGTGAAAGACGAGGCCGAGGCTGTCAAAGTAGCCAACGACTCCCGCTTCGGCCTGGGCGGGTCCGTCTGGACACAGGACAAGGAGCGCGGCCTGCGCGTGGCCCGGCAGGTGGAAACCGGGGCCATGTTCGTAAACGAGCTTGTCCACTCCTCCCCCGAAATGCCTTTTGGCGGCATCAAAAAGTCAGGCTACGGCCGCGAGCTCTCCTACCTCGGCATCCGCGAGTTTGTGAACCAGAAAAGCATATGGGTAGCGTGATGAGGTGGTTGCCGTGTGCTAATCGCAAAAGAGGAGCAGCCATATAGGGCAGAAACCGAGGTTTGCGGTATACAGCTTGTTTCCCAACCGGCCCATCTGCTGGGGAGACTTCGGCTTATCTACACCGGAGTTATTGGAAACAGCGGTGCTATATATGCCGTTTTGCTTCCGCACAGTATTTTATATAAATCTATGTATAGAAAAGACTTTGCTGCATAGGTAAATTTGGCTCTAAGCACGCTTTTTGGAGTGATTATGCCACTCTTTAATAGGCAAAAGGGGGATTTGATACCATATAAGTACCCGGACAAAATCAACTTGCTCTATCCATAAAGTCAACATACATAAGATATCTGATAAACAATTATATAGATCCTTAAGAGTCTTGTACCCCCGATGCTCGGTATGGTCCACTTATGTCTTGACACTAGTGTCCTTTTACTTAATTCACGTTGTTGTCAATCAATTTCGAATATAGTCCTGGGGTAATGACGGAATGAAAACCTATGGAATATGAAAGTTCTTGAAAATGTCGGTCGAATAGCAGAATGATGGAGAGTCTTTGCTATTTACACATGTCTTATTATATCCCTTCAACCGAATATTAGCATCGATTTTTTCTTAAATCCATTCGTCCTTCGTTCAACCATATTCAATTTTATCTCACTACACGCGACATATAAATTTCTTGTCAATGGCTATGTTTTGGTTAGACTATATATTCCGTACGGCGGATTTCATTTTGGCCAAACCAGCTTTTGCCACCTGCAGTGCATCCTGCGCATAATAGTCTTTGTTGAATACCTCCAGCGAGAGTACCACAGGGCGATCAGGATTATATATGGTTTGCAGGATGCGGCTAAGCGGGGCCACGCCATCGCCGGTATATACCCGGTCGGCGTCGGTAATGGCGGCGGCGGATATATTGGCCGGGTAATCGTTCACATGAAAAACCTCGATGGCCTTTTTGCCCACCAGCGGCAGGCTGTCGAGGCTGGACCCGCCCCGGTAGAGGTGGTACACGTCGAGCAGCAGCCGGGCAGCGGGGTGGCCGCTCTCAATCGCCACATACATCACCTCGCTCAGGCGGCTTAAGTTCTCAGAGAATCCCCACAGTTCCAGTTGGGGCACTACGCCTGTCTGCTCGCCCAGCTCCAGGATGGCGCGGTAACGCTCCGCAGCCCGGTTCAGGTCGAGGTCCGGGCCCTTAGTAGCCCCGACAGGCGGCGCGGCCGTGCGGTGGCACCCGATTTGCGCCAGCATTTCCATTTCGCGCCTGAGCAGCTCCAGGCCCTTTTTGCGGGCGGCGTCATCGTCTATAATCCATGGGGCGAAACCAATGGCATTCTCCACCTGGAGCCCCAGGTCATCCAGGCGCTTCCGCGCCTCGGGCAGCGTGCCGCCCCCGTCCAGGAAAGCCTGCAGCGAGTCCATCCATATTTCGACAGATCGGAAACCAGCCTTCGAAGCCACCTCCAGTTCCTTCTCGAACCCCAGCTTGTGGCCCTTGATCGTGCTCATGTTCAGGCAGTAGATAAAGTCCGATTTGGCAGGCCGCTTTTCAGCTGGCTCCGCTTCGACCGCCGCCGGCAGCAAAGCCATTCCAGCGGATGCACCTAACGCTTTGAGAGCGTTGCGGCGGCTTAAAGGTGATTCTTTCATGGAGGTGGTAATCAAAGGTTGATGATCCTTATCAGTGTCCTGAATTTACGCTTTTTCTGTTCAATGGCATGGAAATTTATTCCCTGTCGAAAACTTTAGGCGTCGTCGAAGCAGTGTCGGGCGCGACTATTGACATGAATTCTGTCATCCTGGAAGGATCATGGTAGAAATAGAGGGCCCCTTCCCCCGGAGATTAAGCTGTAGCTATATATAAGCGGTTGCGGCCCAGCCACAAGCCCCCAATGCAAGTCTGGGATGTACAACGTAGATTAGATGCTGTGCTTGTACTTAGATAGGCCATCAAAACAGCCAACCTATATATGGCCACCGTGGTATATAGATTTTTCGGTTTTCGTGCTTTCAATCCGCATGGCCTTGGGAGGAGACTATCTACCCTGATTCCGCGCTATTTATATATGCATGATATATGCACAAAATTTATCATGCCAGGATGTCCTTCACCACCTTCCCGGCGACGTCAGTGAGCCGATAGCGGCGCCCCTGGTGCTTGAAGACCAGCTGTTCGTGGTCAATCCCCAGCAGATGCAGGATGGTGGCCTGAAAGTCATGCACATGCACGGGGTCTTTGGCAATGTTGTACCCGAAGTCGTCTGTTTCGCCGTAGGAGATTCCTTTTTTGATACCCGCCCCGGCCATATATAGCGTGAAGCAGCGCGGGTGGTGGTCGCGCCCATAGTTGTCCACCGCGAGCTGGCCCTGGGAGTAGTTGGTGCGGCCAAACTCCCCTCCCCAGATCACCAGCGTTTCGTCGAGCAGGCCGCGCTGCTTCAGATCTTTGATGAGCGCGGCAGAGGCCTGATCCACCGATTTAGCCATCATCCGGATATCGTTCGGCAGGTTGCCGTGCTGATCCCAGCCCTGGTGGTAAAGCTGCACAAACCGCACGTCTTTCTCTATCAGGCGACGGGCGAGCAGGCAGTTCGCGGCAAACGTGCCCGGCTTTCTGGACTCCTCCCCATACATGTCATATATATACTCCGGCTCCTGGCTCACGTCCAGCGTAGACGGAACAGAGGACTGCATGCGATAGGCCATCTCGTACTGCGCCACGCGGGAATTTATCTCCTCGTCGAGCACATGCTCGTACTGCACCTGGTGCAGCTGCGCCAGATGGTCCAGCATGCGGCGGCGGCTCTGCTTGTCCATGCCCTTCGGGTTGTTGAGGTAGTACACCGGGTTCTCGCCGGAGCGGAAGATAACCCCCTGGTGCTCCGACGGTAAAAAGCCGTTTCCCCAAAGCTTGGCGTACAAGGGCTGGTCGCCTTCGCGGCCCCGGGAGAGCAGCACCACGAAGCCCGGCAGGTTTTTGTTTTCGCTTCCCAAACCGTAGCTCAGCCACGAGCCCATGCTTGGCCTGCCCGCCAGCTGGCTTCCGGTCTGGAAGAACGTGATGGCCGGGTCGTGATTGATGGCGTCGGTGTGCATGGACTTGATAAAGCAGAGGTCGTCCACAATCCCGGCCGTGTGGGGCAGCAGCTCCGACACCCAGGCCCGGCTCTTGCCGTGCTGCTGGAAGTTGAAGTTGCCCATCGCCAGCGGGAACGACTTCTGGTTGGAGGTCATGCCGGTCAGCCGCTGCTCTCCGCGTATAGAATCCGGCAGCTCTTTCCCGAACATCTCTTTCAGTTTTGGCTTATAATCGAAGAGCTCTAACTGGGAAGGGCCACCGCTCTGGAAAAGATAGATGATGCGCTTGGCCTTCGGGGCAAAATGCGGCAGCACCGGCTTGGGGTTCTCGTCGGCGAAAAGTTCCGAGGGCAGCAGGGAAGACAAGGCAGCCAGGCCAACGCCCGCCAGGCTGGCGCGCGTCAGAAAGTCGCGGCGGCTCATCTGATAGGCTATTTCGTTCTCATGGTTATGCATGGCTTGTTCCTCCTTATCGTTTCGTCACAAATTCATCAAAGTTCATCAGGGTGCTGGCCACCACGGCGCAGGTAGCCAGCTCGGTCGCCTTCAGCGTTTTATCCATAGGATGCTCCCCTTCCTGCAGCAACTGCGCCGCGCGTTCGGGGTTTTGCTCCAGGTCCGCACGCTCCAATTGGTAGAGGTTTAAGAGAATCTCCATTTCCTCTTTTCTCGGATACCTGCTGGTGAGGGCCCGGAAAGCATATATAATCCGTTTCTCCGGGGTGTCCCCTCCCTCCCGCATCATGCGCCCGCCGAGCACACGGGCGGCCTCCACGAACTGCACATCGTTCATCAGGACCAGCGCCTGCAGCGGCGTGCTGGTGTTTTGCCGGCGCACCGTACACATATAGCGGTCGGGCACATCAAAATTGCTCATGGCCGGATGGGGCGAGCTTCGCTTCCAGATGGTATACAGGCTCCGGCGGTACAGATCATCCCCATACCCTTGCTCATATTTCACCGCATTGCGCACAGCCAGCGCCTCCCACACGCCAGCCGGCTGATAGGGGTACACGCTTTCTCCGCCTACATCCTGCACCAGCATCCCACTGGCAGTCAGGGCATTGTCGCGGATCATCTCGGACGTCATCCGGTAAGAAGGCGCCCGCGAGAGCAGCAGGTTGTCAGGATCTTTCGCCAAGTTCTGTTCGGTGGGTATGGAGCCCTGCCGGTAGGTGGAGGACATGACGATGGTTTTGAGCAGGTCTTTCACGTCCCATCCGTTCTCACGGAAAGTAACGGCAAGCCAGTCCAGCAACTCCGGATGTGTGGGCATATCCCCTTGGTTTCCAAAGTCATCGGAGGTTTTCACGATGCCCTGCCCAAACAGCTGCTGCCAGAAGCGGTTCACCATCACCCGCGCGAACAGCGGCTGCTCTTCGCTCAGGAGCCACTTCGCCAGCCCCAGCCTGTTTTTCGGCAGGTCTTTATCAAAGGGCAAAATGCTCTCCGGCGTATTGGCATGCACGCGCTCGGTCGGGGCGTCATATACCCCCCGGTCCAGCAAAAAAGTAGCCCGCGGCTCTTTCCGCTCCCGGTAAACCATCACCTCTTCCTGATCCGTCAGCAGGTCATTTTCCTCCCCCCGGAGCTTTATCAGTTGCTGCTGCACAGCGGCATATTGCTTGTCGAAGCCCAGCAGGTAATATGTAAACAACTGGTCTTTCTGCGCCGCCGTTAGCTGGGCGGTGGGGGTGCGCAGCAGCTTTTCGATGAACCCGGCCTTTCCAGCAAACTGCGCTATCTCCAGCTTGGAGAGTTGCCGGTTATAGGCCCTGAACTCATCGTACGCGACATTGGAGATAGACTTGTTCCCCGCCCTGCCCAGTTTGAAGCTCTGTATGCCCCAGTTGGTTTTGTTGATGGCGAACTTCATGCTCTGCTTCAGGTTGTCGTTGATGACAAGGAGCGGGATCTCTTCGCCGTTTATATATAAATGAATGCCTTTGGCCTTGCTGCTCCCGTCATAGGTCAGTGCCACATGGTTCCACTGCTTTGGCGGCAGCTTCTGGCGTGTTTGCAGGTGAATGGCATTGTCCGGGAAGACGTGCGAGAAACGGATGGTGAGGGTCTGGTCCTTGTTCAGGTCAACGATGTAGCCGCGCCAGCCGTCCAGCTCACCGTTGGTTCTGCTGAACAGCGGGCCCGTCTCGCCGGGCTTCAGCACATTCACCCAGGTGCTGACGCTGATGGGCTGGTTCCGGTCGGTGGTGAAGTGCCCGTTAAAGTCAACCGACATGTCCCCGTCCAAGCGAACGCCCTGCCCGAATTTACCCGCAACCGGAGCAGGTCCCTTGCCCTCTTCGCCACCTGAAAGCCAGGCTGCCAGCGAATCGTCTGCCAGGTTCTTCAGCGTCTTTTCATCAAAGGTGAAATGCCCCACCAGCCCCTGCTCGGACTGGCTATATAGCTGCGGCTGCTGTGCCGCCCTGTTTAGCCATTTCCCGAAATTCTCCTGGTAAGCATCCGTCTGTTGCGCCTGCTCTTCCAGTGGCTTGGCTTTTGCACGAATGAACGTCAGCAACTTTTCCGCCTCTGGCGTGGTGAGGATGAGTGAGGGACTCGCCTCGCCGGTATAAGGCACCTGGCCGCTCTCGTTGTTGTTGTTAAAGAAAGCGAAGAGCTCGAAGTAGTTTTTCTGCGAGATGGGGTCATACTTGTGGTCGTGGCAGCGGGCGCACTCGGTACTGGTTGCCAGTAAGGCCTTTCCGAAGGTATCTACCCTGTCCGCCACATACTCCACCCTGTACTCTTCCTCCACAATGCCCCCCTCCTGGCTCTGAGGATGGTTGCGCAGAAAGCAGGTGGCGATTATCTGCTCTTTGGTGGCGTTGGGCAGCAGGTCGCCGGCCAGCTGCCAGGTAATGAACTTGTCGTAAGGCAGGTTGCGGTTGAAAGCCGAGATCACCCAGTCGCGCCAGGGATAGGCGTTCCGCAGCCCGTCGTCCTGGTAGCCGTGCGTATCGGCGTACCGCGCCACGTCCAGCCAGTCCACCGCCATCCGTTCGCCATAGTGCGGCGACCGCAGGAGGCGGTCCACGACCTTCTCGTAGGCAGCTGGAGATTTATCCGCTAAGAAGGCGTCTATTTCCTGGATGGTGGGTGGGAGGCCGGTCAGGTCAAGCGACAGGCGGCGGATGAGCGTCTCTTTGCTGGCCCCTGGGTTTGGCTTCAGGCCATTCTCCTCCAGCTTCGCCAGCACAAAACGGTCTATCGGGTTCTTCACCCAGGCAGTAGTTTTCACCTCCGGCACTTCGGGCTTCACCGGCGCCACCAGCGACCAGTGCGGCTTGTATTCGGCACCGTCCCGAATCCACCTGATGAGTATGGCTTTCTCCTGCGCCGTCAGGCTCAGGTGCGACTCTGGGGTGGGCATCATATACTCTGGGTCAGAGCTGGTTATCCTATGGAAAACCTCGCTCTTGGCCAGGCTGCCGGGCACGAGCGCCAGGCGGCCGCTCTCTGCCTCTTTTTTATAGGCTACCTCCGGCAGGTCCAGGCGCAGATCGGCCTTCTGCTTGTTCTCGTCGGGGCCGTGGCAGACATAGCACCGGTCCGAGAGAATCGGCTTCACGTGCTGGTTGTAATCAATGGTGGCCGGGAGCGCAGCCATGGCCTGCGCCACGTCTGCGGGCAACTCCGGCTCAGAGCAGCTGCTCCACGCCACCGCACCAAACAGGGCGATGCAGGAACTCAGGCCAATCCGCCGCCACGCTTCAGAGGATATCCGTTTCACTTCCATAGTTTATCTTGATATGATCTCCAATTGCTTGCTTTACGAGGGCCACCCCCTGCGGCGTCACCTGCGTCTGCCACAGGTACAGGGCCTTCAGGTTCTTTATGCCCTCCAGGTTTTTCAGGCCGTTGTCTGATATGCCGGTATGGTACAGATTGAGGTAGAGCAGGCCTTCCGAATCCTTCAAATGCACAAGCCCCGCGTCGCTGATAGCGGTGTTGTCCAGGCTCAGGCGCGTCAGGTTTTTCAGCTTCGCCACCTGCTGCAGGCCCTTGTCCGTGACTTTGGTGTCAGACAGGTCCAGCCAGACGATCTGCTCCCCGAGCGGCAGCAGGGCGCTCATCTGCTCATCCGAAAAATCCGGGTTATTGACCATGTTCACCGCCAGAAATGTTTTTTCCGGCGTGAGGTAGGCAACAGTCCCTCCCACTTTGCGGATGCCCTCCACAGCCGCCGGGTCAGCTTTCGCCACTTCTACAGCGGGTATGTCCATGGTTGTCCCGGCCCCTTCCTCCTCCCCACTTTCGCCGCTGCCATATTGCGCGAGTATGGGCTTGATTTCATCGTCCTGGGGCACCTGGGCCACGGTGGTTTTAAAATCGGCCTTCCCCTGCGCAATCCACCACCGGATCAGCTCAATCTCTTCCTCGGTCAGCTGCGTTTTTCCTTTGGGGGGCATCCGCTCGTCATCTTCCTCCGGCAGCAGCAGGCGCTTGTAGAGCTCGCTGTTTGCCGCGTTGCCCGCCACCAGCACCTCCCCATGCTTCCCTCCTTTCAGGATGTGCTCCGGGGAGTCGAGCCGCAGCTTTCCTTTCTGCTTGGAGTTGTTGTGGCATTTGTAGCATTTCTCTTCCAGCACCGGCTGCACCAGGTCCAGGAACACCACCGCCTTGTTTATATCAGCAATCGGCTCCCGCACCACTTTTACCGGCTCCTTTCCCAAGAACGCCAGCAGCGGCTGTGTCAGGAAATCCTCGCCGTGCGTCAGGTTCCCTCCCAAATGGCCGGTGCCCACCAGCAGCATCCCAGCCAGCACTGCCACCGGCAACTGGAGCCGCAGATAGATCCTGTATTTTTTGAGATAAAAAACTATACCGGCGGTAACGGCCAGCGCAATGCCCATATACTGGTGGGTGTCCAAAGCCTCCGACTCATAGTCGCCGCTCAGCTTCAATAAAAAACCCGCCACGCAGGCCACCACCGCACTTACAAAACCGCCTCCCCAGAGCAGCGGCAAGGCCGGGGCCAGGAAAGCATACTTCTTCCGCCGGGCAGGAAGTTCTAAGCCGATGGCCAGAAACAGGATGCCGATCGGGAGATGCACTACCAGGGGGTGAAGTCGGCCTAAGAATTGAACGAGGTGCTCCAAGGTGTCAGTGAAAGTGGTCTATATAAAAAATCTGTAACGCAGCCCTTACATGCGCCCTGCCTTGCTTTACCGGAGCCATAAATAGTTTGTCCGGGTGCGCAGGGAAGCCGTCCCATCCAAGGGGCTTCGCTTTTTTCCGATTATATCATATACAGGAAAGGCTCCTGAACAGCCGGGTTGAAGCAAACTGCCTGTAAGAAAGAGGTTTTACTTTTAACTAAGGCTTGGATCAGACTGCCGTATTTTACCTATACATCTATAAATATATTTTTTATTGCGCACCAACACAAGCATTTACCCATAAAACTACGACAGAAAGAATACTGCCCGGCGGCGGTTGCGGGTAAGAAGCAGCAGCCCGGGCTCGTCGGACGCAGGAATATACCCTTATATATAGCTGGGGCGCTGCTGCCATATAGAAGGAGGCTGACACCATATATAGCGGGGCGCTGCACGCAAGGACATATATAAATTGGGGGCCTTGTTGCCGGACTGTCGAAACCTTGCTATATTAAGGTTCTGCTTTTGCTGCCACCCGTACCCTTGTGTGCCGCATGTTTTTGAATCTTACGCTGGCGGCACGGACTGCCCCCGGTGGCGCTATCATCCGTTTTAAATAAATATGCGAGGCGATTCATCTTATATAGCGCATATATCCGGAGCGGCGGCACGGAAAACACTGGTATCGGAGGCACCTTTCATCGGTAAAGATTATTTTACTGGAAGGCAGGATACAGGAGAAACGGCGCAAAGCAAGGTCTGTTAGCAATCATGCTGTGCCGCAGAACATCCATATAGTACTTGCTGAAATACCGGAATGGTTGATACAAACGATGACAGCGCTTTTACCAAATCTGCAGCGAGGAGCGTCTACCGGTTTGGGCCGGAAGGCTGCCGGCAGGCCGAAGATGTGGTGGCGGTGGAGGAGCCGCTGGAGATAGTGCTGATGCACCCTGGGCGCGACTGGAAGAGCCTCGCCGTAACGATGCGCACACCAGGAGATGACTTTGACCTGGCAAGGGGGTTTCTGTTTACCGAAGGCATCATCCATAAACCGGAAGATATTGTTGCCATGCGGTTTGCCAGGAACCAGACGGAGGAAAACACAACCGGGCAGGCGCTACTCGTACACCTCGCCCCCGGCGCGGCAGCCAGGGCAGCGCAGGTGCAGCCGCGGCTATATATGACTTCTGCCTGCGGCCTGTGCGGTAAAGCGGCGCTGGACCAGGTGCAGCAGTTGCCCTCCTTTCTCGTGATTCCGCACCGGCCGCTGGTGAGCGGCGAACTGCTGGTCACCCTGCCGGAAAAGCTAAGGCAGCTTCAGGAAGCATACCAGCGAACGGGGGGCATCCACGCGTGCGGGCTGTTTGACACAAGCGGTCATCTACTGCTGGTGCAGGAAGACGTGGGGCGCCACAACGCCATGGACAAATTAGTCGGGGGGATGCTGAAGAGAGGCCTGATCCCTGTGCGGGATTATATGCTGCTGTTCAGTGGCCGCCTCAGCTTTGAGCTGGTGCAGAAAGCCAGGATGGTGGGGGCTCCCCTGCTGTGTGCCATCGGCGCGCCCTCGAGCCTGGCTATCGAGCTGGCCGAAGAGTGCGGCATGACGCTCGTGGGGTTTCTGAGCAAGGACAGGTTTAACATATATACCGGGCGCGAGCGGATCATGTAGGCCTTTTTTGCCACAGAGCGGATGCTGCCTGCAGGTGGCGAACAGCCTTAAAACCAAAGGAATTGAGAGAGCAAGATTCAAATAACGAACTGACGCCGGAGAAGTTCACGGGGCTGAGGACCGGCAAACTCAGCAAAAGCGCTGCGGGGGTGCCAGCCGTCTGGTCGGCCATGAAGCAGGCCTATACCTATATGGCGCCGTCCGCCGCGGTTAAGGCTGCGCTTAAGCTGAACCAGAAAGACGGCTTCCTCTGCCCCGGCTGTGCCTGGCCCGACCCGGACGACGAGCGCTCCGCACTGGGCGAATACTGTGAGAACGGCCTCAAGGCCATTGCGGAAGAAGCGCAGGACAAGAAAATAGGGGCTGACTTTTTCCGCAGGCACAGCATCAACGAGATTGGGGCCTGGAGTGATTTCGAGATAGGTAAAAAAGGCCGCCTGACCGAACCTGTTCTGCTGAAAGAAGGTGCCTCACATTACGAGCCTGTTTCCTGGGACGAGGCATTCGGCATACTGGCAGACGAACTGAATGCCCTGGCAAGCCCCGACGAGGCTGTCTTCTATACCTCAGGCCGCACCAGCAACGAGGCCGCTTTTTTATACCAGCTGTTCGTACGGCAGTTCGGGACCAACAACCTGCCTGACTGCTCCAATATGTGCCACGAGAGCAGCGGCAAGGCCCTTACCGACACCCTGGGCATCGGGAAAGGCTCGGTGACGCTGGAGGATTTTTACCAGGCCGAAGTGGTCATGATTCTGGGGCAGAACCCGGGCACCAACCATCCCCGTATGTTGTCGGCGCTGGAAAAGTGCAAACTGAACGGCGGAAAGATCATCGCCGTCAACCCGATTCCTGAGCCGGGGCTTTTGCACTTTGTGAATCCGCAAAGTCCGTCCAAAATCCTGTCGGGCGGCACGCCGCTCGCCGATATCTTCCTGCAGGTGCGCATAAACGGGGATGTTCCGCTGCTGAAGGCCCTGATGCTGGTGATGCTGGAGGCGGAGAAGGCAAACCCGGGCTCCGTTTTCGACCACGCGTTTATCGGGCGGCAGACCCAGGGCTATGCGCAGTTTATATATGAACTGGGTCAGCAGGATTTTGATCTCTGCGCCAGCCAGAGCGGCGTGGAGAAAGAATTGATCCGGGAAGCGGCCAGGCTCCTGATAGAAAAGAAGAACATCATCGTTTGCTGGGCCATGGGACTGACGCAGCACGAGAACGCGGTCGATAACATCAAGGAAGTGGTGAACCTGCTGTTGCTGAAGGGCAGCATCGGCAAACCCGGTGCGGGCACCTGCCCGGTGCGGGGGCACAGCAATGTGCAGGGCGACCGCACGATGGGGATATGGGAGATGCCGCCGCCCGCTTTTCTCGACATGCTGCAGGCGGTTTATAAATTTGAGCCGCCCCGGCGCAAGGGCTTCGACGTGGTCAATGCCATCAAGGCCATGAACGAGGGGAAAGCCAGGGTGTTTGTAGCTATGGGAGGTAATTTTCTCTCGGCCACGCCCGACACGGCTTTTACCGCCGCCGGGCTGCGGCAGTGCAACCTGACGGTGCATGTGTCCACAAAGCTGAACCGCAGCCACGTGGTACCGGGCAGGCGAGCGCTCATCTTGCCTTGCCTGGGCCGCACGGATAAAGACGTGCAAGGCGGGCAGGAGCAGTTCGTGTCGGTGGAAAACTCCATGGGCGTCGTGCAGTCCTCCAAAGGCGTGCTCACCCCGCCTTCTGACAGGCTGTTGAGCGAGGTGGCCATCGTAAGCCGGATGGCCCAGGCCACTTTAGGCGGGCGCACTAAAGTAGATTGGGCGGGGCTATCGCAAAACTATGACCTGGTGCGGGACGAAATAGAGAAAGTTATTCCCGGATTTGAGGATTATAACCGCCGCGTGCGCCAGCCCGGAGGCCTTTACCTGCCCAACTGCAACCGCGCGAACAAGTTTAACACCGCCCCCGGAAAAGCTTTGTTCAGTGTGCTGCCCTTGCCGAAGCCTAAACTGGAGGCAGACGAATACCTGATGATGACCATCCGCAGCCACGACCAGTTCAACACCACCATATATGGCTTAGACGACCGGTACCGGGGCATCTTTCAGGAGCGCAGGGTCGTGATGATGCACCGGAAGGATATGGAAAGCGCCGGACTGCAGCAGGGGGATGTAGTCGACCTGCAAAGCCATTTCCAGGGACAACTGCGCGCCGCGCCCCGGTTTCTCGTCGTGCCCATGGACATTTCGCGGGGCTGTGTCGCCACCTATTTCCCGGAGGCGAATGTGCTGGTGCCCATCGGGCAGGTTGCGGCGGGGAGCAACACGCCCGCCTCCAAATCAGTCGCCATAAAAATCACGAAAGCTACTAGTCCAGATGGCAGGCATTAAAACGGTCGTGGTTCTTAACCGGAAGCCTCTTTGCGACCGCTGCCGGCATTTATATATAAATGAGCAGAAAGCGAAAGCGTAGCGCTAGGATTGTCTCAACACGCGCCTCCCGCTTCTGCGGCAAGGCTTTTCGTGCATCCCGAAGCATCGGGTGATATATCCGGGTGATATGGGCCGAGGTGTATTAGAGGAAAACACACGGGCAGCTGCGGTGAAACTATTTTCAATTGAAGCGCCTCTCCGTTTGGGCCATATAGCGGATAAGGGAAATATTCCGAAGAACCGGGAGTAGCCTCGAAGGCTGTTTCGATTTTATGGCCTTGCCTGGCAGGAGCTGAAGTTATATATAAGGGAGCGCTCGGGTGATCTTATGGGAGCAACCCTGTTTCTTATAAAACCTACCCAGGCACTTTTGTAGCTAAAATCAAAACAGCCTCCGGGTTAAACCTTGCTACTCATTGGAGACCCGGCTAGTTGCCTGGCCAGGCGTTCCACGGAATGCGGCTGAGAATAAGCACTAGCCCGATGCCGTAGAAAATGGCAATGCTCTTAAAGCCTCCATGGCCCGCACCTATCTGACGCTTGGCGCGGGAGTAGCCCACCGTAATCAGGATGACGGCAATGATCATGGTGAGCGGGTGCTCCAGGATGTAAAGCCGGGAAACAGAGTCCCCCATCGCTTCGCCGGAGAAGTTCTGCATACCGAGCGGGGAGACAAAGTATAAGACAAGCCCGATCACCCACTGCAGGTGTACCGGAATAAGACCAAGCAAGCCAAGTTTTCTGTCTTTATCGGTATACACTTTGTTGCCCAGCCATCCGGCCAGCGCAGCTATAAAACTTATGAGCAGCCCTAACAGCACGAGGTAGCTCAGAAAAGAGTGTAGGTGTTGTATGCCTGTATACATGTTATAATTTGATTTGTGACTGCTGTAAAGATAGGCATTAAAAGATAGACAGAGACCCCTCCGGTGCGGATTTAACACGACAATGATGCTTGTCTTCGTGATTGCAGTGAAACGCACCCGTACCTGTGGCTGCTGGGCCATCTTCTAATTCCAGCGGTTTGTTCCTGAAAGGATGCATCATGCTGGGTAAACCCCGCGTGAAGGATCGGGTTTTTAGCTCTGCTGGCCGATGGCGACCTACAGGTCGGTGTGGGCGTCGTGTAAGTTTTAAAAAGACGGAAAAAGGAAGCCTGGGTGGCTCCGGCCTTTGCCCCTCCCAAAGATTTCACAGCAGTAATTACAACTGACAGCTAAGAACAAAGGCCTGTTTACTTAATCGTTCAATCCAAATCTTTATTTATATTTAGTCTAAATAATTTTGTCGGGTTTGGTTTTGCTTTATATTTGTGTCTCAAAAAAGACAATCTAAATAGCACGCAGCCTTGCATCAGCCTGTCAAAAACATCACAACGTTTATCAGTCTCCTGGTATTGATCTTTTCCTTCAATACTGTCTGGAGCCAGAGCCTGGACAGAGCATCCATCTCTGGTAACGTGAGTTCCTCTGCAGGAGAGGCTTTGGCTGGCGTTACAGTGGTTTTGAAAGGCACCCCCACCGGGGCCACCACAGATGCCGAAGGCCGGTTTGAGATTCCAGGCATCGCACCCGGAGACTATGTACTGGTAGCCAGCTTTCTCGGGTTCGAGGCACAGGAGAAGCCTGTACAGCTAAAGGCGGCACAAAAAGCAGTTGTAAACTTCAGTCTCCGCGACAGGGCTTTTGAAATGGAGCGGGTCGAAATCGTCGGTAAATCTGCTGCCACGCAAGTAAACGAACAGGCGTATGCTGTTACCGCTGTTTCCACAAAAGAGCTGCTGAACAGTACCTCCGACGCAAAAGAGGTATTGAACCGCGTGGCCGGCGTAAAGGTGATGGAGGAAGGGGGCCTGGGCTCTAACGCAAGTTTTACCCTGAATGGTTTTTCGGGGGACCAGGTGAAGTTCTTCCTGGACGGGATTCCGATGGATAATTTCGCCTCATCGCTCAGCCTGAGCGATATCCCTGTGAACACCATCGATCGGATAGAGGTATATAAAGGCGTGGTGCCGGTGTGGCTGGGCACGGATGCCCTGGGAGGGGCGGTGAACATCATCACCAACCAGAAAAACAACTTCCTGGACGCCTCCTACTCATTTGGCTCTTTTAATACCCACCGCCTCTCGGTGAACGGCGCACACACAAACCCCGGCAACGGCCTTACCTTCAGAGGGAACATCAACTACAACTACTCGGATAACAACTACAAAGTCTGGGTGCCTATCGGCGAGGGAAACAACATCATAGACACCGCTGAAGTGGAGCGCTTCCACGACCGCTACCGCTCCGGCACCGCCAAACTGGAGGCGGGCTGGACCAACCGGCCATATGCCGACAACCTCCTTTTCGGAGTCATCGCTTCCGGCAACGATCAGCAGGTGCAGACGGGTGCCACCATGAGCAGCGTATATGGCGGCATTACCCGGCACAGCCAGTCTCTTGTCCCCACGCTCAGGTACAGCAAAGACAACCTGTTCGTGGACGGTCTGAACGTGAGCCTCTATGGCGCCTACAACTACACAAAGAGCGAAGTGATTGACACGCTCCGCGGAGTTACCTATAACTGGCTGGGAGAGGCCACCCATACCCCCGGCTCGGAGGATGGGGAACTGTCCAGAACGCACACCACCCTGGATGACAGCGATTTTAACAGCCAGTTGAACGTGGGCTACGTGATCAACCCCAGGCATTCGCTTGCCCTGAATTACGCACTGTCCTATTTCCGGCGGGAGATCTTTGACTCGGAGAACCCCGACAGGATTGAAAACCAGTTTCCGAAATCACTGAACAAGCAGGTGCTGGGCCTCGCCTATAAAATAGACCCCAGCAGTAAATGGAATGCCACCCTCTTCGGCAAGTTCTACACCCTGAAGTCGGAGACGAGCAAGCTATATGACTTTGCCCTCGAGACACAGCGCGTGGAGGCGCTGGAGGCAAGCAAGGAAAGCTTCGGCTACGGTTTGGCAACCTCTTATTTCCTGCTTCCCGACCTGCAGCTCAAAGCCTCCTACGAGCACACCTACCGCATGCCCTGGGCCGCCGAGATTTTCGGCGACGGCCTGTTAATCCAGCCAAACCCGGACCTTGGTCCCGAGCAGAGCGACAACCTGAACGTCGGCGCGGCATATGGCTTCACGCTTGGGCAGGACCACGAGTTTAACCTTGAGAGCAACTTTATTTACCGCGACTCAAAGGACCTCATCTACCAGGTTGTAAAAGTAGCCAGCCCCGAGACCTACTATGATAACCTGAGCGAGACACGCACACTGGGTGTGGAAGGAAGCCTGAAGTACCGCTGGAAAGAAATCCTGCGCCTGGGCGGGAGCATCACTTTCCAGGATATCACCGACCAGGCCGACTTGGTGTACAACGAGTCTTACACCAACACCGGCTACCAGCGGAACTATCAGAAAGGCTACCGCCTGCCCAACACCCCTTACCTGTTCGGGAACGCCACTGCCGGCCTTGCCTTCAAAAATGTCCTGTTCGAGGAGTCTGCCTGGGGCGTTAACTACTACTATAATTTTGTGGAGCAGTATTTCCTGAGCTGGGCAGAGCTGGGCTCCAGAGACAACAAGAAAGTGATCCCGCAGCAGTCTTCGCACAGTCTGGAAGTTTCCTGTAGCCTGCGCGATGGCAAATACAACATCTCGGCCGAGTGCCGCAACCTGACGGACGCGCGGCTATACGACAAATACTACCTGCAGAAGCCCGGGCGCGCTTTTTACCTGAAACTGAGGTACGTCCTGTAGCCCCTCCTCTCCTACCCTATAACCAAGACAATTTAAAACCAAAGCAACCTATATGACCTTCCCTAAATTCACAAGACTACTGTCACTGCCAGTTCTGAGCCTTTTTGCGGCTGTTCTGTTCACATCCTGCGGGGACGAGAAAGATGCCCCGAATCCTGTTGTTGTCGAAGGAGAGCCCCAGTACATCATGTCGCTTGCCGTACAGGGCAGCGACAAGACCTTTACCTACTATACCGTACCGTTCGACGATGTGATGAGCGGCACGCTCTCCGCCGTAGGGCAGGGCATTGAGCAGCCGGGATACTACGACTTTACGCAGATAGAAAATACCATCTACAGCTTGGGCGGCCTGGACGACGTGAACGTGGTGGGAATCAGCAGGGCCAAAAACGGGGACCTGACGCAGATCGGCAATGTTTCTTTTGCCAGCAGCCTGTCCGACATGGTGAAGGCGGATGACAACACCCTGGTGGCGCTCGAACTTGACCCTACTTCGGACATGGTGAAGTTCCATACCCTCGATGCCAACACCCTGGCTGTAAAAAACACTAAACAGCACCCGGTCTCAGATATAACGGAGTTGGAAGGGCCTGCTTACTCCGGCATGCGCATCAGCGGCGACCACCTGTTTCTGAGCTATTACGTCCGCGACCCAAACACCTACGAAACCCTTTATACCGATGAGGCGCAGGTGGCGGTCTACTCTTACCCCGGGCTGGAGTTCCTGAAGGTCATCGAAGACACCCGCACCGGGCCTGTCGGCGGGTTCAACGTCAAGTCGGGCCTCACCAAAGACGAGAAAGGCGACATCTACGCGCTTTCACACTCCAACCCGGCGAACGGCTACAGCCAGTCAACCAAGCAAGGAGGCATCCTGCGCATCACGAGCGGCGAGACAGCCTTCGACGCGGACTATTTCTTCGACGTGGCGGAAATCACCGGAGGCAAAAACATTGCGCATTTAAAGTATCTGGGCAACGGAAAGGCATTTGCTGAAATAAACATGGCCAGCACAGGCGAGCAAGAGAGGTGGTCAGACGGTCCGTTGAAGTCGGCTATCATCGACCTGTACCAGAAAACGGTAACCTATATAGACGGGCTGCCGGAGCACGCGGGCAATGGCCGAAGGCTGGCTGTGCTGCACGACGAGGACTACCTCTATATGAGCGTACCGGAGGCAAGCGGCATTTATGTATATAAAATAGATGTTGCGAACCATACCGCAACCAAAGGGGCTGAAGTTGAGGCTAACTTTGTGGCAGGGTTTTTCAAGCTTTAGCGGCTGAAGGCAGCCAGCACCGGCTGCTGGAGGCAGCACTATATATAGCCGGCAAGCCCCGTTTATCTTGAAAACCCGCCCCTAACGCTGGCCCTGAGCAGACAATCCGCTCAGGGCCAAAGGATGATATAGTTATCCTTCAGGGGTTGGGCCATATTGCAGCAGCGTAATCCTGTATCACTTCCATGGTTCTGTTTCAGTTAAAGGATGAAAAGCAAAAACAGCAAGCGTATCTTAAGGAGAATCAATGACTGGCTGCACCTCTGGCTGGGCCTGACGTCAGGTGCCGTAGTGTTTATTGTCAGCATCACGGGGTGTTTCTACGCTTTTCAACAGGAGATAAAGGACGCCCTGGAGCCCTGGCGCTTTGTGGAGGCACAGGACAAAGCCTTCGTGCCCCCCAGCCAGTTGCTGGACACGGCCCGGGTATATATGCCCGGCGCCACACCCACCGGCCTTACCTACAGCAACAGGGAAGGCGCGGCTGCAGTGGGATATCAGGTAGACCAAAACGGGGAGCACAACTTTACGGCTGTGTTCCTGAACCCCTACACCGGTGAATTTCTGAAGAAGCAGCAGGCAGCAGGAGATGGCGAATTTGACTTTTTCCGTTTTATCTTAGACGGCCACCGCGCACTCTGGCTGCCCTATGAGATTGGGCGCCCTGTGGTGGGGGTGGGTACGCTCGTTTTTGTGGTGCTGCTCGTCACAGGCCTTGTCATGTGGTGGCCCAGGAAATGGAACAAGCCTAGCTTTCAGAAGAGCTTCAGGATTAAGTGGAACGGCAGTTTGAAACGGGTAAACTACGACCTGCACAACATCCTGGGTTTTTACAGCCTTGTGCTGGCTTTTGTGCTGGCGGTTACGGGCCTTGTCTGGAGCTTTGAGTGGTTTGCCGATTCGGTATACTACGCAACCTCCGGCGGGGAGGAAAGGCCGGGGCACCACCACCCGCACTCCGATGTAGCGCAGGCCGGTGCGGCCGCCAGCGACACGGTTTCGGTGCTTGACCGGGCCTGGTACAAAACGCTGGCGCAGGAGCCCGGCGCACAGGGCATGTATATGACACCCGTACTCCATGACAAGGAGGACGCCATCGAAATCATCGCCTACCAGGACCATGGCTCGTGGTATAACCGGAACGAGTACTTCTATGACCAATATACGCTGGAGCACTTCCGGGTAAAAGGAGACAGGTACGAAGAGGCCGGTTTGGCGGACCAACTGGTGATGCTCAATTATGACATCCACGTTGGGGCGGTGTTCGGTTTGCCGGGCAAAATTCTCGCCTTCTGCATCAGCCTTATATCTGCCAGCCTGCCCATCACGGGTTTTCTGGTGTGGTGGAACAAAAGGAAGAAGCCCAGGAAAAGAGCGGCCCCCACCGCAGGCCGCGAAAAGAAGAAACCAACAGAAACCGGCATAGCCACAGTTTAGGCAGCAGTTTTAGACAGAAATGTATTATTGTTTTGCGAGTATTGGCACAGTAAATTTTTCTGATAAAAAATAAATTATCGGAAAACTGGTGCAACTTTTAGATTAACATCTATTTTTGTGCAGTCATATATAGCTTAGTGAAGCGAACAATATTCTTTCTGATCGTGCTGATTACCTGCTTTAACCTGGCAGGCGGTTATGCTATTGCAGCATCAGTTATCTCGCAAGCTGGCACCGAAGGCGTGCCTTCCCTCCCCCAAAGCCCGCATCAGCATATCCTAAAGAAGGCGACGATAGACCTTCGGTTAGTGCAGGTCAATAAAGAAGACTCGGAAGACGATATGCTTTTGCCTGATATGGCACTGCTCGCATCATCTGCAGACTATAGCTACATCCCCGACTTTAAGCTACTTAACAAGCACTTTTTGCTGCATTATGGCACCTCCATAAAGGATAAAGAGCTTGCCGCCTACATCCTGCATCAGAATTTCAGACTATAGTATCCTCTTTTTCAGTTGCTTATATATCCGCAGGCCTGCCCTAGGCCAGCTGCAACTATAAATTCCCGCTTTCCTAAGCACCAGATTCAAAAAATCAATTTCCGGGTTCGGATAAACTGCTGTTGCCGGTAGTTTAGGCTGCGTTGGCATTCTGTGCCTGCGTACAGTTGCCTTAGGCAAACTGTTGCCATATAGGCATTCCTATGTCGTACTGTGGCCTGCTGCCCCTATTGTTCTGTTGCCTGCCCTGGAAGAAGTCATATATCCCTATTAGCCTTCACTTCTTTAACAAAGTGTACTGTCTTATACATACCCTTCAATATTCATTCACAAACCTTGTTTAAATTTTAACATCATGAAGAGAATTCTCATGCTTATGGGCATGTGCGCCCTGGTGTGCCACACAAGTTGTACATCATCAAACGGAGAAGAGAAAAAAGAGCACGAAGCCACGTTTCTGGTGAGCAGTCCGGTGAAAATGGACACAACCCTTACGAAGGATTATGTGAGCCAGGTCCATTCGATACGGCATATAGAGCTAAGGGCGCAGGAGAAAGGCTACCTGCAGAAAATATTTGTGGATGAAGGGCAGTTCGTGAAAAAGGGGCAGCTGTTGTTCCAGATTATGCCCAACCTGTATGAGGCCGAACTAAAGAAAGCACAGGCTGAGGCCAGTTTCGCAACTATCGAATACCAGAACACGAAATCACTCACCGATAGAAACATAGTGTCCCCGAATGAGCTGGCGATGGCAAAAGCAAAGCTTGACAAGGCGAAAGCTGACGTATCCCTGGCCAACGTTCACCTGCAGTTCACGGAAATCAGGGCTCCTTTCGATGGCATCATCGACCGCTTCCATGTAAGGCTGGGCAGCCTTGTAGACGAAGGCGAATTACTCACCGAGCTATCGGACAATAGCAAGATGTGGGTCTACTACAACGTGCCCGAAGCTGAATACCTGAATTATCAGGCACTTGAGAAGAAGGACGATGATGTGAAGGTGAACCTGCTGATGGCAAATAACCATCTCTTCAAATACCCGGGAGTAGTCGAAACCATCGTAGCCGATTTTAACCATGAGACGGGTAACATCTCTTTCAGGGCTACTTTCCCTAATCCGGAGGGCCTGTTGAGGCATGGGGAAACCGGGAACGTGCGCATGAACATTCCGCTGAAAAATGCGCTGCTGATTCCGCAAAAAACAACTTTTGAGGTGCTCGAGAAAAAGTATGTGTACGTGGTGGACAAAGACAATATGTTGAGATCGAGGGAAATAACCATCGCCGCAGAAATGCCACACATCTATGCGGTGGAAAAAGGTTTAGAAGAGGATGACAAGATTCTTTTGGAAGGTCTGCGCCTGGTACGCGAAAACGAGAAGATACACACCACATTCGTTGAGCCCGGAAAAGTTATGTCTCAGTTAGAATTGTATGCGGAGTAACCCAATATCCCTAAAGAGAAAAAAACATGTTCAGTAAATTTATACACCGACCCGTATTTGCCATTGTCATATCGGTCGTGATTGTTTTTATAGGTGGCCTGGCAATCAAGAAGCTGCCTATATCCCAGTTCCCGGACATTGCCCCCACCACGGTCAATATTTTTATCGCTTACCCGGGCTCCAGCGCCGATGTGCTGGTCAACTCCACCCTCATCACCCTCGAACAGGCCATAAACGGCGTGGAGGGGATGCGCTATATAGCGTCTGATGCCACAAGTGCCGGGGAGGCAACCCTCCGAATTATTTTTGAGCCGGGAACGGACCCCAACGATGCGGTAATCAGGGTTAAAACGAGGGTGGACCAGGTGATGCCGCTCCTGCCCGAGCTGGTACAGCGGGAAGGCGTCGTTATCACCCCCATCCAGCCGAGTATGTTGATGTACGTCAACCTCTACTCAAACGAAAAGAGCATGGACGAGAAATTCCTGTTCAACTATGCCACCGTCAAAATGATCCCGGAAATACAGCGAATCAAAGGGGTGGCGAGGGCACAGATATTGGGTAGCCGCAGGTACGCGATGCGTGTCTGGCTAAACCCGGACCGCATGCGGGCCTATAACATATCGGTAGAAGAGGTGATGGAGGCGTTGGCCGAGCAAAGTATAATTGGCCGCCCTGGCAGGATAGGGCAAAGCTCCGGTATAGCCGCGCAGTCGCTGGAATATGTGCTCACCTACAAAGGCCGCTACAACAAACCGGTAGAATACGAAGGCATCATCATTCGGGCCAATGCTGAGGGAGAAAGCATCCGCCTGAAAGACATCGCCACCGTAGAGTTGGGCAGCGAATTCTTTGACATCTACTCCAACCTGGACGGAAAGCCTGCAGCGGCCATTGTGTTGAAGCAGAACTATGGCAGCAATGCCAGCGATGTGATAGCCGATGTGAAAGCTCAGTTGGAGGAAATGAAAGCATCTTTCCCTCCGGGGATGGACTATAAAATCAGCTATGACGTTTCACAGTTCCTGGATGCCTCCATCGACCAGGTGCTGCACACCTTAAGAGACGCGTTCATCCTGGTGGCCCTGGTCGTTTTCATATTCCTGGGCGACTGGCGCTCTACTCTGATTCCGATTCTGGCTGTCCCGGTTTCGCTGATAGGGGCTTTTTTTGTGATTCAGCTCTTCGGGCTCTCGATTAACCTGATCACATTGTTTGCGCTTGTATTGGCCATCGGTATTGTGGTGGATAATGCGATTGTGGTGGTGGAGGCGGTGCATGCCAAGATGGAAGAAACAAACCTTTCGCCATATAGGGCGACCATCGAAGTGCTTCGCGAGATAGGCGGGGCCATCATCGCCATCACGCTGGTGATGACGGCGGTATTCATTCCTCTGTTATTTATGTCGGGTCCGGTGGGTATTTTCTATCGGCAGTTCTCCATTACCATGGCCAGCTCCATCGTGATTTCGGCCGTGATTGCCCTGACGCTGACCCCCGTGCTGTGCGCCATGTTGTTGAAGAATAATCATGGCAAACCGAAGAAGAAAAACCCGTTAACGAAGGCGCTTGACAGCTTTAACAGCGGATTTGAAAAGCTTACCGGAAGATACGTAGGCCTGTTAAGAGCCATTGTGAGCAGGAGAACGCTCACCTGGGGAATACTTGCGGCTTTCTGTGTTGGTATCTTCTTCGAAAACCAAGTGCTTCCGGCAGGCTTTATTCCGAACGAAGACCAGGGGACTATATATGCCATTGTCCAGACACCTCCTGGCTCTACCCTGGAGACAACCAACCAGGTCTCTCAAAAACTTCAGAAGATCTGTGAGAAAATTGAAGGCGTTGAATCGGTGTCTTCTCTGGCCGGTTACGAGATCATGACCGAGGGACGGGGCTCGAATGCGGGTACCTGCTTGATCAACCTGAAACCATGGTCTGATCGCGAGCATACCGTGAAGGAGATCATGGAAGAGTTGGAAGAGAAATCAAAAGGATTGGGAGCCGTGGTAGAGTTCTTTGAGCCACCGGCTATCCCGGGCTTTGGTTCTTCCGGTGGTTTCTCGATGCGTTTGCTGGATAAAAACTCAGACACCGACTACCACGAGTTTGATAAGGTCAACAAGGAGTTTATGGATAACCTGGCCAAGCGGAAGGAGCTGACCGGCTTATTCACTTTTTTCGCTGCCAATTATCCGCAGTACGAGTTGGAGATCGACAACGATCTGGCCATGCAGAAAGGGGTGTCTATCGGTAAGGCCATGGAGAACCTGAATATCATGATAGGCAGCACCTATGAACAGGGTTTTATCAAGTTTAACCAGTTCTTCAAGGTATACGTGCAGTCCGACCCTAAATTCAGAAGGCTGCCGTCTGACGTCCTGAACCTTGCTGTCAAAAACGAGGAGGGTGAAATGGTGCCTTACTCAGCCTTTATGAAGCTGAAAAAGACGCAGGGGCCAAATGAGGTAACCCGTTTTAACCTGTACAACTCAGCCGCCATCCAGGGCCTTCCGGCGAAGGGATATACCACAGCAGACGCGATACAGGCTATACAGGAAGTTGCCGCCACAACACTGCCTAAAGGCTACGACATTGCCTGGGAAGGTCTTTCCTATGACGAGTCAACCAGGGGCAATGAGTCGCTATATGTGTTCATGGTTGTACTGTTGTTTGTATACTTTGTGCTGGCAGCCCAGTACGAAAGCTTTATCATTCCTTTTGCGGTGGTGCTGTCGCTGCCGGTCGGGATTTTTGGGTCTTTTTTGTTGCTGGAACTGATGGGCCTGGAGAACAACATTTATGCTCAGGTAGGGATGATCATGCTGGTCGGTCTGCTGGGTAAAAACGCTGTGCTGATCGTGGAGTTTGCCGTTCAGAAGCGCCTGCAGGGAGCCACCATTCTGGAGGCCGCCATTGAAGGGGCCAAGGTCCGTTTCCGCCCGATCCTGATGACCTCGTTTGCATTTGTCGCCGGATTGATTCCGTTGATTATGGCCGCCGGCGCAGGCGCTATCGGTAACCGGACAATTGGTGCCTCTGCCCTTGGTGGCATGTTGTTCGGCACCATTTTCGGCGTCGTCATCATCCCCGGGTTGTACTACATCTTTGCTAAAATGGCAGACGGCCGTCACCTGATCAGGGATGAACATGAAACTCCTTTAACGGAGGATTATGTCTATGCCGGTAATAATTTTCCACTCATTGAAGAAACCGAAAACCATGCGCGTGTATAAGAAAAGAATATCAAAATGGGTGGGGGTTGCCTTTGTTTCCTTGTCCTTTACGGCATGCAGTTTGCCAACTTTGGTTCAGAAATCAGTCAGCACGGTGGTCCCTGCGCGTTATAACAACGCGCAGGATTCCACCAACACAGCAAAAGGCAGCTGGCAGGACTATTTCACGGACCCGAACCTGAGCGCGCTGATCGACACGGCCCTGCAGCACAACCAGGAACTGAACATTACTTTACAGGAAATTCAGATTGCCCAGAGTGAGGTAAGAACCAGAAAGGGAGAGTACTTGCCTACTGTTGGAATTAAAGCTGGCGCTGGCCTCGACAAGGTAGCCAGGTACACCAACATAGGTGCCATGGAGGCTACCACCAACATGGAGGGGGACAGGGAAATGCCGGAGCCGCTACCAGACTTTCTGGTGGGAGCCTATGCCAAATGGGAAGTAGATATATGGCATAAACTGCGTAACGCCAAAAAAGCGGCGGTTCTCCGGTACCTTTCTTCTGTTGAAGGCAAGAATTTCATGGTGACGAACCTGGTTGCCGAGATAGCTACTTCTTATTACGAATTGCTGGCACTGGATAACCAACTGGATATCGTGAAGCAGAACATTGATATACAGGCCAATGTACTGGAAATAGTAAAGGCCCAGAAAGAAGCGGCCAAGGTGAACGAACTGGCAGTGCGCAGGTTTGAGGCGCAGGTTCTCAGCACCAAAAGTCTGCAGTACGGCATTCAGCAGAGAATCACGGAAACCGAGAACAGGATCAACTTCCTGTTAGGCAGGTTCCCACAGCCGGTTGCGAGGAGTTCCCAGGCTTTCAATGATTTGGTGCCGGGAGGTATAAAAGCGGGCGTTCCGGCGCAACTTTTAGAGAACCGGCCCGATATCAAGCAGGCCGAGCTGGATCTGGCAGCAGCCAAGCTCGACGTGCAGGTGGCCAAAGCCAATTTTTTCCCTTCGCTGGGTATTACCGCAGGAGTCGGGTTTCAGGCGTTTGATCCGTCTTACTTGCTGAAATCACCTGAATCCCTGCTCTACTCGCTGGCCGGGGATCTGACGGCCCCGCTTATCAACAGGAACGCCATCAAGGCAACGTATATTAGTGCGAATGCAAAGCAGCTTCAGGCCGTTTACAACTACGACCGCACTGTTTTAAATGCTTACATCGAGGTGGCGAATCAGCTTTCTAACATAAGCAACCTGGAGAAAAGCTACCACCTGAAAGCGCAGCAGGTACAGGCACTCACGGAATCGATCACTATCTCAAATGACCTTTTTAAATCTGCAAGGGCAGACTATATGGAGGTATTATTGACCCAACGTGAGGCGCTGGAATCAAAGTTTGAGCTTATTGAAACCAAGATGCAGCAACTGAATGCCCATGTCGCGATGTACCAGGCACTGGGCGGCGGCTGGAATTAGCTACCAGCTAAGAAGTTAACAGTCACTTATTAGGAGGCTGGTATACCAAAGGGAAAAGCCATTTCACAACGTGTAAAATGGCTTTTCCCTTTTCTGCCGGTCTATGCATACTGCTGCTAGCCAAGCTTCATTTTATTGCCTTTAAAAGCAGTGTAATAGGCGTGAGCGTCTCCGCTCATGTCTGCTGTCACAGGGCTTCCAGCACACATCCATATATATGATGCGTTCATATATAGCCTGTGCAGTGGGTAAGTTGCAGGCTGAATGGGATGGGTCTCCGGAATGGCAGCCTGAATTACATTTAGGCGATCGGAGGCCGCGGGGTAGCCAGTCATGAGCGAAGAATCTGAAACCAAGAACTATTGCAGTAAATATTGGGAAGACTTGTTTTCTAAATATCACTCCCTTACCGCGAAAGAGTTTTCAGAGCTGTCAGGAACACCGAGAATCGAAAGTTCTGAAAAATTACTGACAGAACTTTCGGATAAAAGGGCTCTGGAAATACCTGCGGCAAAAAAAGGAGCGGTTGGAAGGCTAAAAAACACCAGCCGCTAACGATATATAGCCACAACATGGGCTAACACTGAATACTGCAGCTATACCCAAATCATTCCATATACAGCTTCAGGCAACTGACTAAGAAAGACTCCCCATCACGGGGAGCCTTTCTTAGTTTAGAATACCCTTTATATTCGATGCTGCATCTCGAAGTGGCAGGATATATAAGTACCGAAGGCGGCGCTGCCACTGGATCCAGGAGACAGTATATAACTCGAGTTGCGAAATATAAAACTGATTGATTTTTGATGACTGTATACCCACCCCCTACCCCTCCTGGGCGGGCCATTTTTCAGCTGCGAAAGTAAATCGCGGCGTGATTTATATAGTAAAAAAGAACCAGGTACCTGCTGACGGCAGTTGCCAATTTTTGCTTTGCTCCTATTGTTCACCTCTTCTCCACCGTGGTACCTCCCTATTAATCCTATCCCAATGGCATGTAGTAGAATTTGCAGGTGGGGGATTAGTAAAAAACACCTTCTCCTATAATGCTGAATGTTTGTCTGTATATATTAAGGTCAAATCTTAAGCGTTAAGATGTACTCGCGGTGAGATATTTGCCTCCTCCCTTAGTAGCCTTGCCCACAGCGAAAAGCCTAAAGCAGCAAATTCCACTACCAGCAGCATGGAAATAGTTTTATAGTTAACGATGACGAAGGCAAACGCTTAACTACGCATGAGCCTTTGAAGGCATATGCTAAAATTTTAAGATTCATTTTTTTGACATATGAATTATTATTCTTATGTTTAGAAGTGTACTTCATACATTTATCAACGAGGTAAAACTACTGCTTCATGAGATTGACGCTCCCTTCCTCAATGCAATACCCGCAGGTGCATTAGCGGAGCAGTCAAATGCCAACCTGAGTATATGAACGAAGTGGAGGGAACGGATGTGGGACAGCACTTTGGAGCCAGAAAATGCACAGACATCAGGTAAAGCCTTGCCTTTGGTTATTGATTAACACTCATGGAGAGGAACCTAAATCTTTGAAACGATGCAACTGATATAGATATTCTTAAACTTCCACCTATCAATCATCTCTCTATGGCTTACAAACTTATGAAGCTGGCCAAGACATGCATTATGGCCGCCTCGCTTGTCTCTGCTGCATCAGCAATGGCACAGGACGGCACGATCTACCCACTGGAAACCCCTGCAGAGCCCAAGGCCATTCCGCTCGGTACGGGCGGTGTCGAAGGACAGCCCGCGTCAGAGACTTGGTTCCGCCAGTGGGGCGACCCAATGGCGCGCAACATCTCCACTGCGACCCTCACCCCCTTCCTACCTAAACCTGGCAAGGCCAATGGCGCAGCCGTGATTGTGGCACCCGGCGGCGGTTTCAGGTGGCTTTCAATGGGAAACGAGGGATGGGAAGTCGCACAGGCACTTGCTGATAAAGGAATCGCCGCCTTTGTGCTCAAGTACCGGCTCCACCCGACCCCGGAGTCGCTCGACGATTTCACGGCATGGATGAACCGCCCCCGCCCGGCCGCCTCCGCTTCCTCCAACGCATCGCAGGGTACAACGGCGCCGAGCCCGCCGCAGCAGGACCTGTCTAACCAACTCGAGGACGCTGAGGCCGCCTACGCCATGATTCTCAAGCGGGCCAAGGAGTGGGGTGTCGATACCAGCAGAATAGGCATGATCGGCTTCTCGGCTGGCGCAGGCCTCACGATGCACTCCACACTCAACTCCAAAACCATGAAACTGGCCTTCATCGGTCCGATCTATGGCGGGATGGGACCGGTGGAGGTGCCGAAGAATGCTCCGCCCATGTTCAATGTCATCGCCACCGACGATTTTCTATTCCGCGGCCAGTTCGGTGTGATTGATTCCTGGTACAAGGCGGGCATTCCTGTCGAGTTCCACCTCTACCAGAATGGCGGCCATGGTTTCGGCCTCGGCAATCCCGATCGAACCAGTAACCGCTGGTTCGATGCCTTCATTCACTGGTTGGATGTCAATGCCTTTCTCACGGCCAGGTCCGGGAAGTAATGAGAAGGTCGCTTGAAAGTCGTGTATGAAGGCCAGGCTGCAGGTCTACTCCACCCTGGCCTTCGCCGCCGGCAGCGACACGGGCCACTCCTTTGATAACTACGAACTCAAGGAGGCGCTGGTGCGGGAAAGCACTCGCGTCCCGTTAGAGGCGGCTGGGTGACGAGGCCTCCCGTTCTCCTCTGGCTCTGTCTCGAAATTCCAACGTTTCAGCGATAAAGGAAAGCAGGCAGGTTAAACAGTCATTATTACGTGGAAGCTGTTTAGCGTTTCCGATTTTAGTGTCAAAACCTGCCGTTGTTGGTGTTTTCACCGACAACTATACTTTCACTAACAAGTTCTTGCTGGTGAAAACACACAGCAAGGGCATCATGTATCGATTTTTTGAAAACTCTAAACAGGTTCGTACCTTATAGCATCTCACAAATAAAATTTAATGTTTGTTTCAAGAGATGAGTAGGTGTGACTATCCCGACCGCAAAGCAGGGGAAGCCTTAAACATTTTTTGGCAGGATCACCTCATTAGTCATAGACGGGGAGTTAACAGGTAGCAAAGTCCCTCCTGATTACCCATGAGGTTCTTCTCATTCTCCCTTATTGTCCGTAAGAAAAGGTAGTCTATGCTCAGCAGCAGTATAATGCCGAACAAATAGGCTCCCTGAATTAAACTTCCTGATTTATCTTTCAAAAATTTTACTTCATCAACTGATTGTAAGATACGTTTGCTAACATTGTGAAGCGTCTAGCTTGATTTTACATTGACTTTGCATTGACTCTTTAAACTGGTATAGCAATAATTACCTGCGTACCTGAGCCTGATGGGGGAATTGAAACATCATAGGTTCCGTTCAGTAACTTCACCGTGTCTTTAATGCTGCGCAGGCCGATTCCCTTATGTGCCGACGACTTTTCCTGAATGCCGATACCATTGTCCCGCACTTTTAAGTAAATCAGCTCATCCTCCTGATAGATTAAAATCTTCGCGTCAGTAGCTTTTGAGTGATTTATGATGTTGTTGATCAGCTCTTGGCTGATCCGGTACAGGGCAAGCTCCTGATAAGCTTCTAAATCTGACTCAAACTTTTCTACTTCGCATTCCAGGCGTAAGCTTCCACCTTTAAATCTCCCGCACATTTCCATGATGGCCTGCTCCAAACCAAAATCGTTTAGGATAGAAGGCACCAGTTCATGGGACACGTTTCTGGTTTCGTTGATGGCATCTTTCAGCAGATTGTTTAGTTTGTGAACATATACCGCCGGTACTTTCTCGGCTAACTCATCCACAATCATTTTAGTAGCATATAGTGTCTGCGCCACTCCATTGTGCAGGGATACGGATATACGGCGGCGCTCTTCTTCCTGGGCTTCAAGAACAGCCATCAGCAATATTTTTTGCTGCCTTAACTTTAGGTTCAAGTTTTCTGCTTCGGCTTCCTTTCGCTTCGTAATATCCAGGTTAGTAGCCACCAGCCCGTCGTGTAACCGGACGAACGTGCTGGAAAACCACTTTTGAAAGCCATCATGGGAGTAAAAATACTCTAATTCTCTCGGTTGTCCCGTTTCCATTACCTGGAGCATTGTATCATACAATGCAGTCCTTTTGATACCCGGATATTCAGCGGCGTAAAGCTTCCCGACCAGGTCCTTTCGACCGGTCTCTCTTTCCAGTTCCTTGTTGATCAGCTCAATCCTGAAATCAAGGATGTTGCCGTCTTCATCCCGTACGGCTTTCATGATGGCCATACCCATAAGCGTTATATCAAATACAGTCTGTAATAAGTGTTTGCTTTCTATCAGCTCATCGGTACGAAAGACTACCTCCTGCTCCAGAATCTGTGCAAAGTTCCGTAAATGCTCCTCAGCCTCTTTCTGAAGCTGTATGTCGCTATTCATGCCAACCCACTTAACAACATGGCCTGCCGCATCCAGGATGGGGGTGGCCCTTACTTGAATCCACCGATAGGTTCCACTGGCTGCGTGCTTCAGTCTGAACTGTATATCAGCAATGCTTCTGGAAGCTACAAACTCCCGCCATTGTTCTTCGGCATGCACCCGGTCCTCCGGGTGGACAGCATTCACCCAACCATAGCCAATCCACTCCTCGAAGGTTTGGCCGGTATAGATCCGCCAGGAAGGGCTATCCACTTCTACTTCGCCAAGGGGATTGGTCTCCCAGGTAACCTGGGCATAAGACTCGACGAGGTTGCGGAAGCGCTGTTCGCTTTCCCGCAGGGCTTCTTCTGCTTTTTTGCGTTCGGTGATGTCGTTGAACACGATGGCAACCTGCCGGTTTTCAGTATTTCCCACACGAGAAGCAAAGACCTCATACCAGTGTTGGGTCCCCTTGTGAAAGTTCTCAAACCGAAGTGCTTCTCCCGTCTGCGCCACCTTATCATACTGCTCAATCCAATACGGCTCGGTGGCTGTAAGCTCACCGACAGTTTTTCCGGCTGCACTTTTAAGCCCTGTTTGCCGCTCAAAGCTTGGGTTTACTTCAACATAACGGAAGTCGTATGCCTTGCCTGCTTCGTTGTAAAGCATCTCAATGATGCAGAAGCCTTCATCGATGGAGTTGAAAAGTGTATAATACCGGTCGGTGGCACGCTGTGCTACTTCATCCTTCAGGTGGAGAATTTCCCGCTCGGCTTCTTTGCGTTCTGTGATGTCTGTTGTGATTGTCGCAACACCATCATGCAACTTAACTGTTGACTGATAGAACCAGCCTTCAAACTGCTCATGCACATAATGCCTTTCGCTTAGGTCGGGAACGCCGGTTTCAACTACCTGTTTAAATGTCTCGAAGATGCCTTCTTTTACTACCCCCGGATTCAAGGTCAGCAGGCTTTTGCCGATCACACCGCCAAAGAATTTCTCCGATGCACGGTTGTTTAAAATCCATATGAAGTCTATGATTTCTCCCTCTTCGTTTCGTACCGCTTTGAACACTTGTGTCATGTCCACTAAGTTATCGGTCGTTATTTGCAACAGCTCACGGTACTCCTGTAAAGCCTGCTCAATCTTTTTCTCTTCAGTGATGTCTTCTGTATTCATCACAAAGCCGTCCCCCATTTTGACGAGGGTTTGATGGAGCCAGCCGTTAAACTGCTCGTGGTTGTAATGCTGCTCATAGTCAACAGGGGTGCCGGTTTCCGTCACCTGCACAAACTGGTCGAACAGCCCCGTTTCAAGAACCCCTGGGTTTTCCTTCAAAAGGCTTTTGCCGACCACCGCATCACCGTACAGCTCCTTCCACCTCTTGTTGACCATCAACCAGGTAAAGTCGATTATTTTACCGGTTTCGTCTCTTTCGGCTTTAAATACCTGAACGGTGTATAAAGAGCTGTCCAGAACCGCTCGCAACAGGTCTTTACTTTCTTCTAATGCCTCCGACTTTTCTCTTGCTTCTTCCAGTGTGACGGCAAAAGTCTCTGTTTGCTGGGCTATGTCATATATCTCCCCCTGTTTCTGAACAGCCTTGGTTACCTCCAAGACCCGGTGGATGATGAATTCAATTTCACCTTTTTCATCTAATACCGGTATGTTGATGGGGCTCCAGTACTTTTCCTCGAAGCCACCTCCCAAATTAGCCGGTTGCGGCACATCATAATGCTGAATGGCCATGTGGTGCGGCTTCTTTGTCTGCCTTACCTGGTCTAAGGAAGCACGAAGATTCTTTACTGCATGGGCATCAGGAGCAGCCGGGTTGTCGGGGAATACGTCAAACATATACCTGCCCTCAATGTGCTTCCGCTCGGTAAGCGTAGCCTTCAGGTAAGCATCGCTTATAAGGTGAATGGTGTAGTCTCGGTTCAGGACGACACAAGGGTCGGGGACTTTCTCAATTACATCAGCGAGTCTTCGGCTATTTTTCTCGCCCTTTCTGAAAGCCTGTTCGCTCTTTTTCTGGTGGGCAGTATCCCGGCCTATGGCTAAAACACATTGTACCGAGCCATCGGCGGCTAAATCAGGTATAAGGCACGATTGCAAAATGTATTCTCCTGTTGCCGTAGCAAAGGTAAACTCGTGCTCAAGGGGCTGGCCCGTTTCAAAAACGGCTTTCAGCTTCTCAATCCAGAGGGCGGTAACCCACTCCGGCTGTCCAAGCTCTCGAATGGTTTTACCTATCAGCAAATCCTTTCTTATGCCTATTCTATCGGCAAAAGCCTGATTAGCAAAAGTCAAAACTAAATCTTTATCCCACTGCGAAATAGCGTCAGAAGATTTCTCAAAAGCTAAGCGGGCTAAAGTTGGGGTAAATTCCATTGCTGTGATTATGAATTACTGAATTCAGATTGCCGATATAAAGGTGGTAGGCATTAAAATAACATTATGACGTTCAGTGAAATAAATATTAAGTTTCTTTGACTAAACTACTGTATAGCAGCTACTATGCAAAGCAAATCGACAGGATAAATAAAGATATTCCATTCTCACACTTACAGAAACTCATTTACAGCCCCTAAGTCTCTGTGGATAAAGGTACTGTTTTGAAAGTCAAGGATTTCAGTTGAATTTTTCTTATCTTACCCTTACCTGAAAGAGAGCTCCTGGCCGAGAGGTGCGGGATGTTCATCTTGCGTAGCCCTGCTTTGCGGGGCTACTTTGCTTTCGTCTGCTCCGCAGACGCCTGAAGCCTCCAGGCTAAAGATGGCTTCCTTTGGGTCTGTCTCCCGCCCCAGGTACTCGTTTTCCTGCCAGGCCTCATCTTTCTTCCTACGTCCCAAGAATCTGGGGTATTTTGATACAAAGTGGCGGTCAATCCAGCTTCATAAGCAGTTGAGCAGCTAGCCTACAATGCGCACAATGGCACAGACAGGATTACTGGCCGCTCCCGTAGGAGACACACCAGCTGATAAACCTCTCTGCCTTCATACCACCACCTGGAAGAATGCTTTGAGGAAGTACGGTACTCACCTAACGATAGCTTCCCCTCATGACCCATGGGCTTCAAAGCAAGAAGTGCCTGGGGCCATACCTGGAGATGATAGAGCTGGAAGGGCTGATGGGGAAAAACAAAGCCTCTCCCATATGGAGAGGCTTTGTCGCTGTCTATATATTCTGTGTGCTTACCGGCTATCAAGCCATCAATCTGCCCCGTCTGTTCTGGCTCGGGCAATAGCGTAATCGCCCACTTTTTTACCGGCATCCAGGCCTTCCTGGCAGTCAGCGCGGTAGTGGATGCCCCCGTACATGCGAGAATCAGAAGCTTCCTGTGCCATGGCCTGAAAAGCATTGGCTCGTTCCGGGATAAGATGACCCAATACAGCTGCCGCCGCTCCACTGAAAGTAGAATGACCGGATACATAAGCAGGGAAGTTAGGTACTCCGGTGAGTGTTTTGATTTTTGGGTTTAACTGGCAAGGTCTGGCATTGAAGTAATAGAACTTGGTATTCCAGCATAGAATGGCTGCATCCATTAAGGCAGCATTTAAAAGTGCATAGTTGCGCGCCCACCGAACCTCACTGTAGTGCTTCTTTACGAACTCCTCAGTGGCAATGGCATTCCAATGGCCTGGTGGTGTTGAGGTGCCCACTCCGTCAGCCCAGAAGTTTACAATGCGCATCCGCTCCCGCGTGGGGTTTGTGGTGTAGCCCAGCACCTCATCCAGCTCTTTGTGCATTTGCTCAGAAGTAGCGGATGGCGGAGGGCCAGGGCGTAAGGAAGGCACATCTGCCCTGTCGAACAGCAAAGGCTTCACATCGCCGAAAACCGGCAGCATGGGCGGGCGCTTTGGCGTTTCCAAAGACAACCAGGGCGTTTCGCCTCTTGCTTTGCAATCGTCCTCCAGCTTCGTCCACAGCTCCGGCGTGCCGCCTGCTGCGCCCATGCCATCCGCCTTCGCCCGCTGGATGACTTTCCTGGCCACCCACCTGCCCAGGGAGTCCCCAGCCGTCACATCACTGCGCACATTGGCCCCGCTCCACAGGCGGTAGTTTTTCTCCTCTTCGGCCATCCTGGTGAGGTAGGCGATATCAGCCGGGAACAGGAGCTTCATCATTTCCAGGGAGGCTCCGGCAACCACGGCATCCTCCGAGGGATAGGCCGCTAACTCACTTTTAGGTACGGCCGTTTTGATGGAGGTATCCACCTGGTAAGGAGCCGCCCGCCTGTGCTCGTTCTTAAAGTGATGCGCCATCACAAGCGCATCATACTGCGCCGCGCTCACGTAGGCGTAGGCCCTGGCTGCATAGGGCGGGTTGGAGAAGGGAAACACGGGGTAAGCAAAGGGATTGGCGGCACTTGGTGCCGGGTAGGTGTTGTCGGGGTTTTGGTAGGGGGGCAGATTGTGTTTGGCCACCAGCTCCCGCATGATTTCATTCCACCGCAACACGCTGCCCACTTTCCAGTAGTCAATGATCCGTTGCTGGTCTGAAGTCAAGCTGGCCGTCAGCGCCTTGAGTTCCGTCAGTTCCTGCTGGTAGGCAGCCGAGGCAGTGGCCTCCGGGGCAGGAAGCGGAAAGTCAGCCGCAGAGGCTACGATGAGCGGGGTCCAGGTGCCGGCGTCTGCGTCCGTCTGGGCTGGCTGCAGGGCCTGGTAGCTGGCATTGGCCTCCACAATGTCTTCGTCACAAGACGCCAGGTGCAGGAGGCAAAGGCAGGACAATAGGATAGCGAAGGGCTTCTTCATAGGGTTAATTTTTTGCGGTGTTTGGGGTAAAGTCAAGGATGTAGTCTACCCCAGCCAAGAAGCCGGTAGACTGGCCAACGTTGCGGCCCGCCAGCGTGTGCCAGGCGGCGGCGTGGAGGCCCAGGGCAGGGAGGCGGACCAGGTAGTGTTTCGCCTCAAGGCCCACTCTCGTGCTGTTCATCCGGTTGCTCACGAATGGCATGTCGTTCTTGCGGATGTCAAACCCACCAAATGTGGTCATCTTGTCGACAAAGGCCTCTGCAACGGTCCGGCTGCTGAGGTAGCCGGTGCGCAGCTGGAAGTTCCCGGCATCCGGCATGTCCACCTCGCTGGAGTTGATGAGACGGTCCGTGTAGTAGGCCGAACGGTCTATCTCTACATTGCCCCGGCGCAGGTAAGCGCCCGAGAGTGTCAGGCTGACTCTGCCCACCTGCAGGTCGGAGATCAGCCTGCCGCTGAGGACCTGGCTGCCCAGGCCAATGCTCATTGGCAGGAACTCGATGTTGTAGTCGTTGGTGGGGGTGGAGAAGCCGCCGACGGCAAGAAGGGACACTTTCTGCCTGTTGCCCTGCCATTGCAGGGCCCTCCACTTGACGGCTAGCCCCAAGTCCTGAAAACCGCTCAGGCCAGCTAAAGTGCCCTGGCTGGCCTGCGTGCTGACGTAGGGCAGGGTGGCCATCAGGTTCAGGTTCTTCCTCAGCCCGTAGTTGAGCATGAGCGCAGCGGACTTGGCCGAAACCTGGCCCATGTTCCCGTTGTCCCGCTTGAAGGTGCCCTCCCAGTAGTCAGTCCAGCTGCTGTAGCTCACGGTGCCCGCCACGCACAGTCTCCGCTCGCCCATCATCAGGGCATCCTGCTCGGTCTGGGCATAGGAGAGAACAGGGAGAAAGCCCATACAGAGGGTCGTGAATCCCAGGAGGAGCGGGTAAAAAACGCTTTTCATAAGTGGTCGGTTGAAGGTGAAAGGAAGAGGGCGCCAGGAAAAAGCAGGCTTTCAGCCCCTGCCTACGTGAGAGGTGTTTGACTGTGGGTGGTGCAAGATGAAAGAGCACGGCTATGAGCGTCCAATGAACTCAAAATAGTCAGGGAAGGTGCTGTGTTTCATATGCTGCTTTTACCACGATGAAATATAAAATCTTTCTACTTTATCAGCAACACTAGAAAAGAAAATATTTATTCGTCAAGAACAAATATGAGTTAATGGGATGGCATTTAGAAGGTGAGAATGCTTCTGCTTTTGAGGAAATGCCACCTGAAGCTTTCTCTGGTCATTTTTATCTGCATCAGGAAACGGAACTATAGGCATACCCCTACGCTCTTTGTTCGATCGGCTCACTGAAGCCAGGAGAGAGGCTGGAAGGAAAACACTCCACCGGTTTGGGCATGTCCATCGCCAAGCGAATCATCGAGCTGCACGGCGGCAGGATTTGGATAGAGGGCGAGGAGAACAAGGGCACATCTAATTTCTTGGGTATCCCCAAAAGGCCGAGGCGAAGCCGCCCTTACGGAGCAGCCACATTAGATACTCTCTTTCCTGCTTGGTAAACATGAACTGTGTAAAAAGTCAAGCTCTGGCGGCCATAATATTTGCAAAATCAGCCTGATAAGGTGTGCCTGATTTAACAATGGCAAAAGCCTGCTTCAGGAGCTTGTTGCAGACCGCGATCAGCGCTAGTTTACCGTTCTTACCTTTGGCCACGAGCCGGTCGTAGAGTGCTTTACAGGCCGCGTTTGATTTCTTTGCAGAGAAGCTGCACATAAATAACTTGCCTCTGATCAGGCCTCCGCCCATCTTGGTGATGCGCACCTTACCTCTGATACTGGTGCCGGAGGTGTACTCCCTGGGCGAGAGACCGGCCTTGGCAATGAGCTGCCGGTAGTTGTTCATATCTTTAAAGCCGCCGGCAAACAAAAGCAGCATAGCGGCTGTCTTTCTGCCAATGCCTGGGATAGAACTCAGCAGCTTCATCTCCTTGCTAAAGGCCTTTTCCAAAGAAGCCACCAGTTCATCCTCCATTCGCCTAACCTGTCTTTCGAGCATCTTCAGCGTCTGCTTCAGGCTTTTGACAGCCAATCCACTCGTCACTGGCTGCCCTTGTAAAGCTTCTAAAGAATTGGTGACCATGATCTTTTGCTTGATGAGCTGCTCAATCACCTGCTCCAGTTGCCTGCACTCCACGATGACCCGCTCCTCCGGCTGCCACTGTTTTACTTCACTTTGCTGGCCATAGCGCATGATCCACTGGGCATCTTTCCGGTCGCTCTTGCCTTTGCCCAGGTGCATCTGGATGTAGCGCCTGATGATGACCGGATTCACCACGACCACCCGCGCCCCCTGCTCGACCAGGTAGTAAGCCAGCTGCAGGTAATAGATGCCAGTCGCCTCCATGACATACAGGCTGTCTGCTCCGCAGCACTTGATCAGCTGTTTGAAGCCGGTCTTGTTGTTTTCTGTCTCCAGGTGCTGTGTCTTGCCATCTCTCATGTGACAACCGGCCAGCGAGTCTTTACTTACATCAATACCCACTACTTTTGGTCTTGCTTGTGTGTCCATAGTTTCAAGAGGTTAGTAAGTGTAACAGGGTAAGCTTAAAGAGGAGACTATGGTAGCATTCTCTATCCTGATGCAAGCTTCAACGCTTTATGGAACTGTCCAAAGTAACCATAGAAAAGGAAGGGGATTCTCATGTTAAACAGGTTCTTGAGACCAAATAACAGTCAAAATCTTTATCCTTCCTTTCTGCTCTTTGTATACAAGTTAATACACAATGACAAACATAGGATAACAGACGTTATAGAATAAGGAAGGCTCCCCGTAATGAAGAGCCTGGCAGTTTAATCCTTTCTTTTTTCATCTAACAATACCGGTGAATCATGACACGTCGCCAGGCGGCCGAACAGTTATTTCGATTTGCTTGATTTCAGTCAGCGTTACCTCAGACTGCTCCAGGACAAGACAACCTCGCTTGATTCCAGTTTCCTTCAGGTAGCAGGCTTTTTGAAAGCAAAAACTGCATCCTCTTAGCTTTTGTAAAAATTTGAGCCTAAGGGCCTGATGAGAAAAAGGTGCTGGTGGCGTTTATGGTAGAGGGGCATGGGGTAAGCCATCCTCACACCTGTAAGGCAGTGAGCCAGCCCAGGCTAATGATGCTACTTATAACGCGCAACAACTCAGTCACCGGTAGTGAAAAACCCTTCTACCGGCTTTTGGCGGGCTTTTACTCTTGCAAGTCAGAATCATACAGAGGTGCGCCGGGAGGCGGAGGAATGGAGGCAGAATTATAACTGTCCCCGTCGGCACCGGGTCCTTAGCTGCAGAGCCCCGGCTGATTTACCGGGAGAGCAACAAAATGAAATAGCAACTTTTGGATGGCTCAGGATTCGGCGATATCATACAACAGCATGATTGATCCATTCTTTTAATGCCCATAATCGATTTGGAAACATAGAAAGCGGTCTTTTTTATTAACCTAAATTTAATATTATGCCAAATTCATCTACTAATTCATTTTTAAGGATTAGACTATTGCTCTTGTCCCTGCTTCAACTGGCCTTCATACCATCCATGGCCCAAATAGTATGGCCGTCCGGGCAGCTTCTCCCTTCCTTTCCCCCTTCAGCACAGATACAGGACCTGATTATTCTCCGTGAAACGCCGTCACGCTGGGAAGCTGAAGGGCCGTCCATAGGCCACAACACCGGTCGCCTGGAGACCGACGGGTGGCTCTGCCAAACCGGAATCGATGCCCCCAATCAGCATATGGTTTACGGGCCTTACGAGAGGAGCCTGCCGGCAGGGCCTAACACTGCCGAGTTTCGGATGAAAGTGGACAATAACACTGCCAACAACGATCCGATAGTGGATATTGATGTCCGAAACGCCACCACCGGCGAGACCCTCGCCTCACAGACCCTTACGCGCCTGCAGTTTCCCATAGCCGGAGACTACACTAATTTTACCTTGCCGTTCACCTTGCCAGCCGATAATCAGTCAGTCGAACTGCGCATATACTGGCATGGCACTTCCTATACCAAAGTGGACTGGGTTGGCGTTCAGCAAAACAACTCCTCTGCCGAGATGTACCTGTTTGCCTCTCTGAAGGGCATCGTAAACCGGACACAGCCACGTATCTTCTCCTATGAAGGTGATGCGTTTGCGGAAGGGCCTCACACCTGGTTGCAGTCTCTGGGCCTGGGCTGGTCTGAGCCCGCCAACAAATGGGACCTTATCGCTAAATACCGTCAGGAAATCTCCGGTCTGATCGTTTACGACCCTGCACAAACCCACACGGTGAACCTGGCAACGATGCTGGCGAAAGACCAGAAAGCGCTCATTGCCTCGCCACTGTTGTTATCTCGGCTAAGCGCTGCCCCCTATAATCTACCAGTGCTGCTTGATCTGCGCGGCCAGTTTAGCAGCAAGCTGCAGGTGTACCAGACAATTTATGACACTTACTGGCCAAAGCTTGACCACCGTTTGCTAATCGGGCTGAACCCGGATGCGCACAAGGCGGCCTTGCGTGAATATGCAACCGCGCTGGGTGCACCGGTTATATGGCTTGACCCTAAAGTGGCCGCTGAGAGTGAGCTGCTTAACAGCTTTTTGTCCTCCATGCCGGCCGGTTCAAACTATATGGGGTGGTGGCCGGAGGAGGAGCCAGGCGTATCAAGAGCGTCCTCGTACGGTATCTCAACCATCGCTAGCGACTGGGCCACCAACCTGACGGTTCATAGCGGTATGCCAAGGACAGTGAATACCAAACCGATACCTCCCAAACCGGCACTGCAAAACAAAATCTACGTCGCTTTCATATTAAGTGACGGGGATAATCTGCAGTACGTCGAGCACCTGATGCGCAAGCTCTGGAATAATCCCGACCGCGGCGCTGTTCCGATCGGATGGACCCTGTCGCCTGCCATGCTTGATGCGATGCCGGGTGCACTGAACTACTACTGGCAGAGCTCCACTGCCAATGATAACTTGATATCAGGCCCTTCAGGATACGGCTACGCCTACCCCAACAGCTTCCCAGACCAAAGTTCGCTGGATCAGTTTGTCGCTAAAACCGAAGACTACAACCGCCGTGCTGGTTTCCGGGTTGTCACCGTCTGGAACACCATCACAGGGGGCATTGACCAGAATGTGGGAGAAAGCTTCGCCGCCAACGCACCCTCACGGCTTGGCCTGACCGCCCAGAACACAGGGGGAGGGTTGAGCATATATAAGCAGAGCCTGCCGGGAATGGCGCTTTCCTGTAACTATTGCACGAACGAGCAGGCTATGAAGGATCACATTGCCACCGCCTCTTCCGAGTGGGATGGAGCCTCGCCACGCTTCGTGATCATACAGGCACAGCCGTGGCAGGATGTGAAGCCCACGGATTTCAAGAATGTGGCTAACTCCCTGGGCAGTGACTATGTGGTGGTACGTCCGGATCATATCTTCCAGCTTATCCGTGAGGCAAACGGGCTTCCTGTTGACCCCGGAAGCGGCCCTTTGGGTGAAGACATCACCAACCTCGGGGGAACGGTAAGCGCTCAATATCAAACAGGCTCTTCGGCGGGTGAAAAACATACGAAACTGATTGACAACAACATCAACACCAAGTATTTGGTCTCCTATCCTTCTGTCTGGGTGCAGTATAAGGCACCTACAAGTCATGTAGTGACAAACTACACCATCACATCGGCAAACAACGACCCTGAGCGGGATCCTCTTGCCTGGACATTGCAGGGTTCCAACGACGGAAGCAGCTGGACTACAATCGACAACCGATATAACGAAGACTTCCCTAACCGATCCCAAACCAGGACCTTCCACTTCAATAACAATCTGAGCTATATATATTACCGGTTCAACTTCTCTAATAACAGCGGGACATTTCTTCAGCTGGCCGAGATTGAGTTGTATGGGAGAACTTCAGCGGCAGGCGTAAGTGCCGCCAGCGAGCTCAGGGCGACAACGAAAGAAGAGGAACTTTCCATATACCCGAACCCCGCCAGCGATGAGTTGGCTATAACCGGTTTGGAGGCAAACACCGAAGTGGCGGTCTACGACCTTTACGGGAAAACAGTTTTAAACAAAACAAAGCTGTCACCAGACCGGCCTGTGATCAATATAGAGTCGCTCAAGCCCGGAATTTATCTGCTTAAAGCAGAAGGCAAGGGATTAAAGTTTGTGAAAGAGTAACTGATCAAACTAAACAGCTCTTCTCCTTCTACAGTTTCTCTGGCGTTATAGAGCAAGGAAGGCTCCTCATCACGGGGAGCCTTCTTTTTTGTAGCCTATGACACTTCTTGTGTAAAGCAGACTCCTCTATACTGCCGTTCAATGGACGTTTACTGCCTCTCTCCCACCTGCAGATATTTTTCCGCATCCTCTAAATCTTTGTGGACATGGTTCGATAATTCACACCTCCGGTCTACTATAGCAAAAAAACCGCTCCTTGTCAAATGGAGCGGTTTTTTGGTTCGATAGAATCGCCGGTTTCCCCTTCGGTTAACCCAGCTGTCAGTGCGGCGGCATGCTTTATCGACTACTCTGAGAGCTGTATCAATAGCTCCCGCCTTACCCCCCGCTCTACATCAACAGTATCTGCCGAATGTATCCTTGCCGCCAATGAATCGGCTCCGGTATGTCTTTGCAGCTCCTTATCGGACATGTTCTGCAAAGTATCCAGCGCCATACCAGTGCCTGCTCCAACAACATCCTCGAAATCTCTCTGCAGGCCGTTCCCTGCAGAGCAGGACGCCGCACCCAAGGCTATGGCCACCTATAATATCTTCTTTATCTTCTTTCAGTGTTTTCCCTTTCTATATTTAGGTGGCGGACCCTAGAAGGGTCAAGAACTACGCCACCTTTCCATTCTACCCGCAGTTCTGTGCTTTGCCCTGAGAATGAATATCTAAGGCCCTGTCTGTTCATAGCGCCGCTGTTGCTGTTACCTTACCGCCGTTTGTTATGGCGACCTCTATCCCAAAACGCCAAGAGGAGCAGAGCCATTGGGTATCTTTACATCTACTCCAGCCTTGGGACAGTAAATGGAAGCGGATGCCCGCAAATGGCAGCAAAAGCCATGGGAGGGCTTAGGCTCACTCACGGCCATTACCGAATACTCCTAAAGCAGCTGCGGGGGTGGTGCATTATTGTTTCTCTGCCTTCTTTATCGCCGCTTCGTTGTCGCCCAGCTCCTGGTCGAAATCAGGCATGCCGTCCTGGGTCCATCTCATCACCCTGGCACGAGTGTGGCGGTTAGGGTCGTACAGCGGCTCGCCCGCTATCTCCTCATAGTCACGGGCGTGGGGGTGTCCGTGAAAGCTACCGGACACCCCCACGCCCCATGCATGTGCTTCCTGCAAGGATAGCCGCTGGCTGCAGGGGCAACCTGTCCCGGGAGCGGTGCCTAGTGCTCCCGGGCGGGAACGTGAGGCTGTTTTCCAGCTTGAACGGCTAAGGGGTACGGTGCGTAAAGGCGGGGGATGCGGGACGCAGCCTCGTTGAACGCCTCGGGTGTCTTGGAGTGGATGGTCACCGATGAGCAAAGGAAAGAGAGGCCTGACTTGGCTGGCTTCCTGTAAGGCGATACGCCCATATGATTGAGCCGCACCCGCCGACGATATCAAATGGGTTTTGCAACACATGCCTCCTATACAGGGCTTCTTGCTGCCATTCAACCAATAGGCTATGGCTCACGTATCTGAAACACCACCTCTTATCTCATCCCGATGCATGAGAAACCATGGCTGTCAAAACCCGGAAGTCCGCAAGGCAGCGTCGGACACAAACATGTAGAAGGCAAAAGCGGTGAGCCGAAGCCTGCCCTAAGTTTCGCCGATGCGGTGGCAGTTATCATAGGCATCGTCGTAGGCGCGGGCATATTTCGCACGCCTTCGCTCGTGGCGGCCAACTCCGAAAGCAGCACCTCGTTTCTGTTGACCTGGATATTGGGCGGGGCTGTGTCCCTGGTCGGGGCACTATGCTATGCCGAGCTCACCACCACCTATCCCCACACCGGCGGCGATTACCATTTCCTGAGGCAGGCCTTCGGCAGACGGCTCTCCTTTCTGTTTGCCTGGGCACGGATGAGCGTCATCCAGACGGGCTCCATCGCCCTGCTGTCCTTTATCATCGGGGATTACCTGGCACAGATTCACAGCATGGGCGAGTTCACTTCTGCCCTGTACGCTGTTCTGGTGGTGGTGGCCTTAACAGGCATCAACATCATCGGGGTGAGAGTGGGAACATCCGCCCAAAATATCCTAGTGACGCTGGAGTTGCTCGGAATCCTGATCATCTTGGGAGCCGGGTTCTTCTTCGCTCCGGCCGCGTCATCCCCCCTTGCCACAGAACCCACCCCAGAGCAGGGTAACTCCTTAGGTTTAGCCATGGTGTTTGTGCTGCTGACATTCGGGGGTTGGAACGAGGCGGCCTATATTTCCGCAGAACTGAAGACGGGGCGAAGAGGCATGGCAAAGGTGCTGGTTTCAAGCATCTTGATAATCACAGCCATATATGCCCTCATCAATGTAGCGTATCTACATGTACTCGGGCTCAGCGGCATCGCGCAGTCAGAGGCTGTGGCAGGAGACCTGATGCGGCGTACATTCGGAGAGGGGGGCGTAGTGCTGATCGGGCTCATCGTAACCGTTTCGGCACTGACCTCCGTCAATGCCACCATATTCACGGGTGCCCGCACCAATTATGCCCTGGGCAGGGACTTTAAGATTTTCGGGGCGCTTGGCAAGTGGAACCCCCAGACGTCCACCCCTGTGAATGCCTTCGTGGTGCAGGGCGCCATATCACTGGCGCTTATAGGCTTGGGCCTGTTCACAAGGAACGGCTTCGAGACAATCGTGGAATACACAGCACCAGTCTTCTGGTTTTTCCTGATGATGGTGGGCATTTCCCTGTTTGTGCTGCGCAGGAAGAACCCCCTACGGGAACGCCCCTTTCCCGTGCCTTTCTACCCTGTCACGCCTTTAATTTTTTGTCTTACGAGCGCCTACCTCTTTTATTCAAGCTTAGCCTATACCGGGCTTGGGGCTTTGGTGGGAGTGATAGTGCTGCTGTTGGGCATCCTTCTTCTTCTGACCCTGCCCATGATCGATAAAGCGCTGCCTGCAGAGGTTGCGCCTGGCAGCGGCAACTGAACATATCTTACCGCAACGGACAATTCACTAAAACAACTCCTCCGTTGCTTCCCGCTGCAACAAGTCCCGGTTAGATGGTTATTCTCGTTAATTCGTATTCATTATCAGCAGCATACAACTGAAAACCAATGGATTCGTAACTAAATGAGTTTTAGCCTGAGAAGAGGCGAGTGCGGATGCACCTTGTGGCTTAATTAACAACTGAAAGCGGCCTGCGACACAGGCCGTGCCTAAAAGCGTGTTGCAGAAGGCGGTACTTACTTGTTGTCTATAAATTCTATTCACTTTAATACCGAAAGCATGAGAGTATCTATGTATTCCCGCTTTGCGTTTCTCCTAATTGCCTTTTGTGCGGCCGCCTTTGTGCAGCCCCAGGGGGCTGTGGCACAGGACCTGGATGTGCCCTATGTACCCACAAGCCAGGAGGTAGTGGACGCCATGCTTGAATTGGGCAAGGTTACAAAAGATGATGTCCTGTATGATTTGGGCTGCGGCGACGGGCGCATTGTGGTCACGGCTGCCAGGCAGTACGGCACAACGGGCACAGGTGTGGATATAGACCCGGAGCGTATCGAGGAAGCGAACGCCAATGCGAGAGAAGCCAACGTTGCCGATAAGGTTAAATTCGTGGAAGGCAATCTGTTTGACGTGGATCTCAGTGATGCCACCGTCGTCACGCTTTATCTTCTGCCCAGCGTCAACCTGAAGCTTCGCCCGAAACTGCAGCAGCTAAAGCCCGGTACCCGCATTGTTTCGCACGCTTTCGACATGGGCGACTGGAAACCGGATCAGACCGTACAGGTAGGTGGCTCCACCATTTTCCTCTGGACTGTCCCGCAGCGTTGATTACACAGCCTCTTCATTGAATATGGCAGAAGAATTGCAGTAGAGAAATCATCTACTTACTCCCAAAGGATACAGGTGTCATAGCGGATTTCAGTTTTTAGACACTCCCAGCGCAGCTTAAGCCCCTGACACATTAAATTTACAGAAATTAATGTGTCAGGGGCTTAAGCTGCGCTGGGAGGCAGTCAAGTATGAAACTATATACTAAAAATAGACTAAAGAACTGATTGATGCCGTAACAAAGCGTAATGAGAGTTTAAAATCAATAACCTGCTTGTATGAAACCATCCTACTGCCGAGGCATAAGGCAGCTTTTCGTGCTGTTCCTGTGGTTATTACTGGGTGCAGGGAGTACCTGTCAGGCACAGGTAGAGCAAAAAGCGACAGCAGTTTATACTACGAAACCACCCAGTCCGGGTGGTACTGGCAAAGTGTATATGGGCCGCGAAATTGCCAAGGTTATCGGTACGGGCGGAGGCGGCTGGCTTGACAGGAGCACCAGACAGGAAGAGGAGAACTCGTTACGGGCCATTGACGGCATGACGCTAAACCCTCAGAGTGTGGTAGCTGACATTGGCGCAGGCACTGGCTTTTATACCTTTAAGGTAGCGGAGAAAGTACCAAAGGGGAAAATATACGCTGTAGAGTTGCAGGATGCGTTTGTTGCTGAACTGAAAGAGCGCAGTCAGGAACTTGGGCTAAGCAATGTGAAAGTGGTGAAAGGAGGTGCGAAAAGCATAAATGTGCCCGATACCTCACTTGACCTTGCTTTTATGGTGGATGTTTACCACGAGCTGGAATACCCCCGGGAAATGCTGCAAGCTATACACAGGGCATTGAAGCCGGACGGTAAGCTGCTGCTGCTGGAGTACCGCGCTGAGGACCCAAAGGTGCCTATCCGAGAGCTGCACAAAATGACTGCGCAGCAGGTAAAGGAGGAGCTGGAGGCGAATGGGTTCAAGCTTTTCAAGCGCGAGGATTCTCTGCCGATTCAGCATTTCCTGATGTTTGAAAAGACGGAGGGCCGGTGATGACCCCATACAATGCAGGGCAACCTCATCAGTATCTAGAGAGAATCTCTGTCCTAAGAGAGGAATTATGGTCACCTCCCCATCCGCCACCTTTGCATCTCTTTACAAAGAAACAATGGTTCTGTCTAATGCTTTCTACACAATACTGTAATATGCTACTAAAGCCACCAAATCTTTGTGGATACGGTTTGATAATTCACTCCTTCGGTCTACACGAAAGACCCTCAGCTGCTGCTGAGGGTCTTTTACTTTTATAGTAGGTTTTTAAATGGTCACTTCATCGTAGTTAGACTAGGTGCCTTGACCAAGGGGAATGAGAGACTGAGGGGCAGGTAAGTCAGCCGTACTATACCGGAAAAAAGGAAGCTCCATTCCCCCCTTACCTTTTCTCCGAGAGTCTGGACAGTACTTAATGCTATCACCTTGGATAAGCAAGTGTAAGACAAAAGGCAAGACGAGGGAGAAAGAAGGTCGCTCACTTTAACCACTCATGCTATGGAACAGATCACAAGACAGTGCGTGGGCATCGACATCGCCAAAAAGAGCTTCACCGCCGGGAGTGTAATTCAAACTGTGTCATCTTTTCCCTTTTGTCCGTTTTCACTTCAGGTCCAGCTGCATTCTTTCCCCAAACCAGATAGCGAGCTGCTGGGCCGTCTGGCTCCAGTTGCTTAGCGGCATGCCCCATTTCTTGCTGATGTTCTGGTGGGATAGATAAATCAGCTTCAGCAGGGCCATGTCCGAGGGAAAGCCCCCTTTGTCTTGGTCACCTTCCTGACCTGGCGGTGAAAGCCCTCTATGGCATTGGTGGTATAGATGAGCTTCCGTATCTGCTCGGAGTACTTAAAGTACGTGCTCAGCTTCTCCCAGTTCCGCTGCCAGCTCTCCAGCACCTTGGGGTACTTGCTGCCCCACTTCTCCTCCAACTCCAGCAGCCGTAGCTCGGCCAGCTCAAGGCTCTCTGCCCGGTATACCGGCTTGAGGTCCTTGAGGAACTCCTTCTGGTCTTTGGAGGCCACGTACTTGAGACTGTTGCGGATCTGGTGCACGATGCAGCTCTGCACCTCGGTCTGCGGGAAGACGCTGTTTATCGCCTCGGCAAAGCCCCTGAGGTTGTCGATGCAGGCGATGAGCACGTCCCGCACGCCCCGCTGCTGCAGGTCCGTCAGCACCGAGAGCCAGAAGGTGGCCCCCTCGCTCTCCGAGACGTACACGCCCAGCAGTTCCTTGTGGCCGTGGCGGTCGATGCCCAGGATGTTGTAGACGGCCCTGCTGACAACGCGCCCCCCTTGCCGTACCTTGTAGTGCATGGCGTCGAGCCAGACGATGCAGTAGAGCGCCTCCAGCGGCCTTGCCTGCCACTCCTTGACCTGGGGAACGATCTTCTCGGTGAGGGCCGCCAGGGTGTCGTGGGAGATGTCCATGTCGTACATCTCCTTGAGATGAGCCGAGATATCGCGCAGGCTCATCCCCAGCCCGTACATGCTCAGGATGCGCGGCTCCAGGTTCTCTGCCAGCACCGTCTCCCGCTTTCTGATAATCTGCGGTTCAAAATTAGCGGAGCGGTCACGGGAGCTCTCCACCTCGATGGTCCCGTCCGAGGTGCGGACCCGCTTGCTCACCTTGCCGTTGCGCCGGTTGCCCTTCTCCCGCTCCTCTGAGTCCAGGTAAAGGTCCATCTCCGCCTCCAGGGCGGCCTCGAGAAAGTGTTTCAGAAGAGGGGCCAGTGCTCCGTCCTTGCCGAAGGTGGGTTTGCCGCTCCTGAACTCCTCCAGGAACTGGCGCTTGATCTTCTCCAGATCCAGGCTGGCTTGATTTTCCATTTTATCTGCGTTAAAGGTGTTACTCAAAACCCTTTGACACAGTTTGTTTTACAGCCTCTACCCGCCTGCGGCTGCAAACTCTCCCCCAACTCCGGCCTGTGCTTCTCCCAGGTGGAAACCTTTGACAACAGCACCAGGGGCTTCAACCAGCTGCTCAAGTGGTCGCGCAAGCAGACCACGCCTGCCTTGCCGGTAAGCTTTGTCATGGAGGCCACGGGTGTTTACTATGAGCCCCTAGCCTATCATCTGCACAAGCTTAAGCAGGCCGTTTCGGTCCTACTCCCCAACAAGGTCAGGCACTTCGGCAAGAGCCTCAGCGTCAAAAGCAAAACAGACCGCATTGACGCCAGGATCATCGCCCTGCTCTCTGCACATGAGCCGCAGGCATTCGTCCTCAAATCTCACAAGGAGGTGATAAAGAAGTTTGACACCGAGATAGCCAAATGCGAGGCCCGGATAAAGGCAGTGCTCAAAAAGGAGGAATGGCTGCAGGAGAAAGCAGAAAGGCTCCTCTCCATCAAAGGAGTGGGGCTGATGAGCCTGGCCATTGTGCTGGCGGAGACCCAGGGCTTTGCCCTGATGAACAACTCCAAACAGCTCACCAGCTACGCCGGCTTCGATGTGGTGGAAAGAGAGTCCGGCACCAGGGTCAGGGGCAAGACCAGGATCTCCAAGAAGGGCAACGGCAGGATAAGGGCGGCCCTTTACTTCCCGGCCCTGGTGGCCAGCAGGCACAACGCTGCCCTGCCGGCTGTCTACCAGCGCATCAACGCCGGGAAAGAGAGCAAGATGGTGGGGGTGGTGAGCCTGCAGCGCAAACTGCTGCTGCTCAACTGCTCTATGTGGATAAGCGATACGGTATTTCAAGACAAACCCTTAGCTTCCGGAGATCAGGAGAGAAGGCCTCTCCTTCGTAACAAAGACGAAGCCTTTGAAAACAAAGTAGGCAGATCCACAGACCTGCCTACACTGGATGAGCTTCCGTACGATCTCTCTCGGGTGAAGCCCTCCTTCGTCAGTAAATTATACGAAAGATTTTCCTGATGTTTACTTGATTTTTAAAACAGTACCTTTTACAGTTACTTTAGCTTTCTAAAACAGTCACTGAAGAGGAAAAGTTAAGAGAGTAAGAGGTAGAACGTGAATTTAGTGTCCGAATAGTGTACGAAGTAAATGGAAAAAGGCCCTCAACAGCAGCTGAGGGCCTTTCGTGTAGCCCGTAGGGGAATCGAACCCCTGTTACCAGAATGAAAATCTGGCGTCCTAACCCCTAGACGAACGGGCCTTGTGGGGCAATTGCGAGTGCAAATATAGACGATGTCTCAAATCCTGCAAACAGTTTAGGAAAATAAATTCTATAACATGTAGGAAAAAGTTCTTAAGCACCAGAACGCCGCACCCATGCATCCCTAAAAGCCTAACCAATACGAGTGGCTTCCGTTAGAAATAACCGGTAAGTCAGACAGTGCAAAGATTCGTATATGGCAAGGAGATTACGATATGAAGGCCTCAAACCGGAAGCCTTCGATCAACTGAAAAACAAACTGCAGGGCCTGGGGCTGAATTTGCAGCATAACAGCGGCAGTTTCAAGGAAAAAGGCGTGTCGGGCAGGTACAGCTATAATCCGGAGAGCGAAGTGCTGGAACTGGATGATCTGGACGTTGGTTTCCCGGCGAGCATGATGCTGAACCTGGACAGCCTGGAAAGGCGGATGGCAGAAGCGGTGGTGCAGCATGGCGGCAGGCCACGGCAGGCATAAGCAAAGCTTTTTTTATATACTGGCCGTATACAAAGTGATTTTAACAGCTAAACAACTCTTCACACTATGGAAAACAACACATCGCAAAATCAGAGCAACAGCAATTCAAATAACGCGGGCAATTCCGGCAACAACAGCAACAAAAACCCTAAAAACGCACCACAAGGCAATAAGAACCAGCAGGATGGCAGTATGCTGGCCATGCTGCATCCGCACGACATGTCCAAAACGGTGGAGTCGGCGCTGCATGTCTTCCAGGGCAACCATGATAAACTGCCTGAACTGATGCAGGATGTGGGCCATATTATATTGAAAGCCTCCCGCCGCTTCACGACAACACAATTGATACTGGCAGCCGGAGCGTTAACGTTTGGCGCTATCCTGCTGGCCAGGTACAGCCACGTACACGACGAGTACGAAGAAGCTTAGGCCTGCCGCACATACTCTTTGAAAGCCCCGGGCGCGTATTGTGCCGGGGCTTTATGCTTCCAATGCTGCTGTCCCCACAGGCTTGGCACAGGTTTTGATTAAGCAGCTGCTATATAGGTGGCAACTATATAGCCACCGTTAACTCCATAAAAAGTGAAACCATGAAAAAACTATTTCTGATAGCCGGACTTCTAGGGGCCTTGTCTGTTAACCGCGTGCAGGCGCAGCAGCAGCCGCTGCCTCCGCTTGTAAACGTGTCGGGTGTGGGGGAAGTGCGCGTACAGCCCACGGAGGTGGTGGTGAGCCTGGGGGTGGAGACCCGCGAAAAGACACTGGAGGCCGCCCGAACCGAAACAGACAAAAAAGCGGCAGCCATTATCAGCTACCTGAAGAAACAAGGCGTGGAGGAGAAAAATATCCAGACATCCTATGTTACGCTTCAACCCATCTATAACGGGGCCGAGTACGGCCGAACAAACCCTGATCTTTACCTCGCGCAAAAAAACATGACCATAAAGATAATAAAGCTTGACAGGTTTGATGAACTGATGGCTGGCCTGTATAAGGTAGGCGTGAACCAGGTGAACGGCATCAACTTCCAGGCAGGCGACATTGACAAGCTGAAGATGGAGGCCCGGAAGCGCGCCGTTGCCAATGCAAAGCAGATAGCCACGACGCTCGCCAAAGAACTGGACGCAAAAGTAGGGCGCCCCTACCAGATCAATGAGGTGGAGAGCGGCGGCGGGCCGAGGCCGATGTACAAAACCGCCATGCTGGAGTCCGCCGCGTACGATGCCGGCCCATCCATAGCAGGTGGCGAAGTGGTGGTGACTTCCAATGTGAGCGTCAGCTTCATTCTGGAGCATTAGCAGAAAAGTCTATATAGCAGAAAAGGCACCCGGATAAATCCGGGTGCCTTTTCTGCTATATAGACCGGCAGGAACTAGCCCTCATACCTTTCCAACACTTTCAGGCGGTTGTCAGCATCCAGCAAAAAGCTGAGGGGCTGTTTCGGGTTTGCCATGATCTGCTGCTCCCTTATGTCCCAGGGCTTCAGCATTTCTTCCAGCATGTGCGCATAGGCCATCATATCCCATGGGTTAAACACTTCGTTTCGGATATCGTCTATCAGCGTGTCAAGCACCAGGTGGCTGTCGCCGGGCTTGGGGGGGCGTAAGAAATATTCAGGAATCACGTTGAAGATATAGGCCGCGTAAAACACCCGCGCCTTGAACTCCGCCACCTGAACAGGGTGCAACTGCTGCCCCTGCGTGAGGCCATATAGCCTGCCCATCGCTCTCCTGATGATGCCATTGTCCAGGAGCGTACAGACCACCGCCACCCGGTCTAGTTTGATGCTGAAGGCCATACTGGTGAGTTCATCCTGGTACTCAAACGGCAGGGCGTCCTCCAGCGGGTTCACCTCCAGCAGAAACAGCGAGCACGGTATAAAATCAGAGAACACCATCGGCACCCGAAGCGACTGCAGCACCTGGTAAAAAGAAGCAAATCTGCCGAGCATTTTCGAGTCTTCACTCACAGCATACTGCGGCTCCATGAGCGGGTTCATCTCCTTGATAAGCTCTGTCACAAGTGTGCCGTAATACATCTTCCCTATCCACTGAAAAAGCTTTTGCTCATCCAGCGCCCTGAGCCCGTCAATGCCCTTTGCTGCGGCGCCTTCCACCTCGGCCTCGAGGGGCAGCAGGTGCTGCGTGTGGCAACGGTGGCAGCAGGGAATAGTCAGCTCTCCGAAAGTGGTGACGCTCTTGTCCAGCAGCAGCAGTTCCTTTTCCCGGAGGCTGTACTTTTGCTGCAGCCACTCCCCAAAAACAGGCGTGCGCTGCTCCGGTGTGATGGCGGTGCCGCACAAAAAGCAGTTTGTATCCGAGAACTGCATCTTCTCGAACGGGTCGTACAAAGTCAGGTCAGTCATATAGGGGCTCATCAGGCTGCAAAGATAGAAAGCCTGCGCGCGAGTTCCGAATAGGGTATATAGAGTGATGGATGTGCATAGGAGAACCCTGTGCGGAATGGGTGTCCGCACAGGGTTCCATATATAACTTCATCCTGGCCTCACTGAAAGCAATGGAAAAGGCCGGCCAGGTATATATAAGCCTGCCACGAAACGGGCCTCCTGCTGCAAACCTGCGCCAGCGAGAACCATGAATTACAGCCTTCCGAGCGCAGGTTATATATAAAATATTGTCGTTCGCCATCCTGCCGGATAAGAAGAAAAGCTTTGCTGATAGGCGATATATGCCGGGCCGAAGAAACCTCGCCCCTCCCCTTTTTCCCCTCCTGCCAGCCTATATATAGCCTTAATGCTCCCGACCCCATATCTCATATATGTCCTTGCCGGTGCTGCTTTTCCCGCTGTGGTGCCACTTGCCGTCTTTTACCTCGTAGTTGAAGCCCAGGTTGGCGCCCACGCGGCTGGAGTCGCGCGAGAAGAAGTCAATGGTCTCGGTGTATTTCCCGTTCTCGGCGGTATAGGTGCCTCCTCCGGTGCCGGAGAATTCTTTCGTTGCCGTGTTGAAGGCTATCCACTGGAACCGCCCGTCAGACAAAACCTTGAGTGTCTTGCGCGGGCCGCGCTGCATCGGGCTGATTTCCCCATCCTCTCCGGCACGACCGGTTATGCGCCAGGTTCCCTCTAAAGGCGACGTGGTGTTTTCCGGGGCAATTCTGGTCCAGTTCTGCTGCCCGTTGCCGTTTATCTGCAGCTGTCCGTCTTTCAGGGTATACGACAGGGAGTATGTGTTACCGACGGTGGCATCGTCCAGGGTGTTGTACTCAAATGTCAGGTTCATGTTTCCATTGGATGCATCGTAAGTGCCCCCGTAGGTGCCGATGAAGTTTTTAGCTGCCGGGCTGTAATAAGTGACCGTGAAGTAACCGTCCTCCAGCAAGGCAACCGCCGTGGCCCCTTCCGGCAGATTGGCGAATTCTGCATTGCCGGCAGCCAACTTCCAGGCCCCGACCAGCTCCGTCTGCTGCACCTGCCCGGCAGCCGGGTTCTGGTCTGTCTGCAGGAAAATGCTCTGCGGGAACAGGGCGCACAACATAAAAATCAGTGCCGCCGAAATGTTTGTAAATGCAACGCTCATATTCTTGGTGTTTGGTTCAAGCTGTTAAACGATCTTCCAGCTTACTGGTTGGCTCATAGCTATATATGATTTTGTAAAATCTGACAGGTTATATATGGATGGCCTCCGGCACGCCCCGCGCATGTTAAAATAGATAACACACCGGCTGCCGTGGCCTGGGCTGCTGCAAGTTTGTCGCATAAACCAAAAACAATATCTGTAGTCATGTGTCATACTACTATTCTGAGTTGATGCTATCTATATATGAGACGTTTGCTTTTGTTCTTTTTCCTGCTCCCGACGCTGGCGTTGGCGCAGCAGGGCGTTATTACCGGCACTGTTCGGGACGTGAACACCCAGGAGCCGCTGATCGGGGTTTCTGTGCTGCTGGCCGACACGCAGTTGGGTACGGTGAGTGACGAAACCGGAAGATACCGGCTGGACGGTGTGCCGCTCGGCAGCTACACGGTGCAGGCCACTTACCTCGGGTACCAGCCCCAAAGCAAGTTCAACATCAACGTGACGGCGGGCAACGTGCAGATCCTCAATTTTGAGATGGCCCCGGCGGCAAGCGAGCTGCAGCAGGTGGAGGTGGTGGCTAACCGCGCCCAGAGTGCCGCCGTAGCCGACCTCGTGACGCCGCTCTCGGTGCAAAGCCTCAGCACGGAGGAGATACGCAGCAACCCGGGCGGCAATTTCGACATCTCGAAAGTAGTGCAGGTGCTGCCCGGCGTGGCCACCAGCGGCACGGGCGGCGGCAGCCGCAACGACCTCATCATCCGGGGCGGGGCCCCGAACGAGAACGTCTACTACCTCGACGGCATCGAGATTCCGCTCATCAACCATTTCACCACGCAGGGGAGCGCGGGCGGGGCCACGGGCATCCTGAATGTGTCGTTTATCGAGGACCTGAAAGTGAGTTCTTCGGCTTTTGATGCGCGCTACAACAACGCGTTGTCTTCGGTGTTCGAGTTCAGGCAGCGCTATGGCAACCCCGAGCGCTTTTCGGGGAACGTGCGCCTGAGCGGTTCGGAGTTCGCCACCACCCTGGAGGGACCGATCTCCTCAAAAACTACTTATCTGGTCTCGGCCAGGCGGTCGTACCTGCAGTTTTTGTTCAAGCTCCTCGACCTGCCTATCCGGCCCAATTACTGGGACTTCCAATATAAGATTGACCACAGAATCGACAGCAAAACTTCCCTTTCCTTTTTGGGTGTCGGGGCCATCGATGAATTCTCTTTTGGCGTGCCGCGCAACAGTACCCCCGAGAACGAATACATCCTGCGCTCTATCCCGCTCAACAACCAATGGAATTATACCACCGGGCTTGCCGTGAAAAGGCTGGTGACGGACGGATATATCAACCTGGCGCTGAGCCGCAACGCCTTCAACATCGACCTGGAAAAACCGGAGGCGGTGCAAACCGGGGAGGCGTCGCGGCTCGCCTTGGAGTCCAACTCGCGGGAAACAGAAAACAAGCTGCGCCTGGACGTGAACAAGTATACGAACGGATGGAAGTACGCCTATGGCGTTTCGGGGCAGTACGTGCAGTTCAGCAACGACATCTTCAGCGTCATCAGGCAGGAAGTGCGCGATGAAAATGACCAGTTGGTGCAGCCCGCACAAACCGTGAACTACGACACCGAGCTGGATTTCTTCCGTTACGGCGCGTTTGGCCAGGTGTCGCGGTCGGTGCTGGACAACCGGCTGGGGCTGTCTTTCGGGGTTCGCACCGATATGAACACCTTCACAGAAGAGGGCCGAAACCCGCTGAACACGCTTTCGCCCCGCCTTGCCCTCTCCTATTTCCTTTCAGAAAAATGGACCCTGAACGCCTCCTCGGGCATTTACTACAAGTTGCCGATCTATACCGTGCTGGGCTACCAGGAAAATGGTGAATACCTGAACAAGGCGGCGGATTATACCAGGTCCGTCCACTACGTGCTGGGCACCGAGTTTCTGCCGCGCCTGGACCTGCGGTTTACGCTTGAGGGCTTTTACAAGGACTACGACAATTACCCCGTGTCGCTGCGCGACGGGATATCGCTGGCTAACCAGGGCGGCGACTTTGGATCCATCGGCAACGAGGCGGTCACCACGTCAGGCAAAGGGCGCGCTTACGGGATGGAGTTTTACCTCCAGAAAAAGCTGACGGGCACCGTCTTCTCCGTGCTCTCCTATACCTATGTCATCAGCGAGTTTGCGGGCACCGATGGCCGCTATATATCCAGCGCCTGGGATTACCGGCATCTGGTTTCGGGGTTGGTCGGCAAGAAACTGCCCCGCAACTGGGAGTTGGGCGCCAAATACCGCTTTGCCGGCGGCGCACCCACCACCCCCTTCGACCTGGCCGCCTCGCAGCGCAACTATGCGACGCTGGGGGTGGGCATACTCGACTATTCCAGGCTGAACTCAGAGCGGCTGCGCCCTTTCAGCCAGCTGGATGTGCGGATAGACAAAAAATGGAACTTCAACCGCATCACGCTGGACCTGTTCCTGGATATAGCCAACGTGCTGGCCAGCAAAACACCGGGCTACGACCGCTACACCTTCGAGCGCAACGCCGATAACACCGGCTTTGCCACCACCGATGCGGCTCCTCTGCGCGACGACGGCAGCAACGCCATCCCGCTCATCCTGAATAACGATGACGGAAACCTGGTGCCAACGCTCGGCTTTATCGTAGAGTTTTAAACCGGGGCATTTGTAAAGCATCTGGTATATATAAACCCTATATAAAATAAGGCCCATGAGCAAAGTGAGACTGTTAGCCGTCCTGAATGGGCTGTTTTTCCTGGTGCACCTGGTGCCGTCGCAGCTCACGCAGTTCGAGGTCCTCAACTCGCAGACCATTGGCGAAGTGTCGGATCAATACCCCACGCTGTTCACGCCGGCGGGCATTACGTTCGCCATCTGGGGCGTCATCTATATAGCCTTAACTGCCTTTTGTATCTATCACCTGGTAAAAGCCTACAAGGCGGGTGCAGACCATGAAGCCAACAAAGATTTGCTGCGCATCAACTACCTGTTCATCCTCAACAACCTGGCCACCGGCGCCTGGACCATCGCGTGGGTATATGAGTGGCTCGTGGTCTCCGTGGTTTTGATGCTGGTGCAACTGCTCACCTTACTCTGGATTCAGATGCGGGTGGGGATATATGACCCGTCGAGCTCGATTGCCTCCCGCTGGTTTACGCAGTTCCCGCTCAGCATTTACTTCGGCTGGATTTGCATTGCCACTATTGCCAACGTCAGTGCTGCGCTGGTGGGTTTAGGATGGGACGGCTTCGGGTTGACGCCGGAGTTCTGGACCCTCTTTATGCTGGCAGTCGCCGTGGTATTAACACTTTATATAGTGCTGCACCGGCGGAATATTTTTGTGGGCCTGGTAACGGTGTGGGCGTTTTACGGCATCATCCTCAAGCATCGGCAGTTAGATATGGCCTCCAGCCCCGACATCAGCGCCACCGCGTGGACTGGCATCGTGCTGGTGGCGCTTGCGGTACTTTTCCAGTTATACAGGAACTCGCAGGTTGTCAGACAAACGCAGGAGGCGACCCCTTATTAGTACCCTGATTCACAGCCTATATTTAAATTTAGTATTTGGATGAGGTTCATGCACTGGCGAAGGTTGTGGTATTTATGGCTTGCACTAAGTTATATCCTTGCTGTAACTCCCGGACAATCTTGCATTTACCAGTATATTTTTCTAAGTTTAGTTTATCCTCCTGATAAACCTGAATGACCATGGAACTACTGATAAACGGGAAAAAGCATGCCGTAAAAGCCAGCGCTGATCAGCTGCTGCTGCACGTGCTGCGTGATGAGCTCGACCTGACCGGCACCAAGTACGGATGCGGCGAAGGCCAGTGTGGTGCCTGCACGGTGCTGTTGGACAACAAAGCCGTCCGCTCCTGCAGAACGCCCCTGAGCGCCGTGCAGGGCAAGGAAATCATGACCATTGAAGGGCTTGCCACCAACGGGAAGCTGCACCCTGTGCAGCAGGCCTACCAGAACGTCGACGTTTTCCAGTGTGGCTATTGTGCGCCGGGCATGGTGATGTCTACCGTGGCGCTGCTGCGCGAAAACCCAAACCCGACCGAGGCGGAAATTATCCAGTTCATGAACGGGAACATTTGCCGCTGCGGCACCTATCCCAAAATCATAACGGCTATACAGGAAGCCGCCAACGCATAAACAGAAAGGACTATGGAGCGAGCAACAGCAACCGACGAACGACGTCAGCCGGACGAGGAGGAAATCAGCCAGTTCAGTAAAAGCAGGCGCCGGTTCTTTAAACTATTGGGTGGCGGGATAGCCGTTACGTTTGTGCTGCAGGATGCTTTTGCGCTGGTGGCCGATTCAGAAGAAGCAGGCGCGACAGGTAAAGCTACGGCGGATGCCGTGGAAGCCTGGCTGCATATAGGCGAGGACAATGCGGTGACGGTATATACCGGCAAGGTGGAAGTGGGCCAGAACATCCGCACCTCGCTTGCCCAGGCGGTGGCGGAGGAACTATATATGCCCGTAGCTTCCATCACCCTGATAATGGGCGACACTGCCCGCACGCCCTATGATTCCGGCACCTATGGCAGCCTCACCACACCACGGATGAGTCCGCAATTGCGCCGGGCCGCCGCGGCAGCCCGCGAAACCGTACTGGAACTGGCCGCCAAAGCGTGGGGCGTGCCTAAAAAAGATTTGCGGGTGTCCGGCGGAAACGTCATCAACCCCAAGACAAACAAATCCCTAACTCTCGGACAGCTTACCAAAGGAAAGGAGATCCTGAAGACTGTTTCAGATGATATCCCGCTTATTCCTGCGGAAGCCTGGAAAATAGCCGGAACCTCTGTGCCAAAAGTCGGTGCGACGGAGCTGCTGACCGGGGCGCATAAGTTTGTTTCTGATATGAAACTCCCGGGCATGTTGTATGGGAAAGTGCTGCGCGCACCCGCTTTCAAAGCTACCGTGGAAAGCGCCGATCTTTCTGCCGCCAAGGCCATGCCGGGCGTGGTGGCAGTGCATGAGAATAATTTTATCGGGGTGGCCGCTCCAGACCGCTCCACCGCAGAAAAAGCCCTGGCCGCCATCAAAGTGAAATGGAACACCACCAAACAGCCTTCCCGTTCGGAGATATTCTCTTATTTCAAAGAAAATGCTTCGGATGGCGGTGGCAGGGGAAGTACCGAGGAAGGAAACATAACCGAAGGCATGGCCGCCGCCAGCAAAACACTGCACGGGAAATACACGGTTGATTATATAGCCCACGCCCCCATGGAGCCGCGTGCCGCCCTGGCGCAGTGGGACAAGGATAAGCTCACTGTCTGGACGGGGACGCAACGGCCCTTCGGGGTGCAGGAAGAGCTCTCAGAACTCTTCAGTATGCCCAAAGAAAAGGTGCGGGTAATTATGCCCGACACAGGATCGGCATACGGTGGCAAACACTCCGGCGAGGCAGCCCTGGAGGCCGCACGGCTGGCCAAAGCCGCCCAAAAACCGGTGAAGCTTGTCTGGACAAGGGAGGAGGAATTCACCTGGGCCTATTTCAGGCCGGGCGGGCTGATAGAGGTAAGCAGCGGCGTCACAGACGATGGCACCATCACCTCCTGGGAATTCCATAACTATAACTCCGGGACATCCGGCATTAAAATGCCCTATATGGTGGCCAACCAGCTGGTGCAGTACCATCCCGTGGATTCCCCGCTGTACCAGGGCTCCTACCGGGGGCTTGCCTCCACCGCGAACATTTTTGTGATAGAGTCGCAGATGGATGACCTGGCGCACCTCGTGAACATGGATCCGCTGGCGTTCCGGCTGAAGAACCTGCAGGAATCCCGGCTGCGCAACGTTTTCGAGGCGGCGGCAAAAGGCTTCGGCTGGGGCAAAACAACCCCCGCCCCAAACCACGGCTATGGCATTGGCGGCGGCACCGAGAAGGGCGGCTTTACGGCTACCTGCGCCGAGGTGGCAGTTGATCCGGTATCCGGGGAGGTAAAGGTCATTCGGGCCACCACCGCTTTTGAATGTGGCGCCGTGGTGAACCCGGCGCATCTCGACAACCAGATTATGGGCGCGGTGGTGCAGGGGCTTGGGGGCGCCTTGTTCGAAGCCGTCGACTTTGAGAACGGCAGAATACAGAACCCGCACTTCGCGCAGTACCGGGTGCCGCGCTTTAGGGACATGCCCGCCATGCAGCTAATCCAGCTCAACAGGAAAGACCTGCCCTCCTCCGGGGCCGGCGAAGCGCCCATCGTGGGCATCGCGCCCGCCATCCGGAATGCCATCGCGCAGGCTACGGGTGTCCGGCTCAAGACGCTGCCGCTCGTGCCAAAAGGCATGAAAGGGCTGCTTGGCAGCCGCTGACTTGCTCCGCTGCGACATTTAAAGTTTTATATGATTGTACCGGCAGCCATCTATAAACCTGCATCCTTCATCCTCGTCCATATGCCTTCAGTTGGCCCCGGCAAGAAACGCTCCTATCCCCTCAAGGCATCTGCGACTGTATGTAAACCGGTATGTCAGGGGCAGGCCTCCATATATCCTATATAATTGCAAATTTCCGTTACCTCATAATCCTGCCTGGCAGCACCTGTAGCTGTGGCTACCAGCGGAAACCTACGGGAGCCAGATCCCGAAATTCAAAAAATATTATCTTTTTCCTGTGCGCCCGCCTCCCACTGTTCATCCGGTTGCCACGGACGAATAGCAGCGCAGTATTCTTTGGCAAGCAATCTACAGTCATTTAAAATGATCTTTATTATACATACTGCTAACAATCAGTCATATATATAACATAAAGAACATTCTACTGCGGCCTGCTGCTCCGTTTTACAGTCCCCTTCTTTATGCCTTCTATAGGGTGCGCCATCATGCGTGCTCTTGCAGTGTCTGTCTGGTGCTGAGTGCCTGTCTAAGAGTGCGTGAATCTGGCCATGATTTTTATTCCCCTTGTAAATTTTGTACTTTTGCAGTCTGAAAGATTTGTAAACATTAATTTTTAACATTCATCCTCATCATAAAAAACAGTAACATGCATATTGATAACGTCGCCATCTTGGGTACAGGAAATCTCGGAAACGCCATTGCAGAAGGACTCTTGAGCAATGGGAAATATGGACCGGAAAACATATATGTAACCAGGAGAAACACGAAGTCATTGCAGCGCCTGAAAGACAAAGGCCTGCAAGTTACCAACGACAACAGCTTTGCCGTTAAGAACTGCCGCTATATTCTGCTCTGCGTGCAGCCCGCGCACCTCGAGCACGTGCTGAACGAGATAAAGCCGGTCCTTGATCCTGAGCAGCATGTGTTGTTAAGCGTCATAGCAGGCGTCACCATCGATGACATCACCAGCGTAGTCGGCGATTACCCGGTCGTGCGGTGCATGCCGAACACGGCCATTGCCGTGCAGGAATCCATGACGAGCCTCGCTTTTAACGCCAAGGCGGCGAACGTGGAAGAGGACGTGAAAGAGATCTTCAACTGCCTCGGCGAGACACTGGTGATTGAGGAGGAACTGATGGCTGGGGCCACCGTGCTGTGCTCCAGCGGCATCGCCTTCAACATGCGCTTTATCAGAGCCGTTACGCAGGGCGGCATCCAGCTCGGCCTGGATGCGGAAGACGCCCAGAAAATAGCCGTGCAGGTCAGCAAGGGGGCCTCCACGCTCCTCACCATCAACAGGTCGCACCCAGAGCAGGAGATAGACAAGGTAACCACGCCGGAGGGGTGCACCATCACGGGCCTCAACGAGATGGAGCACCAGGGCCTGAGTTCTGCCGTCATCAAAGGTCTGGTGGGTTCGCACCAGCGCATTCTCGCCCTGAAAGAGCAGCGCGACAGGGACAACAGCAAGATCTCGATCAGTGCGCTGCAGGAGCTGCTGCAGTAAGCCGTTAGCGGCGGATTTATATATAGCCCTCATTTATATATAAACTGCAACCTCCTTTTCCCTTTCTCCCGATTTCAGGCAGTATGTAAGGGCAGCACACCTATGGCCTATGGCATATATAAGAGCGGCTCGCCCGATGCGAGCCGCCTTTTCCCATTTCAGTTTAATCACCATCAAAATAGCTTCAATCAATATGAATTACCAGCCACAGCGAGTTGTCGTGAAAGTAGGCTCCAACGTTCTGACCAAAGACGACGGCACCCCGGACAGGGAGCGGATGGCGGAACTTGTCAAGCAAATCGTCTTTCTGAAAGAGCAGGGGCTGCAGGTGGTGCTTGTGTCGTCGGGGGCGGTGGCCTTCGCCCGCAACAGCATCTGCTTCGATGATAAAACAGAGTCGGTGGTCCGGAAACAGATCCTTGCCTCCGTGGGCCAGATCGACATCATATATGCCTACAAAGACCTTTTTCATGCAGCGGGGCACCAGGTGGCGCAAATCGTGGTCACGCCCCAGGATTTCCTTTCGCGCAGGCATTTCCTGAACATCAAGGGCTGCCTTTCGGGCCTGCTCAGCCACGGCATCATCCCGATCATAAACGAGAACGACGCGGTGGCAGTGACGGAACTCATGTTCACGGACAACGACGAGCTGGCCAGCATGACCGCCGCCATGATAGACGCCGACACCCTGCTTCTGCTCACCAATGTGGACGGCATCTACAACGGTCACCCGGACGATCCGAGGGCGAAAGTAATCGAGCGGGTGCGGCGCAGGAGCACCGGCATGGGCCGCTATATAACCGCCTCGAAATCGTCTATGGGCCGTGGAGGCATGCAAAGCAAACTGAAGATGGCGAAGAAATCAGCTTACCTGGGCATCCATGTGTTCATCGCCAACGGCAACCGCGACAACGTGCTGCTCGACTTTTACAACAAAACGCTTTCCGCCACCTACTTCGAGCCCGATTCTGCCAAGCCGAGCCTCAAAAAATGGGTGGCCCACAGCGACAACTACGCAAAAGGCGAGGTGATCGTGAACGAAGGTGCCCGCGAGGCCCTACACGCGGCGGAGGCAAACAGCCTGCTGCCCATCGGGGTGGTTTCCGTGTCAGGCGATTTCTCGAAAGGGGACATCGTCCGGATAAAGGATGAGAAGGGCGAGGAGATCGGGCTGGGCAAGGCGGAGTATGGCTCTAAAAAGGCCGCCGGCAACGTGGGCAAGAGCAAGCAAAGGCCCATGGTCCACTACAACTACCTGTACCTGTTTGAGTACCACAGCATCTGAGAAAATAGCGGGCACCCTGAAACAATGCACAGCATACCACATGTGCAGGTTTTACTTCGGGGCGCCCGTTTCATTAATTCGCATCCAGCAGGAAATTGATATCATCGCCGGGGGCAAACTCCATGGGTTTCTCGCCCTGCAGGAAAATACGGGCTGTGAGGTTTCCTTTCAGGGTGATGGTATCCTTTATCACGCGCAGCATGCTGCCTTCGCGCAGGCCCACCACGGGCTGGCGGTTGTGGTAGTGGAATTCTGCGATACGGGTTTCACGGGTCTCGCCCATATGCGTGGAACCCTGTACCGGGTCCTGGTAGTGCGGGTTGATGTTGAACGGCACCAGTTGCAACGCATCGAAGGTTTTGACGTGTACGATGGGCATGTCGTTGGTGGTGCCGATGGTTTTGCCCGCCACATTAGTGCCCGCGCTGGTTCCTATATAGGGCACCCCCTGTTGCACGCGCTGCTGCAACGGCTGCACCAGTTTATTCGCATAGAGGTTGCGCAGCAGCACAAAGGTGTTGCCGCCCCCGATAAACACGGCCTCCGCCTCGTTCACCGCCTTCACCGGTTCGTCGTATTCGTGGGCCCCGGCCACGCGGATGCCCCACTTTGCGAAAGCCTCACGGGCAGTGGCGGTGTAATCGCTGTGGGAGATGCCGCCCGGGCGGGCATAGGGAATGAACAACAGGCTGGTTTTGCCTTCAAGAAGGGCCTTCACTTCCTCCCCGGCATGCTCCAGGTAGCCGGTGCCATGGGTGGTGGAGGTACTGATTAACAATAAATTTCTGCTCATGCACGAAAATATGAATTTTGAATGAGTGAATGAGTTTATATTAGATAACTCAACTTGCTCACCAGCTTCTATATAGAAGCTGGTCTGCCAGGCGCTAAAATCCGTAATTCTACAAACTATTCATTCTTAATCAGGGCCAGTTTCAGTTTAATGGTATCGAGGTAGGGCTCGAGGTGGGCATAGTCGGTGAGGGCGCGCACAAGGCCGATGCTTTTCAGGTCGTAGAGGAACCACAGCTCCACGTAGAAATCATGCAGCCAGTACAGGTCTATCTTGCACCAGCCCCGGATGCGGTGGTGCAGGTAGTGGCCCTGCCCCAGTACAAGTTCCGCTTGCAGGTGCGGCGGCAATTGGTTAAACTCTTCAGCACGTATCATATCATCAGGCACTTGCACAGCTTATCAAAAAAAAGGCTGCGCGCGGCAGCCTTGTATGTTTAACGACAGTTCCCTGATTTTGGTCTAATTGAGGTGCAGGGTGTACAGCTCGAAGCGCGTGGAGGCAAAGCTCCAGTGCGATGGCGACGGGTGAATCTCTACGCCGTCCTCGTCTATGATGGTGACGGCAAAGCCTTCGCCCTGGTTCAGGGGCTCCGTGAAGTGCTTCACAGCGTACACTTTCCCTTCCTCAATCCACTCTTCCGGGTCAAAGGCAGGCATGGTCGCGTCCACACATTTGGCGTAAACGGCCATATAGCTGGGGGGTATAAACAGATTAACCATAGTATAACAACTTTCCGGTAAGATAAATAATTCCTGTACTCCAGGAAATCACGGCGTTAAAATTGCAGCGCCCGCACGAAGTGCTTTAATCCCATGCCTTAGCTAAATAACGGCAAATTTCGGCAGACAAAAAACAACAACCGCTAAAAAACATTAAAATTTTGGTTTGCAATGATTCAGACAGCCTCTTTGGCGCGCCCCTCGTACGTAAAAAGCTGAGTCTGTTGCCAATCAAACAACCACTGCCTATGGAAGCTCCTAAAAATAAATATTACGCCGGCAGAAGGGAAACCTTTGCCGTGGCACCCCGCGTGTGGGGCCTGAAAACAATCTTTGTGAACCTGTATTTTATCGCGAACCCCGATGGCTCGTGGGTGCTCGTAGACGCGGGCGTGCCGGGCTGCACCGCCAAAATTCGGCGGGCGGCTGGCGAACTGTTTGGAGACGAATCGCGGCCCAGGGCCATCCTGCTCACCCACGGGCACTTCGACCATATAGGCGCCGTGAAAGACCTGGCGCACGAGTGGGATGTGCCGGTGTACGCCCACCCGATGGAGCTGCCCTACCTCACCGGCCTGTCCAGCTACCCGCCCCCCGATTCGAGTGTGGGCGGAGGCGGCATGGCCTATATGGCGTTTGCCTACCCCAAAAAGCCCATCAACATCAAAAACTATATTGAGCTGCTGCCCGAAGACGGCTCGGTGCCCGGGCTGGAAGGCTGGCGCTGGCTGCATACCCCCGGCCACACCGCCGGGCATGTGTCTTTTTTCAGGGAGGAGGACCGCGTGCTGGTGCTTGGCGACGCCTTCACGACACGCGACGCGGAGTCTGCGCTGGCGGTGATGACGGAGAAGCGCGAAGTGCATGGCCCGCCCGCCTACTTCACCCCCGACTGGGCCGCCGCCCACCACTCTGTGGAGATACTCTCTGAGCTTAGCCCTGAAGTGGCGGCCTCGGGCCACGGTATGCCCATGGCGGGTGAGGAACTCCGCCGGCAGCTAGACGACCTGGTGAAGAACTTCTGGGTGAAGGCCGTGCCCAGCACAGGGCGCTATATACACGAGCCAGCCATCACAGACGAGCGCGGGGTGGTGTCGGTGCCGCCGCCGGTGGGCAATCCGGTGCCAAAAATTGTGGCCATTGCCGGGGCCGTGGCGCTGGCGGGGCTGGCGCTGTCGGTGATGGGCAGGCGCCGCGCCGAAAAATTTGGCCGGAAGGGCAAGAGGCCTTACTCCCACAACCGCGTGGCCTCGGGCCTGCCGCCAACTGTAGAACCGAAAAGCGACGACCCGACCGGGCACACCAACAATTATCCGTGAAAACAAACGGGCCAGCTGCTAAAAACAGCTGGCCCGTTTTAATACAGGACTACTTATTTTTGTGGTTGGCCCTGCCGGAGCCGCTCTTTTTGCCGCCGCCGTCCTGCTTGTTCACGGTGGCCCAGGCTCTTTTCTCGGCCTCCTCGTGGCTCACGCCCCGTTCTTCGTAGCCTTCTTCTATATGCTGCGCCTTGCGCTTCTGCTTATCGGTGTAAGCCGACTTATCTCCCTGTGGCATATCCCCTCCTTTGTTTTAGTGAAACATATATAAAGAGCCATCGGCCCCAGCTCTTTTTACGAGGCGGGGCGTATTTAAGGCTATATAGCGGCAGATTATGCAACGCTGCCCCCTGCAACGGAGGCGGCAGAAGGCCCAAGGCAGTTACCGCTAAATTCTTAAATTCACGGCAGTGCCTTCTTCCGCTAAGCCTGACTTGATACCGGGAATGCCCTTTCTGTATGACACATATAAGCATCTGCCGCACCTCTTTTATATATCATCAACCTAAAACAATTTTATCTGCACCTTTTATCTTTTGTATCATGAGAAATCTATTACTATTCGGATTTGGCTGCTTGCTCCTTTCGGCCTGCGACCAACGGGCTCCCTCCGCAGCCACCACAGCACAGGAGGCACCGGTTGCCGCAAGCCTGCCGGCTGAAGCCAATATCCAGCGGATTGTCTGCTTTAAGTTTAAGCCCGGCACCACCCCCGAGGCTATCGCGCAGCACATGCGGGGCTTCGCAGGCCTGAAGGACAGCATCTCCTATATCTTGTCTTACCACGCGGGCCCCACCGTGCTGGGAGACCTGACCGAGCAGCCGGAGTATGATGTGATGCATTATACCACCTACCGCAACGAAGAAGAGATAAAGCGCTACTCGGTGCATCCGGTGCATCAGCGCTTTATAGCACAGAACAAGGCCATCTGGGACAAAGTGCTGGTGATAAACTCGCGGGTGCGGCCTTGATTGCCAGCCACCGGCACTCACGCGCTGCGCTATATATCCCCGCTGTATTTTGTGAAATGCCTTTTATCCTCCTGCCGCAGAAAGCGTACACCACAGGGCATCACATCTGTTTTCAAACCTAAATGAACCAAGCATGAAACAAAGAAGAATCGGCCAGAGCGACTTGTATGTGTTCCCGATTGGGCTGGGCGCCATGGGCATGTCAGACTTTTACGGGCAGCCGGACGAACAGGAATCCATCCGCACCCTGCACACGGCCCTGGCGCGGGGCGTGAACTTAATCGACACGGCCGATATGTACGGGGTGGGCCGGAACGAAGAACTGCTGAAAAAGGCGCTGCACGACCGCTGGGACCAGGTGGTGCTGGCCACCAAATTCGGGATAGTGCGGGAGCCCGGCTCCAAACGCTCCAGCGGCATCAGCGGCAAGCCGGATTATGTAAAGAAAGCCTGCGAGGCCAGCCTCAAGCGCCTGGGCCGCGACAGCATCGACCTGTACTACCTGCACCGCGTGGACCCCGAAACGCCCATCGAGGAAACCGTGCAGGCCATGGCCGAACTGGTGCAGGAAGGGAAGGTGCGCTATATCGGCATCTCCGAGGCCTCCGGCGAGACCCTCAGACGCGCCCATGCTATCCACCCGATCACGGCCATCCAAAGCGAGTATTCGCTCTGGAGCCAGGATGTGGAGGAAACGACGCTGCCCGCCTGCCGCGAGCTGGGCGTTGGCTTTGTGGCCTACAGCCCGCTGGGCCGCGGCTTCCTGACGGGCAGCATCAAAAGCTTCGATGACCTGGATGCCGACGACTACCGCCGCAGCTCGCCGCGCTTTATGGGCGACAACTTCCAGAAGAACCTGGACCTGGTGAAGAAGGTGGAGCAGATAGCCGAGGCAAAGGAATGCGCGCCCGCGCAGCTGGCGCTGGCCTGGCTCCTGTACCAGGGCGAGGACATCATCCCTATACCGGGCACCACGAAGGTAAAGCACCTGCTCACCAACATCGAAGCCGTGAACGTAGCCCTTACCGAAGAAGACCTGCAGGAAATCGGCAGTATCATGAGAAACATCCACGGCACCCGCTACGACGAGAAAGGCATGCGCCTCGTAAATGCCTGAGCTATATATACCGGCTTCGGGGTTTATATATGATATGGCTCCGAAGCCGGTATATATAGTTCAGGGGACACGGGTAGCAGGTGTCAGGATACAAGGCTTTTGCATCGCGATTGACAGATTATCCCTGCATTGAAATGTGGGCGCCCTCCGGGAGAGCGCAGGTTCATTTTGCCAGGGTGTATAGGCACTGGTTCCTTCCGTTTTAGGGCACTTTCGCTTTTTCCGATACCCGCTGAAACCAAACGCATAGCGGTGCCTGCCGCAGATTTGTTTCCGGACAGCCAAAGGCATGAAGGCACGGTCGTCTATACTTCTGAAAGCTATGCCTAAACGGCGGGGTAAGCAGCCGGAAGAGCAGAAGCACAAACTCGCACAACCTCTTTCGGCCATTCTTCTTACCTTTGCCCCATGATTTCACAGAGGCAATTGTTTCTGCAGCACGTGGCGCAGACATCGGACTTTCCGTTGATGTTAGAGGTGGAGAAGGCGGAGGGCGTATATATGTACGGCCGGGAAGGCCAGCGCTACCTCGACCTGATTTCGGGCATCGGCGTGAGCAACGTGGGCCACCGCCATCCGCGGGTGCTGCAGGCCATATATGACCAACTGGACAAGTACATGCACCTGATGGTGTACGGCGAGTTTGTGCAGGCCCCGCAGGCACAACTGGCCTTTGCCCTGAGCCAGACGCTGCCGCCGCGCCTCAACAACACCTATTTTCTCAACTCCGGGGCCGAGGCCGTGGAAGGCGCCCTGAAGCTGGCCAAGCGCCATACGGGCCGCACCGAGCTTATCTCCTGCTACAACGCCTACCACGGCTCCACGCAGGGTGCCCTCTCCCTAAACGGCAGCGAGAGCTTCAAAAACGCGTTCCGCCCGCTGCTGCCCGATGTGCGCCACATCCGCTACAACAAGGTGGAGGATCTGCTATATATAACGGAGCGCACGGCGGCCGTGCTCATCGAAACGGTGCAGGGCGAGGGCGGTGTGCGGGTGCCCGAAAATAATTACCTCCAGCAGTTGCGCGCGCGCTGCACCCAAACCGGCACCCTGCTGATACTGGATGAGATACAGTGTGGCTTCGGCCGCACCGGCACCTTCTGGGCGTTTGAGCAGTTCGGCATCGAGCCCGACATCCTGGTCTGTGCCAAAGGGATGGGAGGCGGCATGCCGATCGGGGCTTTCATCGCCCCGCAGGAGATGATGGCCGCCTTCAAAACCGACCCCATCCTCGGCCACTGCACCACCTTCGGCGGGCACCCCGTGAGCTGCGCCGCCTCGCTGGCCACCCTGCAGGTGATTCAGGAGGAGCGCCTGACGGCAGGCGTGGCCCGGAAAGCCGAACTTTTCCGCCAGTTGCTGGTGCATCCGCGCATCAGGGAAATCCGGAACTGCGGCCTCATGATGGCGGCGGAGTTTGAGTCGTTTGAGGTGCTGAAAGCCGTGATAGACCGGGCCATCCTCAACGGCGTGCTCACCGACTGGTTCCTGTTCTGCGACAACTCCATGCGCATCGCGCCGCCCCTTGTCATCACTGAAGAGCAGATCAGGGAGGCCTGCGCCCTTATCCTGCGCTCGATCGATGAGGCTGTCGGCGCTGAACATATATAATCAACTGAATTTCAGAGGCTTTTCTTTCTATATATAATTCACAATTCTGAACGGCGCAGCAATTCGCCCGCAAATTTTCCTTCGCAAACACCACCCTCCCACACCACTTGCACGTAAAAGCCCGAAGCCGCGCCTTAAGCCAAAGGTCGCCAAATCAGGACTTTTATGGAAATAGCCCTTGTGCTAACGCTGCTGGTGATTGCAGTAGTGCTTTTCGCGACAGAGAAACTCCCTGTTGAGATTGTGACGCTCATCATGCTCATCATCCTGGCAAGCGCGCGCATCATCACCCCCGAAGAGGCTTTCGACGGCTTCAGCAGCGACTTCATCATCATCATCGCCGCCATCTTCATACTCAGCGCGGCGCTGCAGGAAACAGGCATCCTCGATTTTGCCGTGGTCAGGCTGGCGCGGCTGGCGCACAGGAGCTCGCACCTGATGCTGTTCGTCGTGATGGTCGTCACGGGCATTGTGTCGGCGTTTATGAACAACACCACCGTAACGGCCATGTTTGTGACACCGCTTGTGGGTTTGTCGCGGCGCATTAACGAAAGCCCGTCCAAGCTGTTGATGCCACTGGCCTATGCGGCGATACTGGGGGGCACCTGCACGCTCATCGGCACCTCCACCAACGTGGCCGTGAGCGGCTACATTGCCAAAACCGGCCTACCCCCATCGGCCTCTTTGAAATTACGGGCATCGGTGTCGCCATTTTTCTGGTGGGGGTGGTGTATATGATGACTGTCGGGAAACGCATGCTGCCCGACCACGACGACCAGGAACTGGCCGAGGAATACAAACTACAGAAATACCTGACCGAGATTGTGGTGCTGCCAGACTCGCCGCTGGTGGGCCAACTGGTATTCGCCTCCGACCTCACCTCGCTCAACTTCCGCATCCTGAACATCATCCGGGGCAAGGACAACTTTCTCCCCGATTTCCGCACCCGCATACAGGCGGACGACGTGCTGCTGGTGGAGGGCGACCTTGACAACCTGATGAAGGTGAAGGAGACGAAAGGCATCCAGATCATGGCCGATGTCATTCTGGAGAAGGACCTGCAGACAGATGTGATACGGCTGGCCGAGTTGCTCGTGGTGCGGCAGTCGAGCCTGATTGGGAAGACGGTGAAAGAGGTCAATTTCCTGCAGCGCTACGGCCTGGTGGTTATCGCCATCTCGCGCCACGGCGAGACGCTGCGCAGCAAGATCGGAAGCATTGAGCTGCAGCTCGGGGACCTGCTGCTGGTGCAGGGCTCCTCCCAGCGGCTGAACCAGATGCGCAGTTCCAACGATGTGGCCCTGCTGGATGAGTTTGAGCCGGTGCTGTATAAGAAGCGCAAGGGCGTGATTGCCATCACCTGCTTTGCAGTGGCCATCCTGCTGGGCACCTCACAACTGCTGCCGCTCTCCATCGCCTTCCTGCTGGCCGCCATCTGCAGCATCCTCTTCCGCTGCATCAGCACCGACAGAGCCTACGCCGCCATCGATTTCCGCCTGCTCGTCCTGATTGGGGGCATGACGGCCTTTGGCACGGCCATGGAAAACTCCGGTGCCGCCGACTTTCTGGCGCAGGGCATTGTGGATATGATGGGCCCAATGGGCAAAATGGCGGTGCTGGCTGGCTTTGTGGTTCTGACCGTGATACTCACCCAACCCATGTCGAATGCGGCGGCGGCACTGGTGGTGGTGCCGGTGGCGCTGCGAGCTGCGGTGGAGATGGGGGCGGACCCCAGGGCTTTCGCTATTGCCATCATGCTGGCAGCCTCGGTGTCGCTCGTCACGCCTTTCGAGCCTGCCTGCATCCTGGTCTACAGCCCGGGCAAGTACCGGTTCTGGGACTTCATCCGGATAGGCAGCCCGCTCACGCTGCTGCTGATAACAGTAATCCTGCTGCTGGTGCCGGTGTTCTGGCCAATGTAACTGCCTGGCCCCCGCAACAGTAAGCATATATGTGAAGACACCATACACCATGAAAAAAAAGCTGTACCTGCTGGGCCTGTTGGGTGTAGCCGTCGCGTGTGGCCCAAAAAACGAGGAAGTCCGGGACGGACAGGTAGAGGTGGCACCCCCCGCCCAGGCACTTGACTCAGTAGCAAACACCCGGAAAGACGCCCTCAAGACGGATAAGAACGATATAAGCCCCACCATGCCCCTGCCGCCACCTGTACTGCGGCGGCTGACGGAGGAGTATGCAAACTGGAAAGAGCCCGCGCTGACGGAGGAAGCCCTGGAACAGTCGGAGGGGTACCTGCAGGCTCCTATGGTGGTGCGCGGCGATTTCAACGGCGACACCCGGCAGGACCTGGCACTGCAGTTGCAGCAAGGCGACGACCTGGTGGTTGTGGCGGCGCTGCAGGAGCAGGAAGGCGTTTACGAGCTGTACGAGCTGAAGCGCGACATATTGTTCAATGAGCGGGGCGCCCTCAAGAGCCCTTATTACCTTTACCTGATGGAACAGGGGGAGCCGCTGCGCATCGGTGCGGAAAGGGATGAAATGGAAGCTGAACACGATGCTGTGGCCCTCGGCATTGAGGGAGAAGACGTAGTTTACCTGTTTGAGGGCGGCACCTTTATCTCCTACGGCGTCAGCAATTAGATGCCCTGAACCAGGAAGCCGGACTATATGTGGCCGCGGCGGCACGGTGGCAACACCTTAACGCAGGAAAAGCACATAGAGCAGCAGAAAGCACAGGGCTGCCGCCCCCGACCCGATGCTGAAGGCAAACCTGCCGGCCTGCAAGGCATAGCTGCGCTCCACCGCCGGCATCTGCAACTGGTAGCGCTGCACGTACAACAGGAAAACAGAGAATGTAAAGACAAAGCTGGCGAACCAGAAGGCGCAGAAGCGCAGCAGGAACTGCAGGGGCAGCTCTTGCTGCAGGAACTGCAGCAGGTAGTCTTCACGGACCAGGAAGTAGAAGCTCAGGAAGAGGAGAAGGGCGGCATGCAGCATCAGCAGGCAGAAGCTGTAGTACCGTGTGTTTTGCATCATGCAGCCAATCAGTAGTTCAGGAAAGACTGCGCATCGCGCTTGATGTTGGCCCGGCTCAGCCCGTCTTTCACGCCCATCGAGATTTTACGCACCAGCACCCCCACAATGGTTTTCTTGAAGCCGAGCCGGGCCGCCATGTTGATGCAGAAGTCCATTTCGTTCTCATCCACAATCCCGTCGGCCAGCATCATCTCCACCAAATCATATATCTGGTCGAACCGGTCGGAGTCGTTGGCGGGGAGTTGTGGCTCTATGTTGGCCACGTTCGAGACAAGGTGCCGCACCTCTTCCGCCTTTATGCCGTGCTTCTGGCCGATAGAGACAATGTAGTTCATCTCCGTCGGGTCAAGGTGTCCGTCAATTTTGGCCAGCGCACCCAGGTTGGTGATATGGCTCTTCAATCTCTTTGTTTCTTCGCTTTCAAAAAAACCGAACATAGGTTGCCTCTAAATTTAGATTAATTAATTGGTCTGCTATTGTGCTATAACTTTACTTTCTGCTAAATTTGCGTTCTTACGCACACCGTGTAAGGACAATGCAGCACGCGCCGCGAAAGTAAAGTGTGGTGTTTCGCTATTGCATACGATTTTCATATTTATAAAGTCGTGCTTTCGGGCCTTTTTTTAATGGCTGCACCGAGGCACCTCTCCTACGAAAATTGCCCCTCCCTCACTAAGCGTAAAATAACAGGGTCACGCTTGAAAAACAACTGAATAACTTTAAACTAACACATCACTCTTCCATGAAAAAAATTGGCGTATTTACTTCCGGCGGTGATGCTCCGGGCATGAATGCCTGCATAAGAGCAATTGTAAGGGCCGCTGTATATCATGGTATAGAAGTATACGGAATTAGACGCGGTTACAACGGCATGATAAAGGGGGAGATATCCAAACTGGAGTCTTACTCTGTCAGCAACATCATACAGAAGGGCGGCACCATCCTGCGCTCGGCCCGCAGCAAGGAGTTTACCACCAAAGAGGGCCGCAGGATAGCCTATGAGCAACTGCAGAAGCTCGGCATCGAGGGGCTGGTGGCCATAGGCGGCGACGGCACCTTTACGGGGGCCAACATCTTCTTCGAGGAGTACGGCATCCCGACCATGGGCGCGCCCGGCACCATCGACAACGACCTCTACGGCACCGACTACACCATTGGCTACGACACCGCCGTGAACACCGCCCTCGACGCCATCGACAAGATCCGCGACACGGCCGACAGCCACGACCGCGTGTTCTTCATCGAGGTGATGGGCCGCGACTCCGGCTATATCGCCATACCCTGTGCCATCGGCGGCGGCGCCGAGATTGTGATGATCCCGGAGACCGACACCAGCATCGACTACGTGGTGGACACCCTCCGCACGGGCTGGAGCCGCTCCAAGACTTCCTTTATCGTGATTATAGCAGAGGGCGGCGAAGAGGGAAGCGCCACCGAGGTAGCCGAGAAGGTGCAGCGGGCCCTGCCGCACATGGACGCCCGCGTTACCATACTGGGCCACGTGCAGCGCGGCGGCTCCCCTACTGCAGCAGACCGCATGCTGGCCAGCCAGCTCGGCATCGCCTGCGTGGAAGGGCTGCTGGCCGGCCGCAAGAACGAGATGGCCGGCATCATCAACTCCGAGCTGACCTTCACCCCGTTCATCGACACCATCACCAAGGACAAGCCCATCAACCCGGAGTTCATCAACATGGTGAACATCCTGTCGAGCTGATTTGCCTATATAGCTTATATAGCCTGCCATATATACTGGCTTTATTCGGCCATATATGGTTGCTATATATATAACCAATATATAACGAAATAAAGCAGCTTCCCATCCCTCATTTTATACTCCTGCGGCGTAACGCCCTGGAGTATAAAATACAAATCCGCCCCATTCGGCTGCAAATTCCTGCAGGAATGGCCCCTCCCCTATCTTCCCCCTCTATTTAAGTTTTCATTTCACCTATCCATCTTCAGGCTTTTCCGTAAAAGCAGAGCACACTAATATTGCACTTCTATCGCTTCTGCCAAACATCTCGGGAAAATCGCCCTCAAGATCATACTCTGGCCAATCGCCATTGTAGTAGGGCTGCTTATACTCATCATCATCGCGCTGCAGTTTCAGGCCGTGCAGAGCTACCTGGCCACGCAGGGGGAGAACTACCTGGAAAAGACCCTGGGCACCCGGGTGGATATCGGCGGCTTTACCACCGACTGGCGCAATACCCTCGTGCTGACGGAGGTGTATGTGGAGGACCAGCAGCAGGACACGCTCTGGTATTCTGAGCGACTGGGCGTGGACATGGCCGTGTTTTCGCTCCTGAGCGGGGAACTGAACATCAGCAAGGTAGACCTCGACAACGCCACGCTCAAGCTGCACATCCGCGAAGACAGCACCACCAACTTCGGCTATATCACGGAGGCCTTCGCCACCGACACCTCCGCAGTGGCCGCACAGCCCGCCGACACCGCATCAGCCATGGCCATCTCGCTCGGCATCATCAACCTGAACAATGTGTATGTTGTTTTCCGGGATGAGGCGGGCGGCAACTTCATCAGGACCCGCATCGGCGACCTGACCACCACCATGGAGGAAGTGAACCTGGACGAGCAGCGCTACCTGGTGGACGAGATTGATCTGGCCCATACCTGGGTTGATTTTGAGCAGACGAAACTGCCGCCACCCGACACCGCCGCCACCGAGCCGCTTGAGCTGGACTTCGGCCTGAACCGCGTGGCCCTGGAGGATATCCGCGTCAGCTACCTCAGCCGCCCCGCCGAGCAGCGCATTGAGCTGGCCCTGGGGGAGTCGGAGCTGGTGGCAGACAACATTGACCTGAAGGGAGCCCACGTGGACCTGGAGAGCTTCATGCTCCGCGACACTGAGGTAAAATACGTGCAGGAGAAGTACAAGCCCGTTGACTCGCTGGCGGTGAACCCGGCAGAGACCGTGGAGGAATTGGACGAGTCGGTGGAGGAGACGGCTGGGCAGCCCATGAATTGGGTGGTGACGCTGGGCGAGCTGGATGTGGCGGATCTGAACCTGCTTTTCGACAATGCCAACGCGCCGGAGCAGCCGCAGGGTATCGATTACGACCATCTGCTGGTGACGGATGTGGTACTGGACGCCGACGACATCCTCTTCAGCACGAACCGCATCCGGATGGACCTGAACCAGTTCACCCTGCAGGAGCAAAGCGGCTTTCAGATCCAGAACTTCAACGCCAACATCGTCGTGGACTCCACCAGCGCCAGCCTGGCCAACCTGGACCTGAAAACAGGAAGCAGCCACCTGCAGAACGACCTCAAGATGACGTATCCATCATTGGACGCGATAACGGAGAACCCCTCGCAGGTAAACCTGAATCTGGACATCAATAACAGCTACATCGGGTTGCAGGACGTGCAGTACCTGATGCCGGACATGGCCCTGAACCCTGCCTTTAGAAGCATCGCCAACTCCACCATTAAACTGGAGGCTGAGGCGGAAGGCCAGTTGGACAACCTGCGCATCGGCAGTCTGCAACTGCAAGGCCTGAACAATACCAACGTGGACGTGAGCGGGGTGGTGCGCAACGCCATGGACCCCGATAACCTCTACCTCGACCTCAACATCGACCGTTTTACCACCACCCGCGCCGATATACTCGCGCTCACCCCGGCCGGCACCATCCCCCCCGACTTCAGGCTGCCGGGCCAGCTAAGCCTGGATGGCAGTTTCCAGGGAACATTCACGGAGTTCGACACGAAGATGGATCTGCACAGCTCCTTTGGCAATGTGGCGGCCGTGGTGGATATGGGGGCAAATGAAGCTTTTAACGCCACAGTCAAAACCGATGGCTTCGATTTGGGCCAACTGTTCACGGACGACAGCCTGGGGCTGGGCACTGTGGCCCTGGTGGCGGAGGCTAAAGGCACCGGCCTGACGCCTGAAAACATGCGGGCCAGCGTGCAGGCGTCGGTGCAGCGCTTCGACTACAGTGGCTACTCCTACAACGACATCGATATCGACGCGGACATAGACCGCAATCTATATGCAGTAGAGGCCACCGCCGAAGACGAGAACCTGGCATTTGACCTGAATGGTGACTTTAACCTGCGCGACACGCTGAACCCGGCCTACGATTTTACCCTGTCATTGGAAAAAGCAGACCTGCAGGCCCTGAAGTTATATACTGAACCACTGGCGGTACAGGGCAATCTGGAAGGCAGCTTCACCGGGGCCGACGCCGCCACCATCAGCGGCCGCTTGGCCGGCAGCGAACTGCTTGTGCGCCACAACGGCGAGAGCTTCCCGATCGACACGCTGATGATGGAGCTGGAGCAGCAGGGGGAAGTAGCGGAGATCGCGCTGCAGTCTGATATAGTGGATGCGGACATGAAGTTCCGGAACTCGCTGGCGACCCTGCCCACGGCCCTGCAAAAATACTTCTCATACTACATCGACCTGCAGCCCGACCCGCCCTACCCTGCCAGCATCAACCTGAAGGACTTTACAGCGACAATCGACCTGAAACAGACAGGGATTATCACCTCGTTTGTGCCCGACCTGCAGCAGTTGCAGCCAGCCACACCTATCACGGCCACCTACGACAGCGATACCCAGCAACTAAAGCTGGATGGCGAAATCAGCAAGATTGTATATATGGATTACACTCTGCAGAACCTCAGCCTGCAGGTAGACGGAAGCCAGGAGCAGCTGGCATATAGCCTTAATTTGCAGCAGTTGCTGTCCCCTTCCCTGAACGCCAAAAACATAAGCATAGATGGCGCCGCGATGGACGATGAACTGGCCGTGAAGGTAGCGATTGCCGGCGACACCACCGGGGCAGAAAAGTTTGTGCTCGGGGGCGTGCTCAACAGCCTGGGCACTGGCTACCGCTTCTCCTTCAACCCTGACCAACTGGTTGTAAACGGGGATGACTGGGATGTGCCGCAGGACAATTTCCTGCAGTTCGGCACCAACCTGCTCTATGCCAATAATATAAGGCTGCAGCACAACAACCAGGCGATAGCGCTGAACAGCACCGGCCCGGTTGCCCCGGGTGCCCCCCTGAACGTGGCTTTCGAGAACCTGAGCATCGGTTACCTGATGCGCACTGTGCAGGAGGAGCAGGACAGTCTGATAGCGGGAATCATTAACGGGGAAGCCACCCTGAATGACATCATGGGTGATAACCTCTCCTTCACCTCGGACCTGACCGTGACCGATTTTACATTTGAGGGCGTGCCCGTAGGAGACCTGGCCCTGAATGCCAGCAACGCAGGCGGAAACCGCTACAACATCGACGCGAAGCTGACCGACAACGGGAACCAGGTGCTGGTGAATGGCTTTATGGAGACACAGCCGAATGCCACGCTCCTGAACCTGGATGCCAACGTGGCCAACCTGAACATGGCCTCCCTCGCAGGATTTACGGCTGGCATGGTGGAGCAGCTGGATGGCACAGCCAATGGCAATTTTCGCATTTCTGGGACCGTGGCGGAGCCCACTATTCTCGGTGAGCTGAACTTCAACCGGGCACAGTTTAACCTCACCATGTTCGGCTCCCTGTTTACATTAGAAAATGAGCGGTTGGTGTTTGATGACCAGGGCATCCGCTTCCCCGATTTCACGGTCACGGATTCTTTGGAGAATGATCTGGTGGTGAATGGCCTCATCGCGACCGACACCTATACCGATTTTCAATTCGACCTGGGGGTAGAGACTGAAAGGTTCCTGGCGCTGAACTCCACCGCCGCCAACAACGACCTTTTTTACGGCACCCTGTTCGTGGCGGCTGACGCTACCATTACCGGCAATATGGAGGTGCCTGTGGTGCAGGTAGATGTACATGTGCTGGAAGGCTCGGATTTCACCACGGTTATTCCGGCCGAGTCGGTGGGAGCCGCCGAGCGCGAAGGCATCGTGGAGTTTGTGGAGCTGGGGCCTGAGCTGGACAGGATCATCCGGCAGCCGGGGCAGGACTCGGTGGAGCTTGTCACGGGCTTTGTGGGCGCAGAGGTGGAGGCAGATATCTTCGTAACCGACGAAACACCCATCACCATCGTCATAGACCCCACCACCGGCGACCAGCTGACGGTGCGGGGAACCGCTGACCCGTTGTTCATTGGCATGCGGCCAACCGGCGAGATAAACATGAGTGGCCGCTACACCATTACCGACGGCCGCTACAGTATGGAGTTTTACGACCTGGCCTCCCGCGAGCTGGATATAGCGGATGGCAGCTACATCGACTGGTCCGGCGACCCGCTCCAGGGAATCATGGACATCACGGCTATATATAACGTAGAAACGGCCCCACGGGAACTGGTGGCCTCGCAGCTGGCCGGTGTAGATGACCCCGCCCTGCAAAACCAGGCGGAGTTCCGGGTGCTGGTTAATGTGGAGGGCGAACTGCTGACACCGGAAATCAGCTTTGACATAGAGTTAGCGGAAGGAGAACAGGGAGATGTGCCGGAGGAAGTGATATCGAGCCTCGAGAACCTGCGGCAGGACGAGTCGGAGCTGAACAAACAGGTGTTCGCCCTCCTGGTGCTCAACCGCTTCCTGGCGCCCAACCCCCTGGCCAGTTCGGGCGGGGGCATAGAGTCAACGGTGCGCAACAGCCTAAGCGGCGCCCTGACAGACCAGCTCAACCAGCTCACCAACCAGTATGCCGGGGGCCTCGGCCTTGAGTTCGGCGTTGATTCCTACCAGGATTACTCCTCCGGGTCGGCAGAGGGGCGCACCGACCTGAACGTGGCCCTGAAACAGCAGTTCCTCGACGACAGGCTCACTGTGAGCGTGGGCACTGACATCGGCCTGGAGGGCGGCAACCGGTCTAACCAGACCATGAGCGGCTTTGGCGGCGACATATCAGTGGAGTACTCCCTGACAGAGGATGGCCGGCTGCGGGTGCGGGGCTTTCAGCGCAATCAGTATGAGGGCGTGCTGGAGGGGGGCGACGTGCGCGCCACCGGTATGTCGGTAATCTACGTGCGGGAGTACAACGACTTCGCAGACCTTTTCCGCAGCCTGGAGGAGGTGCAGCGAAGGCAGAAAGCGCGCAAGCTGGAGGAAGCCCGGGTAACGAGGGAAGAGCAGCAGAAAATAAAAGAGGAAGAAGAAAAACTACAGGAAGAGGGTATAGAGTAATAATTTATGTTGAACACAAAAACTTTGACAAGATTTAGATGCATATATGCATTGCCACTGCTGCTACTCCTCACGCTCTCCTCCGCTTGCAGCGTCACGAAGGTGGTGCCCGAGGGCGAGGCCCTTTTCTGGGAGTATGAAGTGGCGGTAGAGGGCGAGAACGACAGCAGCAAGCGCTCCAAAGAAATGCAGGCAGAGCTAAGCGCCGCGGTGCGGCCCCAGCCCAACGCCTCTGTGCTGGGCCTTCGCCCCAAGCTGGCCATATATAACGCGTTCCATACCGAGAAGGAAAAAGGCCTGAAGCACTGGATAATGACCAAACTCGGGGAGCCGCCCGTCCTGGTCTCGGAGCTGGACACCGGAAGCGTGAGCCAGGTGATGAGCAACCGCCTGCATAACAGGGGCTATTTCAATAACACGGTAAGCAGCACCACCACCTCTAAAAATAAGAAGGCCTCCGTTAGCTGGACCGCCCGGATAGGCGAGCCCTACCGCTACAACAAAATAGAATACACCCTGCAGGACTCACTGCCTGTGCTCCGCGACATTGAGCGGACCCGGACCGAGTCGCTGCTGCAGACAGGGGAGCCGTACGACCTTTCGGTTATGTCGGCGGAGCGTGTGCGGATAGACGGCATTCTCAAAAATGAGGGATATTATTTCTTTAGCCCCGAGCAGCTCATTTACAGCGCCGACACCACCAACGGCGATCGGCAGGTGGATGTGGTGCTGCGCGTGAAAAGCACGGCTCCGCATCAGGCGCTGCAGCCGTTCACCATTGACGACGTCTATATATTCGCCAATTACTCCGTGGGCGACAGCCTGGCCGTAAACGATACGATTGACTACAAGGGCTATCACTATATCCCGAACGAGAACTACGTGAAGGCAAAGCACCTGCTGCGCGGGGTCTTTCTGGAAAAGGACAGCCTCTATACCCGCGAAGAGCACCTGCTCACCACCAAGCGCCTCTCGGCATTCTCTGCCTACAAATTCGTGAACATCGAATACAAGGTAGACACTGTGAACAATAACGCGCTGGATGCCTTTATATACCTGACACCGGCCCTGAAGAAGTCGCTGCGTGCCGAGGCGCAGATGGTGAACAAATCCAACGGCTTTGCCGGTCCGGGCCTAAACATCGCGTTCCGGAACAGGAATGCCTTCAAGGGCTCCGAGCTGCTCACGATAGAAGGCTCCGCGTCCATTGAGTCTTATGTGGGAGGGGGCCAGAGCACCGCAGAAACGGCCCAGCCCCAGATTGATTCAAAAAGCCAGAACCTGACCTCCTATGAGCTCAGCGTCCAGGCATCGCTCGCCATCCCGCGCATCGTCTCCCCCTTCCGGCTGCGCAACCTCCGCACGGAGTTCGCCCCGCAGACCCGCATCGGAGCCGGCTTCAGCCTCCTGAACCGGGTGGGCTTCTTCCGGATGAACTCCTACAGCGCCACCTACGGCTACAACTGGCGCCCTACCCAGACGCTAACACTGGACGTGACGCCCATCAACCTACAGTATGTGCGCCTGGCGGATACCACAGGGGTGTTCGGCGATTACCTGGAAGAAAGGCCCTACCTGCGCCGCAGCTTCGATAACCAGTTCATCATCGGCTCCATCTACCAGCTCACGTACAGCGACCAGGTATATGAGGACCGCACAAGCCAGTTTTTCGACAAAGTGACCCTCGACCTGTCCGGCAACCTCCTGAATGGCATTCAGTCTGTCACCGGCTTCCCTCCCCCCACCGACGAGGAGCCCCGGCAAATTATCGGCAGCCGGTTCTCGCAGTACGCCCTTCTCGACAATGACTTCCGCTATTACCTGAACCTGGGGGAGGAAAGCCAGTTGGTGACGCGGCTGGTGACCGGCGTCGGTTTTGCCTACGGCAACTCCACTACCCTGCCCTATGTAAAGCAGTTCGCGGTAGGCGGGCCCAACAGCATACGCGCCTTCAGGGCCCGCAGCGTGGGGCCGGGAACGTACGACTTCAAGAAAGACAGGTCTGAAACGGACGCGCTCTCCTATTTCGACCAGGTCGGCGATATCAGGCTGGTGAGCAACGTGGAGTACCGCTTCCCGATTTTCGGGTTCTTCAAGGGGGCTGTGTTTGTGGACGCGGGTAATATATGGACGCTTCGGGAGGAACTTGACGCAGCCGGGAATCCGCTGCGCGAGGGGGCCGTGTTCGACCCAAAAAACGTATTGAACGAGCTGGCGGTGGGCACCGGGTTTGGCCTGCGCGTGGATGTGGAGTTCTTCGTCATACGCCTCGACCTGGGCATTCCGGTGCGGAACCCGTCTCTTCCAGAAGGGGATAGGTTCGTGCTGGGCGACTTCAACGGAACTTTCAGAGGCGAGAACAGCATGGTGCTCAACATCGCCGTAGGCTATCCTTTTTAATTTTGAATGAGCGATTAAGTGGATGAGTGAATGATTTTGGTGAATGGCATATATACTGACCGCATCTTGCTGCATATATGGCCCATTCACTTAATCAGAAGTCATTTATTCAAAATTAAACATTCATTCATCCACTTAATCGCTCATTCAAAATTAGAACTCACTCCTTCGCTCATCTATATAGCCCACTATCTCCTGCCACTGCTGCGGGTGGAACCAGGTATATTCCCCGGGGTTTTTGTTGAACCACGTGAGCTGGCGCTTGGCGTAGCGGCGGCTGTTGCGCTTCAGCAGGCGCACCGTCTCTGCCCAGTCGTACGCCCCTTCCATATAGCCGAAAATCTCTTTGTAGCCAACCGTCTGCAGCGCGTTGTGCGTGCGGTAAGGGTACAACGCCCTGGCCTCCTCCAGCAGCCCCTGTTGCAGCATCAGGTCCAGGCGCTGGTCGATGCGCTGGTAGAGTTCGCTGCGGTCGCGTGTCAGGCCCAGTTTGGTGATATGGAAAGGGCGCTCCCGCCGCTCGCTCTTCCGGAACGATGAGTAGGGCATGCCGCCGGACAGGCTCACCTCCACCGCCCGGATCACGCGCTGCGGATTGGCCCGGTCTACCTGGGCAAAATATAGCGGGTCGAGTTGCCGTAGCTTGTCCAGCAGCGGTTGCAGCCCCTCCTCCTCGTACTGCAGCGTGAGGCTTTCGCGCAGCGCCGTGTCCGCCTCCGGCATCGCATCCATGCCCTCGCACACGGCGCGTATGTATAAACCGGAGCCTCCTGTCAGCACCACCACATCCTTCTCCTCGAAGAGTTTTTGCAGCAGCGCCAGCACATCCTGCTCATATGCCCCTGCATTGTATTCTTCTGTAATGCTGTGCGAGTTGATGAAGTAGTGCGGCACGCCCCGCTGCTCCTGCTCGGTCGGCTTGGCCGTCCCGATGGTCATTTCCCTGTAAAGCTGCCGCGAGTCGGCGGAGAGGATGGCGGTGCTGTAATGCTTCGCCAGTTGCACGCTCAGTTCTGTTTTGCCCACGGCCGTTGGCCCTGCCACCACCACCAGGTGTTTCTGCTTGTTTGTCGCCATCGTTTTTCTGCTGCTCCCCGGGTTGCGGCTGTCCTTCTGGTATATATAAACTCAAGCTGCGCAATCCGCCGGCACGTACCTGATTTCTTACTGCTGATTCTGCCCCATATATGGCCCTGCGGCTTATTTATAGCTGACAGCGTCAAACCTATTTTGGTTTCCCCGGCCTATTCAACGGTATCCATACAGGCAGCGCAGCAGGCCATTGCCTCAGAAGCGCAGCACCGGAAAACGGTAAAGTTTCATTCCTGTACGTATATATAAACCTGCTTGCAGAAAGCTCCGAAGCCGTGCAGCCCGCCGTCCAATGCAACTGCCTAAAGGGGCAAAGCAGCCCTGCATCAGGTTTAGCCAATAAAATAATGGCATAGTACAGGCATCTGGGCAGGCAGCAGGTTTATATGGTGCAAGGATAGCCGGAGAGATTTTTATTTGCTAATTTAATGCTAAATTTATAAACTGAGAACAGAAGCCGTTGCCGCTGTACAGCAGTGCAGCATAGTTCACATAGCTTTCATATTACGATGCCTTTTATGCCCCTCCGGGAAACAAACGCCCCGCTTACCCATCACGCCGATGCCCTGCTGCAGGTGCTGGCACAACTCTCCAGGCCACTCCACGGTGTGGCTATCGCGCACCCCGGCGGCAGGCTGCTGGCAACCAATGCCCAGCTAGCCAGTTTCGGGGGCGCCCCACGGCAGATTCCAGGCACTGCCCAGGAGTTGTTACACTTATCGGAGGCGGAGTTTGCAGCCTTGGCAGACACCCTGCACCAGCGGCGCTTTGTTACGGGAGAGCTGCAGCCTGATGCGGCAGCTGCCAAACCCTACGCCTACTGTTGCCGCCTGCTAGATTACCAGGGAGAGGAGTTCATAGCAATAGAGCTGTCGGAGGCGGACAAACCCACCGCGCTTGCGCCGGAGCGGGACGCCAGTTACCACCATGTGTTCGACGGCAGCACCGAGCCCCTCTTCCTGCTCGACAGCGAGGGGTGTTTCCTGGATATAAACCAGAGCGCCCTGCGGCTGGTGGGGCAGCAGAAAGCGGAGCTGGTGGGGCACTCCATCTTCAGGGGCCTCGGCCTGAACCTCTTTGAGCGCGTGTCGCTGAAAAAACAAATAAAAAAGGCCCTTCAGGGGAAAAAACAGAAATTCGAGTGGTGGCTCCACGGAAACGGGCAGGAGGAGGTGGTGCCCGTGGAAATCATCCTTCAGAAAGGCACCTTCTCGGGCCAGGATGTGCTTTATGGCTCCGCCAGGAACCTGAATGAGCTGATCGGGGCAGAGCAGGACGTGCGCTTCCGCAACCACCAACTGGAGTTCATCAACCACCTGATCACCCATATCTCCACCTCTGACCGCCAGCACGAGGTGCTGCAGTTCACGCTGGACGAGCTGCTGAAAAAAAGCGACATGGCCGGCGGCAGCGTATATACCTGCCTGCCTGCCGAAGGCAAAGCCAAGCTTACGTACACGACCGGAGACCCGTTGGAGCAGCACCCGCCGGACGAGCTGTATATGGAACAGGGGCTGTTGGCAAAACTACTCACAGCAGACAGGCCCAAGGCGCTTGGGCAGCTCCAGGAAAAGCTGCAGTCGCTGCTGCGCCGCAAGCTAACCCTGGTGCCGGTCGCAACGGAGGACGAGGTGCTCGCCCTGCTGCTGCTCTGGCAGAACGGGCACAACCACCCCAACCGGTCTTTTCTGGCGCTGCTCGACTTTATCGGCAACACCATCGGCAGCTATATCGTACGGCACCGGCTGCAGTTGCAGCTCAGCCTCTCGGAAGATAAATACAGGCTTTTGTTCGAGTCCTCCTACGATGCCATCCTGCTTCTCAAAGACGGGAAGGTGGTGGAGTGCAACGAGAAAGCCACCGAATTTTTCCGCTGCACCCGCGAAGAGCTTATCGGCCACAGCCCCACCGACTTCTCTCCCGAACTGCAGCCGGATGGTGCCAGCTCCGCCCAGAAGGCGGAGCGGCTGATGCGGGAGGTGCTGGAAACAGGACGCTCCATGACGATTGAGTGGAAGAACCGCCGGAAAGACGGTTCCCTTTTCGATGTAGAACTCAACATAAACCGGCTCAACATTGACGGCGAGCCCTATATACAGGTATTCAAGCGGGATATCACGCAGCGCAAGCAGGCCCAGCTGGCGAAACGGCAGAAAGAGGTGCTCCGCGAGTCGGTTCATCAGTTCCGGAACTTCCTGGACAAGGTAAACCTCATCTATTACAGCCTCGACACGCAGGGCACTATCACGCACTCCAACAACTATTTTCTGAAGTACATGGAGTACTCGCGCGAGGAACTTATCGGGCAGAACTATTTCGAGCTGCTGGTGCCGGAGCAGGAGCGGGCCCAGCGGCTGCAGGAATTCAGGAAATCCTTCCAGGCGATACACCTCAACACCTACTACGAGCGCAACGTCGTCACAAAAACAGGCCAGCTGAAGACCCTGCGCTGGAACGCAATGTTTGACTACGATGCCGCAGGGGAGATAACGGGCATTACCAGCGTGGGCAAGGACATGACGGACAAGCGCATCGCGATGGAAGCGCTGAAGGACAACAAAATCCGCCTGCAGGACCTGTTCGACAATGCCCACGACCTGATCCAGAACATCTCTGTGGACAACAAGTTCATCTTCGTGAACAAGGCCTGGAAAGACCGCCTCGGCTATACCGACCAGGACATTGAGACGCTTACGCTGAACGACATCGTACACCCTTACTACAAGGCTAAGCTCATCTACCAGCTGCGCAACCTGTACAAGGGCGAGAACGTGAACAAGATAGAGACGGTGTTCCTGACCAAGTCCGGAAAGCCGGTCCACCTCATCGGCAGCATCATCTGCAGCTGGCAGGACGGGCAGCCCGTGGCCACGCGCGCCATCCTGCACGACATCACCGACCGCATCAAGGCGGAGCGGCTTCAGAAGGTGTACTACAGCATCGCCAACCTGGCCATCAGCAGCAAAGACCTCAACTCGCTCTACTCCGCCATACACCGGGAGCTGAGCAAGATCATCGAGACGCGCAACATCTATATAGCGCTGGTGGACGGGGACCGCAAGTTCCTGAATTTCGTTTACCTGGTGGATCAGTTCATCGACAAGGCCAACAAAACAAACATGCGCCGGCCGTTCTCGGTGGGCCTGTCGGAGTATATCATAGATACGGGAAAGCCGCTGTACATGCAGAAAGAAGCCCTGCTGGAGCTGGCAGAGCGGGAAGGGATCAGCCCATTCGGGGCCGTCCCGGAAGTGATGCTCAGTTCCCCGCTGGCCATCGGCGACCGCATTATAGGCGTGATTACCCTGCAGGACTACCAGAACCCGGATGCCTATGTACACACAGATATCGAGATCCTGCACTTCATATCAAACCAGGTGGCCCTGGCGATTGAGCGGAAGCGGAACGAAGAGCAGATAAACAACCAAAACGCCCGGCTGAACGCCATCTTCGAGAGCGGCACGCACCATATGTGGTCGCTTAACCGCAACTACGAGCTCACCTCCTTTAACCGCAACTTCGCGGCCAGCTTTGAGGAGCGCAGTGGGCAGACGCTGAAGCATTTTATGCGCATTAACGACAGCAACATCGTGGCGATGCACGAGAACTCGTATGCCTTCTGGGAGGATAAATATAAACAGGCCTTCAGCGGGCAGCCGCAGCATTTCGAGATATACCTGGAGCGTAGCGGCATCTGGCGCGAGGTGTACCTAAGCCCTATTTACCTCGAAGACGGCACCTTTGAGGAAGTCTCGGGCATGGCCCTCGACATCACCGACAAGAAGACCTCGCAACTGGAACTGGCGCACAGCGAGGAGAAGTTCCGAAGCATCTTTGAGTCCTTCCAGGATGTGTATTACCGCATCACCATGGACGGCACCCTGAAACTGGTGAGCCCGTCGGTGTCGCAGCTGATCGGGTACAGCGAGGAGGAGGTGCTCGGGCAGAACATAGCCCGTTTCCATACCCAGCCGGAGGTTGTGGAGATGCTGGGCAGGCGGGTGCTGCAGGAGAAAAGCGTGCGCGACATTGAGGTGGAGATGGTGACCAAGAACGGCGCGCACAAAACCGTAATCATCGATTCGCGCCTCGTTTTAGACGAAGAGGGCCAGCCGGTAGCCATGGAGGGAGTGGCACGCGACGTGTCGGAGCTGAAGCGGACGCAGAAAGCCCTGCTGAAAGCCAAGGAAGAGGCCGAAAGCCTGCTGAAGGTGAAAACACAGTTCCTGGCTAACATGAGCCACGAGCTGCGCACCCCCATGAACGGCATTATCGGCATGATCGACCTGCTCAACCAAATCACTACCGACCCCGAGCAGAGCGAGTATATCGACACGCTGCGCAAATCGTCCGACGCCCTGCTGGCCATCCTGAACGACATCCTGGACCTGAGCAAGATACAGGCGGGCAAGCTGGTGCTGAGCGAAGCGGGCGTGGACCTGCACGAGTCGCTGAACAAGATTTACTCGCTGTTCTCGAACAGGGCACAGCAGAAGGATCTGGCCTTTACCTACCATGTTACGCCCCGCACGCCGCGCTATATCTTCACCGACGAGACGCGCCTGCTGCAGGTGCTTTCCAACCTCACCTCCAATGCCATCAAGTTCACGAATGCGGGCAAGGTAAGCATCCATGTGGACGCCGAACGGATCGGAGATGGGGAGGATATACGGCTGCACGTGCGGGTGAAAGACTCCGGCATTGGCATTGCCCCCGAAGACCAGGAGCTGCTCTTCAATGATTTCATGCAACTCGACAACTCATCTACCAAGACATTCGGGGGAACGGGCCTGGGGCTGGCTATCTCGCGGCAACTGACCCACCTGCTGGGCGGCGACATCGGGGTAGAGTCGGAGGGCGGCGCGGGCAGCGTGTTCTGGTTCCATATACGCACGCGCGAGGCCACCGAGGCCGAGATGTCGGAACAGCAGCAGCGGCTGCAGCAGCAGAATGTGGAGATGGAGACCCTGCAGTACCACCCATACGTGCTGCTCGTGGACGACAACCAGATAAACCAGAAAGTGGCACAGAAGCTGCTCGAGCGGCTCGGCTGCACCACCGATATTGCCTCCAATGGCTTTGAAGCCATTGAGCGGGCCACCTCCAATGACTACAACATCATCTTTATGGACATCCAGATGCCCGAAATGGATGGCGTGACGGCAACCAACATCATCAAGGAAAAGCTTGGGGAGAACTGCCCCCCCATCGTGGCCATGACAGCGTACTCGATGAAGGACGATGCCGAAAAGTTTATGAGCCAGGGGCTCGACGACTACGTGTCGAAGCCGGTGAAGAGCCTGGACCTGCACACCATGATCGTGAAGTGGGAGCGGCAGCACTGGCTCAGGCGGGAGCTGCCCGCGGCCGAGCCGGAAGGCGGCGCCCCGGCAGAAGGAGCGTTGCAAACCAGCCCCATCATTGACATGGAGGTAGTGGGCCAGCTCATGCAGATCGGCGGTTCCGAGTTTGTGCTACAGCTTTATGTCGAGTTTGAGGAAGAGGCGGCCCTGTTGCTTGAGGAAGTCAAAAAAGATTTGCAGTCACAACATTACAACTCTATATTGAGTACATTGCATCAGTTGAAAGGGACCGGCTTCACGCTCGGCATCGTTTCAGTGGCAGAGCTTGCCAAGCAACTGGAGCATGATATTAAAGCCGATCATCTGGAACATTTAGATGAGAACTTTTCCAAATTGCAGTATCAGTACGAGAACTACAGGAAATCATATAAAGAAATTATACTCTGTTAACATATGGCTGAAAGCAAAACTATTTTGATCGCGGAGGATAGCTCCGTTATCCTGAACCTGACGAAGAAGATTCTGGAACTCCAGAAATACCGGATACTGACTGCCAAGAACGGCGGAGAGGTGATCAAGCAGGTGGAGAACAACAAGATCGATGCCATCCTGATGGACCTGAACATCCCCGTGAAGAACGGGATGGACTGCACCCGGGAGATCCGAGCGCACGAGAACAAGGAAATTGCCAGCATTCCGATTATCGCGGTGACGGGCAACGCCAACAACTACAGCATGCAGGACTTCAAGGAGGCTGGCATCAACGACTACCTGCCCAAGCCGCTGGACTTCGACGCGCTGGTGCTCACCGTGAAAAAATATACGGCCTGATATATGGAGCCAACCTTTACGCGAAAGTAAATGGAATTAAAGTACACACGGCCATTCTTAAGCAAGCTGGAGGATATTTTTGCGGAGTCTGACTTTGTGCTGCGCTACGAAAAAGGGAATTTTAAAGCCGGGTACTGCCTGCTGAAGGATATGAAAGTGGCGGTGGTGAACAAGTACTACAGCCTGGAGGGCAAGATAAACTGCCTCTACGACATCCTGCGGACGATCGCGGTGGACGAGAGCAGGCTGAGCGACAAGAACCTGCGCCTTTACCTCGAGATTCGCAACCAGGAGAAAACCCCTTGAGAATAACCTTACTAGGCACCGGCACCTCGCAGGGCGTACCCGTTATCGGGTGCACCTGCGAGGTTTGCCGCTCTGTGGACTACCGCGACAAGCGCCTGCGCGTGTCGGTACACCTGCAGGTGGGCGGCAAGAGCATCATCATCGACACCGGCCCCGACTTCCGGCAGCAGGTGCTGCGCGAGCGAATCAGGACGCTGGACGCGCTGGTGTTCACGCACGAGCACAAGGACCACACAGCCGGCCTCGACGACATCCGCGCCTACAACTTCGCGCAGCACAAAGACATGCCGGTATATGCCGAAGAGCGCGTGCTGGGGCAGCTGAAGAAAGAATTCTCCTATATCTTCGCGGACTACAAATACCCCGGCATTCCGAGGGTGCAGCTGCACACCGTCACCAACCAGCCTTTCGAGGTGGAGGGCGTGCCGTTTACGCCCATCCGGGTAATGCACTACAAACTGCCCGTGTTCGGCTACCGCATCGGCGACTTTACCTACATCACCGACGCCAATTATATATCCGAGGAGGAGAAAGAGAAGGTGAAAGGCTCGAAGGTGGTGGTGCTGAACGCGCTGCGCCAGGAACCGCACATCTCCCACTTCTCGCTTCAGGAGGCCATTAACCTGTTGGAGGAACTGCAGCCGGAGCAGGCGTACCTCACACACATCAGCCATCTGCTGGGGCAGCACCGCGAGGTGGAGCCCCAACTCCCGGGCTTTATTCGATTAGGCTACGACGGCCTGCAGCTTGAACTCTAGGTGCATCAGAACTACTACTTTTTAAAGCAACTGACACAGGCGCTGCGCCCCGAACTGCAGGGCATGCGGGCGGTCACGGCCTTCAGCCAAAACAAGGACGAGCTGATTCTGGGCTTTGCATGGGAAAACAGGGAGCTCTACATACGGGCGCTGCTGACGTCTCACTTCTCCTCCCTCTCCTTCCCAACTGGCTTCCGGAGGGCGCGCGCCAACACCGTGGAACTGCTGCAGCCCCTGCGGGGCCAGACGGTGGAGGAAGTGGTGCAGCACCTGAACGAACGCAGCTTTTACCTGAAGTTCACGGGCGGCTATATCCTGCTCTTCAAACTGTTCGGCAACAGATCCAACATCGTTTTATATAGGGATGGCCTTCCAGTGGAACTGTTTCACAACAAGTTCAGTGCAGACGCAGACCTTGCCCCGCTGCAGATGGACCGCCCGCTGGCACAGAATTTTGCCGCTTTCTCCGCCGCCCAGGGAAACCTGCGCAAGCTATACCCCACCTTCGGCGATTTGCCGGCGGCTTACCTGAACGAACGCCACTACAGTCAGCAGCCCCTTGCGCAGCAATGGGAAATGGTGCAGGAAATGCTGGAGCTGCTGGAGGCGCCGGAACAGTATTACATCATCCGGTTCGAAGGGAAGCTGCGCCTGTCTTTGCTCCCAATAGGCGAGGTGCTATATACCTATTCCAGCCCCGTGGAAGCGCTGAACGCCTACACCCGCCTCTACCTGTCTGAGACGGGCTACGAGCGGCAATATGCGCAGGCCAGGCAGCAACTGGAGCGCAGGCGGCACATCACCCAGACGGTGCTGGAGCAGGCGGAGCAAAAGCTGCAGGAATTGCGCTACGACAAATCTTACGCGCAGACGGCCAACGTGCTCATGGCCAACCTGACAAACATCCCGCCCCGCGCCACCGAAGTGGAGCTGTATGATTTTTACACCGACCAGCCCCGCCTATATAAACTCAAGCAAAACGAGACGCCGCAGAAGGCGGCCGAGCGGCTCTACCGCAAAGCCAAAAACCAGCACGTGGAGGTGAAGCAGTTGGAGGAAAAGACGGAGCGGAAACTGGAGGAATTGATTGTGCTGGAGGATGCCCTGCAGGCGCTGGCAGAAGTGCAGGACTACAGGCAGCTTAAAATTTTCCTGCGCGACTACAGCCACCTGCTTGCCACCAGGCAGCAGGAGCAGCAGGAGATTCCCTTCCGGCTGTTTGAGACGGAGGGCTTCCGGATACTGGTGGGCAAAAGCGCGAAGAACAACGACGAGCTGACGCAGCGCCACACCTACAAAGAGGATATATGGCTGCACGCCAAAGATGTCTCCGGCTCACACGTCGTCATCAAACACCAGGCAGGCAAAACCGTGCCCGGCACCGTGCTGGAGAAAGCGGCGCAGCTGGCCGCCTACTACAGCAAGCGCAAAACCGACTCCCTCTGCCCGGTGATATATACCCCCAAGAAATGGGTGCGCAAACCCAAAGGTTCCGCACCCGGCGCCGTGGCAGTAGAAAAGGAGAAAGTGCTGCTGGTGAAACCGGAGAATCCGTTTGAGAAAAACCGCTGACGTATATATGGCAAAACCGTGGTATTTGGTTTCGTATATGCGGCAACTTGGTTATAAGATAGGATATAAAAGCAGAAAGCAGCTCGCGCTGCTTTCTGTGTGATGAGGAAATAAGTTTTTAGAAGTGCGCGCGGGGAGATTCGAACTCCCACACCCGAAGGCACCACCCCCTCAAGATGGCGTGTCTACCAGTTTCACCACGTGCGCAGGTAAAATGTGATGGCAAAAGTAAAGAGCCCTCCTGACATTTGCAACGCCCCTGCCCCGAATTTTGGCTTATTATTCCCTCCTGCAGCGAAATAGTGCCGCTCGCGAACTTTATGGCCCTAACCGTGTTTTAGTCTATAAAGAAAGTTTTCCGTCGGAGTATAGCAACAAGTATAAACATTACAAGAGCCTGCCCCCGCTGTTGTAGGACCATAATGGCTTAATGCTTAATTTTATCCGCAAACAGCCTGGAGCGGCTGGCACCCGGAACATGAGCACTCAATTCGTAGCGTAACCTATATGAGCATAGAAATAAGCGGCTTATCGAAATCATTTGGAAAAAAACATGTACTAAAAGACCTTGATGTAACCATAGGCAGGGGCCAGTGTTATTGCCTGCTGGGCAAGAACGGGGTGGGCAAGAGCACCTTCCTCAATTGCATTCTGGACCTGATACAGCCCGATGCCGGCACTGTCTCCCTTTTCGGCAAGAATTATATGCAGGACGCGCTGGCAGTGAAGCAAAATCTGGGCGCGCTGTGCGAAGACAATCCCCTGATAGACGAGTTCACGGGTCTGGAGTACCTCAATTTCGTCGCGAAGCTGTACCGCCTAGACCCCAAAGAGGCGGCGGAGCGCATCACCAGCCTGACCAACTACTTCTTCACCGACCAGGAAGTACTCTATAAAAACATCGCCGGCTACTCCACAGGCATGAAGAAGAAGGTCGGCATTGCCGCCGCCATCCTGCACAAGCCGCAGGTGCTTATCCTCGACGAGCCCTTCACCGGCCTCGACCCGATCGCTGCCCAGTTGCTGGTCAACCTTATCCGCAGCTACCGCAACGCCAACCGCGTTATCCTCATCTCGTCGCACGACCTGAACTATGTGGAGAAAGTGGCCACCCATATAGGCGTGCTGAACGACAGCCGGCTGATGTACAACGGCTCGGTGCAGGAGTTTACCATGAACGGCAAAAACCTGATAGACCAGGCCCTGTTCCAACTGCTGCTCCCCCACTACACCTCCGGCACCAACATGGACTGGATGCTCAATTAGTTAAGAGTTTAAAGTTAAGAGTTAAAACCTCATTACTACAGGTTCACTCTTAACTCTCAACTCAAACTTTAAACTGAATGAAATGGATTTGATACTTTTCTCCTGCCGTGCGCGCGTAGCAGGTTTTTTCCGCCAGAAGAAGCAGCTGCGGGCCTTGCTGCTCTCTCTCGGCATCGTGCTGGCGGGCGTTTACAGTTACATCTTCACTTACCTGCTGCACCAGGCCCGGATTGGAGACAGCGTGTCCCAAAGCCCGGAGCAGATACTGGAATACGCCAACCTGTTCCTGCTGGCCATCATCATCCTCAAGGGGTTTTTCCCGGCTTATGTGCCGAAGGCCGAAGTCATACAGCGCATATATCCCGTCAGCCCTCTAAAAAAGTTCTGGGCAGAGTTGACGGTGGAACTGGTGTCGCCGTTTTACTTCATCGTGGCAAACTTCCTGCTCCTGCTCTTTCTGATGTCACCTGACTATGCAGTCGGGCACCTGCTGCAGAGTGTGCTGGTGCTGCTGACGGCGCATGTCACCCTCCGGACGCTGCAGGTGTTTGTGGAGCGGAGAATGCGCTGGACGCACAGCTATTTTTACATGGGCGCCGTAATGGCAGCGGCCTTCGTGGCGCTGCAGGTGCGCGTGCCCATGTTCCGGCCCACTTCGTATTGGCTGATGCTGATAGTACACATGGCTGCGCTGGGCTTTTTTATCGCGGCCAATTATCTGCTGGAGCAGGCGGCCGCTGAGCAGCGCCGCAAGGTGGTCAATTACAGCAACAATGCCCGCCGCAGCCTGAGTTGGCGACTCTTCAAGAACCACAGGCTGGCCAAGCAGATGCTGATTTTCGGACTGGTGTTCAAGGCCATCATTCTGGCCCTGGATGCCACCTCTTACCTGCAGAAGGATGTGCACGTGTTTGACGAGATTGTGTCGCTGTGGCTGTTTGTGGGGCCGCTGGTTATATATTCCTACGTGTTCAACAACGTGTGGGGCTTTTACCGCAACCTCTGGCTCACCATCGAGCGCAGCAGCGGCGGCTATATGGACTTCATCAAGGCCAGCCTGATGCCGTTGCGGGTGCCGCTGCTCATGGATGCAGTGCTCACTTTTCTGTACGTCACGTTTTTTAACCACGAGCAAGCCCTGTTCATCGTGCTCATGTACATCGCCTCGGTGCTGCTGCTGACTCCTTTTGGCATCATCGCCTCCATCGTCAGCCCGAAGGCGGTGAAGGGCGGTATCTTCAGCTTCAGCGCCAGGTCTTCGTACCTGTACAATTTTATAACGATTATCCTGTTCGGGATGCTGTTCCTGCCCCTCCTCCACCCACTGCTGTATCTGGTTTACCCGGTGCTGATCGGCGGCGTGCTGTTCGCCCTGGTGGCGGTGCTGCGGGAGTATCCGCAATACAAACACCGACTGTTCGAGACGCTGTATAAGACAGAGGACTGACTACCTGTTCCTGCATGCCATATATAAAAGTCTTGCGGGGCGACCCTTCAGGGGCTCATTCCTGAGAAGCACAAAGCCCTCTCTACTGCAAGTAAAGAGGGCTTTGTGCTTGTACTGTGTGCGTTTTTGGTGATCCCGCTGGGATTCGAACCCAGGACCCATACATTAAAAGTGTATTGCTCTACCAGCTGAGCTACAGAATCAGTACTCATTCCCATTGTTGGGAGTGCAAAAATACGAGCTAAATCCGTATTTTCAAAATTAAACTCGCGCTGCCTTATATATAGGCATGGCAGCCTTAGAACGAAAAAGCCTTCTCGCGCTGAAAAGGCTTTCTTGTTTTTTGGTGATCCCGCTGGGATTCGAACCCAGGACCCATACATTAAAAGTGTATTGCTCTACCAGCTGAGCTACAGAATCTTTTTTATAACTTGCATTTCCGGAGTGATTTCCCTGAATTGCGATGCAAAACTAACAGCTAAGTTTTTAAATGCAAAATCTTTGGTTCAAAATATGCGCCTTTTTAGTCATTATTTCGGCTCTCTTCGCAAAACCGGCTTGTGCTCAGGCAGATAAAACACCCCTCGCCACCGCTGATTCTCTGTTCCTGGCCCAGCACTACACCGAGGCGCTCGCTGCCTACGAGCAGATCCTGAACGGGCAACAGCTTTACTCGCCCCGGATGCTCCTGAAAATGGCCTACATCAAAGAAGGGCAGCACGACTACACAGGCGCCATGTATTACCTCCACCTGTTCTATACGAAAGAACCCAGCCGGTCGGTGCTGCGGAAAATGGAGGAACTGGCGCAGGCCCACCGCCTGCAGGGCTACGAGTACAACGACCTGCAGTTTTTCAAGACGCAGCTCAGCAAGCATTATATGCGTATCCTCGAGCTTATGCTGCTGGCGGCTGTCGTCACGGCCACTGTCATGTTCTTCAGTTGGCGCAAGGGCCACAAGTTCACCAGCACCTTCAAAATCGGTTTTACGCTGTACCTACTGTTTATCTTCTACTATATAAACTTCCTTGATCTGGATGACGCGGGCATCATCCGGAGCAACCAGGTGGCCATTATGTCGGCACCCTCTGCGGGCAGTTCCTGGCTGGCCACCGCCACCGAGGGACACAAAGTGCCCATCCGCGGGGAGCAGGACATCTGGTACGAAATAGAGTGGAGAGGCGAGAAAGCCTATATCCGCAAAAACAATGTGCTGGAGCTTCCTTAGAACGTATTTCGTAGCACGTAGCACGACATATATATTCATTTCGTGCTACGTGATACGAAAAACAAGCAACGATCACTTCAACGGCGAGTCTTTCTCTTTTGCCATCACATTATAGACCAGTTTGTCCGTCAGGCCGGGGAGCCATTTGTTCAGGAATACCGTGAGCTTGCCCTGAAAGGTCATCACCAGGTCGCGCTTGCGTTGCTGCGTCGCTTTCAGTATCCTCTCAGCCACTTCCTCGGCGGTCATCATATTCCCTTCCTCGCGCGGCGACTCGCCCTGCTGCTGCCCGTTGGCAGCCAACGCGGTGTTGCGGATGTTGGAGGCCGTAAAGCCCGGGCAGGCAACCATCACATGTACGCCCTTGTGCAGCAGTTCGGTGCGAAGCGTCTCCAGAAAACCGTGCATGGCAAATTTGGAGGCCGAGTAGCCCGTGCGGGCGGGCAGGCCCCGGTAACCCGCAATGGAGGATATGCCGATGATGGAACCTCTGCGTTCCAGTATATAAGGCAGCGCGAATTTGGTGCTGTACACGGTGCCCCAGAAGTTAATGTCCATCACTTTGCGGATCACATCCAGGTCCACCTCCTCGAACAGCGCGCGCATCGAGATGCCGGCATTGTTGATGAGCACATCCAATCCACCATATCGGTCAATAACCTGCTGCACCATCTGCGCGCACTGCTCCTCCACGCTCACATCCGCCTGAATGGCTAGGTTGTCGATGCCCGCCGCAGCCAACTCCTGCGACGTCTGGGCGAGGCCTTGCGGATTGCGCCCCGAGAAAGCCACCTTCGCCCCTGCCCTGCCAAACGAAATAGCCAGCGCCTTGCCTATGCCCGATGTTCCGCCTGTAATCAGTACTACTTTATCTTTCATAATGCTGAAGCCATATATGCGTGCTGCAAAGTTAATTTAATTGTTGATTGGTGATGGTTGGTTGTTGATTGTTAGGCCATGGTCTGCTTGTGAGGCTGACACTCCTTTCAGAACATTTTCAAATCTCCAAATTCCCTCATCCCATCTGCACATTCAATTGCCCAGCTGCCGTTTCTCCTCAATTTTGACTAATTTTGCACCATCGTGAGAAACAAGCATAAGAAAAAGCAGTTCGAGGTACTCGAGAACGTTAAAATCGAGGAGATGGTGGCCGAGGGGAAATGCCTGGCGCGCCACAACAACATGGTGATTTTCGTGGCTGGGGTGGCCCCCGGCGACGTGGTGGACCTGCGCGTGACACGCAAGAAGAAAAGCTTTCTGAAGGCCCAGCCTGTTGCCTTCCGGGAATATTCTGCGCTGCGCGTGGAGCCTTTCTGCGAGCATTTCGGGGTGTGCGGCGGCTGCAAGTGGCAGCACATCGGCTACGACACGCAGCTGCACTACAAGCAGAAGCAGGTGAAGGACAACCTGGAGCGCATCGGTAAAGTGGCGCTTCCCGCGTTTGACCCGATTCTGGGTTCAGCCAAAACGCGCTATTACCGCAACAAGCTGGAGTTCACGTTCTCGAACAACGGCTGGCTCACGAATGAGCAGATCAAGTCTGCGGAGGAGTTTGACCGCAACGCGCTGGGCTTCCACATACCCGGCCGGTTCGACAAGATACTGGATATCCGGCACTGCTACCTGCAACCCGATCCGTCCAATACCATCCGGCTGGCGGTGCGGGCGTATGCGCGGGAGCACGGGCTGGAGTTCTTTGACGTGGTGAAGCAGCAGGGCTTTCTCCGCAACCTCATCATCCGGACCGCCAACACCGGCGAGCTGATGGTGATTCTGCAGGTGTTCCGCCACGACGAGGAGGCGATAGAAGGCATCATGCGCCACCTGCAGGCTACCTTTCCTGAGATCACGTCGCTACAATATGTGGTCAACTCCAAAGGAAACGAAACCTACCACGACCTGGAGGTGGTGTGCTACCACGGTCTGCCCTATATACACGAGGAGATGGAGGGCATCCGGTTCCGGGTGGGGCCAAAGTCATTTTACCAGACCAACGCCGACCAGGCCTACGAGCTATATAGGCTGGCGAGGGAATTTGCGGGGCTGACGGGAAACGAACTGGTATATGACCTATATACCGGCGCGGGCACCATCGCCAATTTTGTGGCCCGGCAGTGCCGCGAGGTAATCGGCATTGAGTACGTGCCCAGCGCCATCGAGGACGCCAAAATCAACTCCGCCATCAACAACATCACCAACACCACGTTTTATGCCGGGGATATGAAGGACATCCTGTCGGATGAGCTGGTGGCCCGTCACGGCCGCCCCGACGTCGTGATCACCGACCCGCCCCGCGCCGGCATGCACGAAGACGTGGTGGAGAAGCTGTTGCAGGTACACCCGGGGCGCATCGTGTACGTAAGCTGTAACCCAGCCACACAGGCCCGCGACCTGGAGCTGCTCTCCGTAAAATATGATGTGGCCCGCGTGCAGCCCGTGGACATGTTCCCGCAGACGCACCACGTCGAGAATATTGTTTTGCTATCCGCTAAATAGATAAACATATCGCGTAGCACGTATCAGGTAGCAAGGCTTCGTATATAACGTAGTATAGCCGGCCCGGTCTTTTCACGAATAGTTTTTGGAATAGCTTTTTGTCGTGATACCTGCTACGTGCTACATGATACGGTAAAGAATTATATGGAAAACGATCCGGAACTGAACGGCAAGTACCTTGGCACCATCTCCAAAGATTTTGTGGTGGTGGCCGAGACCCTGCGCGAGGCATCGTACCAGGTGCGCAAACGCAAGATTTCTGATTACCCGATCTTCGTGTTCAGCCGCACACAAGTGCCGGTGGGCTCTAACTTTCTGGCGAAGGAGGAAGTCGCGCTGGAGTGGAACATCAACGCCTCTTACCTGGAGGATTTTGTGCAGCGGCAGCTGGTGCTGGAGGAAAAGGTGGATGATTTCAAGGCCGCCTACAAAGACCCCGACGAGTTTTGCTGTCTCTTCGTGGTGGACGAAGATTTCCAGAATTTTGTGTTCATCCCATTCCCCGAGGACTGAATTTTTTAACGGAACGGCACCTGCCATGCAAGCCCTTTCAGGTGCAAAGTTTTAAAAAGGGGTTGCAGCATTGCCTATATATGTTTCCGAAACTGCTTTGTCAGTTGTGCGCCTGATTTATATATGGCCGTTCTATAGATGGCTTATATATGGCTGGCGCGTCCGAAGCCTGTTAGCTCCTCTTTACCCTTTGTTTGGGAGCAACGTTGCCGCCAGCTGCTGGAAACAGTAAATTCATATCATAACACTCCAAGCGTCACCCTAACAGAATCGCCATGAGAAAACTACAGTGCTTTGTCTTTCTTCTCTTATTTTTAGGTTCTTGTGCCGTGGCGCAAAAGCAGGCTGCGCAGGACTTGGTGTACCTGTTCTCCTTCTTCAAAGGAAACGGGGACGGCCTGCACCTGGCCTACAGCACCGACGGCTACAACTGGCAGGCGCTGAAGAACGACTCCATCTTTCTGAAGCCAACCGCTGGCAACGACAAGCTGATGCGCGACCCCTGCATCATCCGGGGCGCAGACGGCAAATTTCATATGGTGTGGACGGTAAGCTGGAACGAGAAAGGCCTGGGTTACGCCAGCTCCGGGGATTTAATCCATTGGTCGGCGCAGCAGTTTATACCCGTGATGGCGCATGAGCCGAACGCCCGCAACACCTGGGCACCGGAAATCACTTATGACCCGAAGAAAAAGGAATATATGATTTACTGGGCCACGACGATTACGGGGCTCTACCCTGAAACGCAGTCGGAGGAGGAGAATGCCTACAACCACCGCATGTACTACGTGACCACCAAAGACTTCAAAAATTTCAGCGACACCAAGCTGCTCTATGAGCCGGGCTTTAACGTCATAGACGCCACTATTGTGAGAGACGGCAACCGCTACGTAATGTTTCTGAAAGACGAGACCCGCGAGCCGGCGGAGAAGAACATCAAAGTTGCCTACAGCAAACATCTCACCGGCCCCTACAGCGCCGCCGGCCCGCCCATCACCGGCGACTACTGGGCGGAAGGCCCCACTACCCTGAAACTCGGGGATAAATGGATCGTCTACTTCGACAAATACATCGACCACAGCATGGGCGCCGTGCAATCCACGGACCTGAAGAACTGGGAGGATATATCAGATAAAATCTCTTTCCCGGAGGGCATGCGGCACGGCACTATTTTTAAGGTAACTAAATCTGAGTTTGAGAAGCTGCAGTAGCTGGTATGGGAGTAAGTAAGTCTTCCTTGGTTCCGAGGTATGCCAGTGGGAGTGTAATTTAAACTGTGTCACTTCACTATTTCAATTTACTGGCCCTTTTGCTGTTACGGCTTTAGCCTAACGGAAAAAGGGCCAAACCTTCGAGGCAAGTTTCACTTCAAGTCCAGCTGCATTCTTTCCCCAAACCAGATAGCGAGCTGCTGGGCCGTCTGGCTCCAGTTGCTTAGCGGCATGCCCCATTTCTTGCTGATGTTCTGGTGGGATAGATAAATCAGCTTCAGCAGGGCCATGTCCGAGGGAAAGCCCCCTTTGTCTTGGTCACCTTCCTGACCTGGCGGTGAAAGCCCTCTATGGCATTGGTGGTATAGATGAGCTTCCGTATCTGCTCGGAGTACTTAAAGTACGTGCTCAGCTTCTCCCAGTTCCGCTGCCAGCTCTCCAGCACCTTGGGGTACTTGCTGCCCCACTTCTCCTCCAACTCCAGCAGCCGTAGCTCGGCCAGCTCAAGGCTCTCTGCCCGGTATACCGGCTTGAGGTCCTTGAGGAACTCCTTCTGGTCTTTGGAGGCCACGTACTTGAGACTGTTGCGGATCTGGTGCACGATGCAGCTCTGCACCTCGGTCTGCGGGAAGACGCTGTTTATCGCCTCGGCAAAGCCCCTGAGGTTGTCGATGCAGGCGATGAGCACGTCCCGCACGCCCCGCTGCTGCAGGTCCGTCAGCACCGAGAGCCAGAAGGTGGCCCCCTCGCTCTCCGAGACGTACACGCCCAGCAGTTCCTTGTGGCCGTGGCGGTCGATGCCCAGGATGTTGTAGACGGCCCTGCTGACAACGCGCCCCCCTTGCCGTACCTTGTAGTGCATGGCGTCGAGCCAGACGATGCAGTAGAGCGCCTCCAGCGGCCTTGCCTGCCACTCCTTGACCTGGGGAACGATCTTCTCGGTGAGGGCCGCCAGGGTGTCGTGGGAGATGTCCATGTCGTACATCTCCTTGAGATGAGCCGAGATATCGCGCAGGCTCATCCCCAGCCCGTACATGCTCAGGATGCGCGGCTCCAGGTTCTCTGCCAGCACCGTCTCCCGCTTTCTGATAATCTGCGGTTCAAAATTAGCGGAGCGGTCACGGGAGCTCTCCACCTCGATGGTCCCGTCCGAGGTGCGGACCCGCTTGCTCACCTTGCCGTTGCGCCGGTTGCCCTTCTCCCGCTCCTCTGAGTCCAGGTAAAGGTCCATCTCCGCCTCCAGGGCGGCCTCGAGAAAGTGTTTCAGAAGAGGGGCCAGTGCTCCGTCCTTGCCGAAGGTGGGTTTGCCGCTCCTGAACTCCTCCAGGAACTGGCGCTTGATCTTCTCCAGATCCAGGCTGGCTTGATTTTCCATTTTATCTGCGTTAAAGGTGTTACTCGATAACCTTTAACACAGGTGCATGTTGCACAACCCACTATTACCTTCTGACTTCTATTCCTACTTCCACGACTACCTCCTGATCGGGCAAAAAAATAGAAGCAAAAAAAGACCGCCTGCTCTGGCCTGGGCAAGGTCACGACGGCTGTACTGACTCTTTCTGGGGGTGAAGTGCAGCAATTTCTGTAGGTTATAAGCCGCGGCAGGCCACCAGCATCCCTTTATGGGCCAGTTCCAGCCCGTGGGTATTGACCGTTCGCATGCCCATGTGGTTTTATAGCGTGCCCAGCACCGGCTCGACAGTGGCCTGCCGCAGGCGCTTCATGCGCTGCCCCCAGCGGCCTAGATCCGGGTGATCATGCGCTCGTACTCGGCGCGGTAGGAGGTGATGGCAATTCTCTTTTCGGGCAGTTTGCCGCAGCTCACTTTCAAGGGGCAGTCCCTGCAGTCCTGGCGCGAGGTCCGGTACAGCCTGTATTGGGCCTGACCGCCCTTGGCCTTGCTGATTTGCTGGCAAAAACAGCCTTCTTGCCCTCCTGGCACCGGAAGAAATACCGTTTCCTCTCATAGGTAAAGCCCTCGGGGGCACCCCTGTACTTGCCGTAGGGCGGGATGAAGGCGGCGATGCCCTCCCACTCCAACTGGGCGTAGTTCTGGCCGAGGAGTAGCCCGAGTCGGCCAAGAGCGAGGTGCACCTCAAGCTGAGCCCCTGCAGCCGCAGGGTGAGCCCCTCGAGCAGGTGTGGCAGGCAACAGCTGTCCTTGCGGTCGGCGTGGTTGGCCAGCACATGGGTGATTACTTGGCGGGAAGCTTAGACCGCCAGTTGCAGGTGGTAGCAGAGCCGGCGGGCCTTGCCCGGCTTGACGGCGATGCGGGCGTCCGGGTCCACGGGTGAGTAGTGCGTTATATTGGAAGTGTACTTGGCTCCCTTGTTGAAACCGACCGGGCGCAGGTTTTGCTCTGCACGCCACTTGTAGTGAAGGGCCTGGAGCCTGTTCAGCTCCTCCTGCCTGGCCGTGAGGGTGCGTTGTCCCTGCGGGACCATGTCTTGACGGGCCCGGCAGTCAGCGCTGCTGAAGGTTTTCACCTGCCGGAGGCGGCCATCGAGCTGCTCTTGGGGACTTTCAGCTCCAGCGAGCCCATCGAGGCATTGGCCTTGATGGGGCCGAATCGATTACTTGGGTATGGCCCGAAACCATGCCGGCCTCCGCGCACATCGAGAGCACGCGCGTGAAGACCTCCTCAAACAGGGCCGTGGGCTAAAAGTTGCCTGGTGCGGGAGAGGGTCGAGTGCCAGGAAAGGGGCTCGTACAGCTGGTAATCGAGGAAGTAGTGCAGGTCCAGCCGCAGGCTGCAGTGCTCGAAGAGACGGCGGTCAGAGTCGATGTTCTCCAGGCGAGCCACCAGGCAGAGCTTGAAGCAGACCACCGGGTCGATGGACTGCTGGCCGCAGTGGCCGTAATAGGGAGCCGTCAGCTCGTAGAGAAACTCCAGATCCAGCCTGTCCTTGAGCCGCCGGTAGAAGTTGTGCCCCGGCACGTGCGCCGAGAGCGAGAAGCGCAGTTCCCGCTCGTCTGTTTTCCTGCCCTGCATTTCTTCATGGGTTTGGCACTAGCTCTTTTTACGGCTATATTCAACATTCAACCAGTTGTTGTGCAACAGGCACACATTTTGTTTTACAGCCTCGGGCTACACGATGAACATCCTCCACCTTGCGGCTTGGTATTCTCTTTTTGGTGAGGTGAAGTTAACAAAAAAAATCTAACAAAAGGCTTGCTTCTTCTGACAGTACCTCGCGCCATCGAAAAATTCCATAATCGGTATGGAACGTTCTCCCTCCTATTAGCAGTTTCGATAGTGATTAAAATGACAGCTTATATATAAAACAGCGGGGGCAGCCTATATTGGCTGCCCCCGCTGTTTTATATAGCTAAACGCTTACTTCAGCACTGCCATGGTGGCCCCGTCGCCGCCGCGCTCGGTGGCTTCGTTGCCGAGGCTGGCCACCTCCCGCACCGAGTGCAGGTAATCGCGCACCACCTGGCGCAGCACGCCGTTGCCCCGCCCATGGATGATCTTGATCTCCGGTATACCCAGCATGATCGCCTCGTCGGTGAAGTTCATCACCTTGGTCAGTGCCTCTTCTGCGTATTCGCCCCTGATGTCGAGGGTGGTGGTGAAATCGGCCATGCGCTGCGTGATGTTCATGCCGCGGGAGTAACCTTCGGCGGCCTCCGGTACGCTGGCTTTCTTCTTTTTGGTAGCTATCTGGCCCTCTACTTTCTCAAGGTTGCTCACCTTTACGATGGTCTTGAGGCCTCCGAAAAGCACTTCCGCCGTTTTACCTTTGATGCTCACCACCTGCCCCACCGAATCCTGCCCTATCAGCGCCACGTTGTCGCCTTCTTTGATGGCGCCGTTGGCAATACGCTTCTGCACCGCGCGCGGCTCTTCTTTGCGCACCTCGGCGGCAAAGCTCTCCAGTTCCTGGCGCGCCTGCTTGGTCTGCTCCTTCCCGGCCTGGCTCTGCTTTATCTGCTGGATGGTAGACTCTATCTTCTGATTCGCGTCCTTCAATAGCAGTTTCGCTTTTCCTTTGGCCTCGCGCATGATGTCCTGCTTGCTGTCTTCGAGGTAGTTCTTCAGGTCCTGGTACTCCTTCACGTTGCGCTTTAGTTTCTCCTCCTGCTTGGTCGCCTCGCGCAGCTTTTGCTCCAGTTCCTGCTTTTCCGTCTCCAGTTCTTCCAGCAGGCGGTCGTACCGGATTTTGTCTTTGCCCACCAGGCTGCTGGCCTTGTCCACGATGTGCTTTGGCAACCCGATTTTGCGGGCAATCTCGATGGCGAAAGAGGAGCCCGGCTTTCCGATCTCCAGTTGGTAGAGCGGCTGCAGGTTTTTGTGGTCGTAGCGCATGGCCCCGTTCACGATGCCCGGCGTTCGCTCGGCGAAGTTCTTCAGGTTGGTGTAGTGCGTCGTTATCACGCCATATACCTTGCTGTCGTTCAGGTTCTGCAACACCGCCTCGGCAATGGCCCCTCCCAGCACCGGCTCCGTACCCGTACCAAACTCATCTATCAGCACCAGGCTTTTTTTATCGGCCACCGTCACGAATTTCTTCATGTTGGTGAGGTGCGAGCTGTACGTACTCAGGTCATTCTCGATGGACTGCTCATCCCCGATATCGATGAAAATATCATGGAAGATGCCCGCCTCCGAGTTGTCGGCCACCGGAATCAGCATGCCGCACTGCAGCATATACTGCACCAGCCCCACCGTCTTCAAACTCACAGATTTACCGCCCGCGTTAGGGCCCGAAATAAGCAGGATGCGCTGCTCCTGCGTCAGTTCCAGGTCCATGGGGACGATGGGTTTGCCCACCTGCCGGTGCGCCAGGTACAGCAGCGGGTGTACCGCCTGCGTCCATTTTATATATGGGTATCGGTGCAGTTTGGGCATCGATGACTCCACGCGGCGCGCAAAAGCAGCCTTCGCCCGGATAAAATCCAGCAGGCCCAGGTACTGGTAGGCTTTGCGCAGTTCCGGTATATGGTTGCGCAGCGTGTTCGTCAGCCCCATCAAAATGCGGATCAGCTCGCGGTGGTAGGCGTTCTGCAGGTCCTTTATGTCGTTGTTGAGCTCAAAAATGGACTCCGGCTCTATATATACCGTCTGCCCCGTGTTCGACTCATCGTGGATAAGGCCCTTGATGCGGCGCTTGTGCTCGGCCAGAACGGGTATCACCAAGCGTCCGCCGCGAATGGTCGGCTCCACATCGGCGGGCGTCCAGCCTTCGTTTTTGGCGTGCCGGATGATGGACTGTATCTGCTTGCGCAGGATAGCCTGCTGTGAGATAAGGTCGCGCTTGAGGCGCTGCAATTCCGGGGTAGCATCGTCGCGCACGGCCCCGGCATCGTCCACCACTTTGTCCAGCGCGGCAATCAGGGAGCGCTCTACGGTAACATTGGCCCCCAGCGCCTTCAGCGACTCGTACTTGCCTTCTTCCGCAGACGCGATGAAACGCAGCGAGTCGCGGATAGTGCGCAGCGACATCTTGATTTCGAAGAAATCCTGCACATCGAGGTAAGTGCCCAGAATGGCGGCGCGGTCGAGGTAAGCGGTGACGTCGAAGTAATACTGCAGCGGAATCTCCGCATCCGACTCCAGCAGTTGCTTGAATTCGTTTGTTTGCTCGAGCAGCCGCTGCACCAGGTCGTGCCGGTTCAGGAAAGTCATGCGCTGCACAAACTGGCGGCCCAGCGGGCTCAGGCAAAGCTCGGACAGCATGTCTCGCACCTGCGCAAAGCCTATTTTTATTTCAAAGTTATCTGGATAGATCAAGTGATATCTCTTAATTTACTGCAAAATTAGCAATATCTATAACAAGTGCAGGGGGCTGTTTTGTTCGATTTCGCTTCACAAGAATCAGGCAGCACGGCACTTATTTTTGTCCTTTATATATAGCTGGAACCAGACTATCCTTACAACTTTCCGGCTCCACTCACAATTCGTAATTCGTAATTAAAAAAATGGTTTTAGACAGTTTACAGAACGCCCGCCGCTATAATAGCCTGCACCCGCTGTTTCAGCAGGCCTTCCGGTTTTTGCAGGAAGCAGATTTAGCAACGCTCCCGCTGGGGCAGCAGGCCATCGTGGGCCGCGATTTGTTTGCCATTATCTCCGAAGGCTCCGGCACCACCGAGAAGGAAGCAAAACTGGAGGCGCACCGCCAGTACATCGACATCCAGTACGTGATTTCCGGCACCGACCATATGGGCTGGAAAAGCCTTGCCCTCTGCGCAGAGCCCAGCGAGCCTTACACCGCCGAGCGTGAGGCCGCCTTCTTCCCCGACAAAACAAGCAACTGGTTTGATGTGCCCGCCGGCTACTTCACCATCTTCTTCCCCGACGATGCCCACGCCGCCATGGTGACGGAGCAAACAGTACGAAAGGTAGTGCTGAAGATTGCGGTGGAGCCGACTGGTGGAGGTCAGTAATGAGGCTGGGGTTTAGGTGAGATAAAGTGCAGATAAGCGTAGGTTCATGTTTAGATATAGGTGATAAGTAAGGAGACAAAATTAGTTAGACCTATTTTTTGTTGTCATCCTGAAAGGATCTTGGTTGCGAGCGCAGTTACCGCTCGCAACCAAGATCCTTTCAGGATGACAATATAGTATAAGATAATTATGTCTATATACTTGTATTATAAGAGTTAAGAAGTATATCTTAATTAGAAGAAAGGGGAAAGCTTTGGTGTGAACTGGCTTAATTAAGACAAATGAACCTACGAAACCTGTCTTTATTTTTACTTGTTTTAACAATCACTTCCTGCAATAAGCCTACACTTGGTATCATGTTGCCTGCTGAAGAAGGAGAAGTGATGATAGAGTTAGATAGTGTTGGTTTGCCAGAATTGGCAGCGTTTCCAATGCGCCTCAAATTAACTAATAATACCAATAAAAAGGTAGTTCTCGTCTTTGATACTATCTCTAACGAATATAAAGACCAGGTAAGAAATATGTTTGTAACGGCTAACCCAGACACTTTTCTTCTTGGAGTTAGGACCAAAAAGGAATTCTTAATTTTTAACCCACATACCAGTACTTCTTTTTTAGGCTTTGGTTACTTTATCTACGGTAGAGGGCATTTTGAATCATTTGAGGAGATTAATGCTGTCTTGACGAAAGGGAGATTGGAGTATAGGTTCAATAGAAAAAATTTTGCTAATAATGCTTTAAAAGAGATTTTGGCAGTAAGTGATACAGTTGTTGTCCCTTCAAAATTAGAAGCAAGTACTGGTAATGCCCAAGTTGTTGATAGATTTCTACCACAGTCTCTTGAGTGGCGAGAGAAGAAGCTTTAAAATGAATTGTTGCAGCAAAAGGTGAATTGGCAAAATTACGAACACACGATACGGCGTAGCAGTGAAGTTACTAACGCTTCACCCCGCTAAACGAACACTGCTAAGTTTAACCCATAAAATTACCCATTCCATATTTATCTACCCTTCCAGACATCCATATCCTTATCATGGCTAAAAAGAAGAGTGTAATAAATATTTAGACGCTCAAATACAAAATCATTAAATGTATTACCAAAAACAATGACAGTCATTTGCCCATAAAATCAAGTCTATCAAAGATTCTAATGCCCCTACAGCAGACTGGGTTAATAAATTGAGCAAGGATGCTTTTGAACCTAGTAATCGTGGAATTAAGATCTTGAAAGCGGAGAAGTTTTGTACAGCAAGTATATAGCATGGGTAGCGTTATATATAGCCACACTTAACCGTCAGTTACAGTTTAAAGGCCTGAAGAGGCATGATCAGCCTTCCTTACATGGACAAGGAGGGGCAGGGGTGGTTCGAGCACACCTGCAGAATACCTATTTTATATCGGTTTATATGTCACCGGCTATACCTAAAACTTCTCCTCTATCCCCAGCCCGAACAGGGCATAGTCGTACTTCACCGGGTCATTGGGGTCAAAGTCTCGCAGGTGGGCTGTCAGTTCCTCGGCGGTTTCCCAGTCCATGCCCTTGCGGGTGATGAGGCAGAGGCGGCGGGCCACCCGCTCCACGTGCACGTCGCAGGGGCAGATCAGGTCGGCCATCTGCATGGTGTTCCACAGGCCGAAGTCCACGCCGTTGCTGTCTTTTCGCACCATCCAGCGCAGGTACATGTTCAGCCGCTTGCAGGCCGATTTGCGTGCCGGGGTGGCAATGTGCTTGCGGGTGCGCTGCGGTGCCTCCTCCAGGCTGAAGACAAGGTGATGGAAGTGTACCAACCGCTCCTTCTGCGTTCTATATATATGCCCCTCCCCAACAAAAGCTGTTTCTAAACTGTCGTGCTGCCGGTAGTACTGCTGGAAAAAGTGAAGCAGGTATAGCAGGTCGGTGTCGTTGAAGGTGCGGTGTTTAAAGCCCAGGAAGCGGCGCAGGTCGTGGTCCTGGTGGTGCAGCACGAAGTCGTGCGGCGCGTTGTCCATCAGGTCCATCAGTTTCAGGCAATTGTTGATGATGGTTTTGCGCTGCCCCCACGCCAGGATGGCCGCAAAGAAGCCGCTGATCTCGATGTCCTGCTTTTTGCTGAAGCGGTGCGGAATGGAGACCGGGTCGTTGGGAATGAAAGCCGGGCGGTTATATAGCGCCACCCTGTCGTCGAGCAGGGCTTTGATTTTCTGTAGGTTGCTGTACATCATAAAAAAAGCAGCTTGTTTGCACAGGCTGCTCTAAAGGTTTTGCTTAGGTGTAAAGATAGTCCCTCCCACTTTACCGGAAATCAACATCCACAGAAATATACTTCTTAATAGTTCACCTCGGTGGCCGGAACATCTACCAGAATAATGCGAGCATCGCCGGTGCCATGCAGGCTGATTGCCGTCTGTTCTTCCAGCCGCACCTGATCGTGGGTGTCTACCTCCATGTTGTTAATGAGCAGGCTGCCCTCCAGCACATATATAAGCGTCTTGCGGATCTTAAAGGTCTTGAAATCGATCTCCTCTCCCTGCGACAGGCTCGCGTAATAGATGGTGGAGTTGGAGTTGAAGTAGGCAACATTCTCCAGCACCTTCTGCCCCGTCACCAGCGGCACCAACTTGTTCTTCTCGCCCAGAAAATCGACATGCATTTGCTCGTAGGATGGTGCCAGCCCCCGCTTGTTCGGCAAAAACCACAACTGGAAGACGTGCAGCGGGATGTCATTTTCATTCGTTTCGGTAACGGTGATGCCCGTTCCGGCCGTAACGCGCTGCACGCATCCGGCCTGCAGCGTCACTTCGTTCCCGAGGCTGTCCTTGTGCGTGAGTTCGCCCTCCATCACAATCTGGATGATCTCCATCTCGGCGTGGGGGTGCGACGGGAAGCCGGTGTGCGGCTTGATGATATCATGGTTGAACACGCGCAACGGACCGAACTGTACATTGCTGGGGTCGTAATAATCGGCAAACGAGAAAAGGTAGTGCGACTGTAGCCAGTCCCCCACTTCAGCATGATGGCGCTCGGCCGCGGTCATTAATTTTATCATAGTGCGTGTGTCTGATGGAACATTGTATATAAACAGGAGCGACAATAGCCTGCAACCCTGCTAAGGCTTTACGCATATTGTTCTTTCTTGTTAACAAAAGCAAGGCAGGCGGCCCGGCGCGCAAAAAAGCCTGGCAACGCGCAGGAAAGCAATGCCAGGCTTCAATAGGATTTATATATGTCCGCTACTCTACTTTCTTCAGCTTTTGCACCTCCTTCTGCAGGTCCAGCACAATGGAGGAGAGCTTGTTCAGCGACAGGTCCGCAATCGGGAAAGTGGAGCTGATATAGGATTTCGCCTCCCAGATCTCCACCACATCCTCCACATGCACCTCGTACGGCGAGTACACCGGGTTGTCGGAGTGCAGGTGCAGCACGGCGGTGTCTTTTATCTTGTTGAAGATGCGCTTGAACACGATTCCCTCTTTCTGGCTCACGACAATGCAGGGCGTGCCGTCTTTAATCTGGTTCCAGTCTTCCACGTAGCGCCCCACAATCACAGTGCCGGAGGCGATGGGCAGCATGGAGTCGCCGCTAATCTCGAAGGCCCTGTACGTGCCGCCCACGCCCAGCATCGGCAAGCGGAAGCGGGGCAGCTCCTCCATAAACTCCGCATCGGCGTAGCCGTTCAGGTAACCGGCGCTGGCCTTGTAAGGCACCAGCTCAATATTCTCCTTTTCCTCGTCGTTCACCGTGATGGCGAGCACCCGCAGGTTGTCCCCGGATGTTTTCGGGGTGCCTCCCGCTACTTTTAGCTTCGCCCCTTCCTTCGTGAGGTCGTTCGTGATGAGTTCGTCCAGCGAGACATCAAAGAGCCTGGCCACATTTATGAGCGTGCTCAGTTTGGGTTCCGCCCGTCCCTCCTCGTATGCGCCCACCAGCGAGCGCTTTATATCTAATTTCTCTGCCAGCTGGGCCTGGGTATATCCGGCGCCTTTGCGCAGATGCCTAATGTTTGATGTCACCAATTGCATAACAGCCAAAGCTATGGTTTTTGTAAATACCTGTGGCTACTCCACCACACGCTTGTAAAAATACTAAAGTATTTGCGGGTATACTAATTATTTTAGCAGTTTTTATCATCCTGCGCCGAAATTAAAATGGAATTATATCAATATTCCTGTTTCACTCTACAAAGTTATTTAAATATTCTTCAAAAGATACAACATTATATTGTAACTACACCAGCTAAACATTTGGTTTGAAGCATTCTGATGCCATACATTTACAAAATCAAATAGAACATTCATTGGATAGATGCAATAACAGCGCTTAACCTCCTTTTACAACCAGACTTGATATAGTTATATATGCAAAGAAATTTATTCTTTGCCGTGGAAGGGTTTTGACTTCTGGTCTCTAAAGGAAAGATAGCGCCAGGAGCCTCAGGCGGAGTTTCGCGGGGGGTGCAGAAGCGGGCACAGGCAGGTGGATGTCCTTGAGAATTGATGCAGCGGTACGATTACTAAAAATTACACTTTTATATTATTACGAGCTATGTTGTTAACAAGCACCTTCAGAAAATCAATGTCCTGCGTTGCCCTGGCCTCTGTCATCGCACTGACATCGGGTTGCCAGAAAGAAGACCTGATGGAAGAGCAGTTCACCTCTCCGGCCGCCACAGACAACAGTCCTTACGGAAATTTAATCCAGGGGCAGTACATCGTGGTATTCAAGAGCGGGAAAACGGGAACAGTGGCGGGCCAAGGGCTTTCGGCCACCATCACAGCGGCCGCTAAAGTGCGCCGGCAGGTGTATGAGGCGGCAGGCGTAGAAAACGCTGCCGTGAGCCAGGTGTATGAAGGTGTGGTGAATGGCTTCGCCGCACGACTCACAGACGCACAGCTGGCGACGCTGCGCGCCAACCCGGAGGTTGCGTATATCGAGCAGGACCGCTATATATCGCTCGGCACCCTGTCGAAGACAAGCACGACAAAAGCTGGCGCTGATCCAGGCACAAAGGGCGGCGGCAAAGGCAAACCAATCAAAACAGAGCCAGCGCCAGAAGAACCGGCACCGTCCGAACCGACTCCTACCGAACCTGCTCCTACTGAGCCTGCGCCCGAAGAACCGGCTCCGGTACAGCCTGCCCCTACCCCGGAAGAACCGGCACCTACAGAGCCTGCTCCCGTTGAGACTGCGCCGGAGGAACCAGCCCCGGCTGAGCCCGCGCCAACTGAGCCTGCACCGGAAGAACCCGCTCCCGCTGAGCCCGCGCCAACTGAGCCTGCCCCAGAGGAGCCCGCCCAAGAAGAGCCTGCCCCGAACCCCAGATACAACATCATCACCCCTATGGAAGGGGAGAACCTGCCCTGGAACATTGCCCGCGTTGGCTACGGCGACGGCACCGGAAAAACCGTCTGGGTGATCGACTCAGGCATAGACACCGACCACCCGGACCTGAACGTGGATGTCACCAGGAGCGCGTCGTTTATATATGGCAACGCCTCTATTGAAGACGGCTACGGCCACGGCACCTCTGTTGCCGGCATCATCGCCGCTAAGAACAACGGCTCCGGCATGGTGGGAGTGGCTGCAAACGCCACCATCGTTGCCCTGCGCGTGTTCGACGATGCCGGAGCCGGTACCCTTTCCAGGGCCATTAATGCGGTGCTGCACGTTGGCAAATATGCACAGCCCGGCGACGTGGTGAACATGAGCCTTGGCAGCGGCATGTCTTCTACGCTTGACAATGCCGTGAAAACGGCGGCGGCGAAAGGCATCCTGTTTGCCATCGCGGCCGGCAACAGCGCCGTAGACTGCTATGAGTCTTCCCCGGCCCGCGTAGACGCACCGGGCGTATACACTGTGTCTGCCATGGACACGTACAACAGGCTGTGGGACAGATCCAACTACGGTGCGGCGGTAGACTTCGCGGCACCCGGCGTGAACGTGACCGTGACGACAAAGGGCGGCGGCATTGGCGGCGGCGCTTTCGGCACCTCCATGGCGGCACCGCACGTGGCCGGCATCCTGGCGCTGCACGGAACAGTATATGCGCAAGGCACCGTGACCGGCGACAAAGACACTACGCCGGATCCCATCGCCTCTGTTGAGTAAAAGCTCAATCCCTATCATAAAAAGAGCGGCTGCCCCGGATGGAGCAGCCGCTCTTTTTATGATAGGGTGGCACAGGCGCCGCCTATATGGAGAGCCGCTTCTGCTCCCCTACCACGTGTCTCCTTTCTTGTAGATAGAGACGGCAAGCCTGATTTTATAATACTCATACTGCTCCCCCAGCGCCTCGAACAAGTCCTTCAATTTTGCCTCGGTGCCCAGCTTTTGGATGGCAACGGCAATCGCTTTATACTCCGCCTTTGTCACAAATTGATGCAGGTCAATGTCATAGCCCTGTTCGTATAAAGTTGCGAGGTGGGAGTATATGGTGACGGGGTTGAGGCTGCGCTGCCGGGCAATCTGCTCAATCCCATATCCCTGCTGCAGCATCTCGTAGGTGGCCAGGTGGGTGGCTCCCTTCAGTTTGCTGCCCTTTGCCTGCTCCTCGTTGATGAAATCGATGATCTCGGTGATGAACGTGTCGCCGAACCGCTCCAACTTCTGCGCCCCTACCCCGGATATAGCCAGCATGGCTATCCGGTTGGTCGGCCTTTCGGCTGCCATCTCCTGCAGCGAGCTGTCCGTGAAAACAACATAGGGCGGCACCCCCGCCTCATCCGCCAGCCGCTTCCGCAGGGCGCGCAGCCGCTCAAACAGCGCGTCTTTGATCAACTCCCGCTTCGGCCGCGCCCTTACAGTTGCCTCCTCCGGCTGCCTTACCTCCTCAAACTTCACCAGTTGCACCCGCCTGCCCTCGAACAGCACCTCGCGGCTTTGCTCGGTCAGCTTCAGGGTGTAGCCCTGGTCGTAGGCTATCTCCACCAGGCCGCTGTTCAGCATCTGGTGCAGGTAGCGGTTCCAGTCGAGGGTGCTCACGTCGCGGCCAGCGCCATAGGTCTTGATTTTATCGAAGCCGGATTGCAGCACCTGGCTGTTGCGGGCGCCCCGCAGCACGTCCACCAGCAGCGTCATAGTGGCCTGCTCCTGCGTGCGGGCAATGGCCGAAAGGGCTTTCTGCACCAGTTGTGTCCCATCAAACGTGGTGGGCGGGTTGCGGCAGATGTCGCAGTTGCCGCAGTCTTTCTGCATGGTCTCGCCGAAGTACTGCAGCAGGATGCGGCGGCGGCAGGCGGCGGCCTCCGCGAACTGCTGCATCCGCTCCAGCTTCACCAATTGGAGTTCCGTCTGCTTTTTGTCGCTTTCGTTTTCCTGCAGCATGCTGCGCATGTTCATTACGTCCGCGAACGAGTAAAAGAGCAGCGCATCCGCTTTGGCCCCGTCACGTCCGGCCCGGCCAATCTCCTGGTAATAGCCCTCGATGTTTTTCGGCAGGTTATAATGGATCACCCAGCGCACATTCGACTTGTCGATGCCCATGCCAAAGGCGACGGTGGCGCACACCATCTGCACGTCGTCTTTCAGGAAAGCCTCCTGTGCCTTGGCCCGCAGCGGCGCCGACATGCCCGCATGGTAAAAGGTGGCGTTAAAGCCGTTCTGCTTCAGCTTGTTTGCCAGCGACTCCGTGGCTTTCCGGCTGAGGCAGTAGATAATGCCCGGCTGCCTGGGCCTGCTGCTGATAAAGTCCGTGATTTTGTTGAACCTGTCGCGGCCCGGTTTCACCGTCAGGTTGATGTTGGGCCGGTCGAAGGAGGCGATATATACCTCGGGGCTTTGCAGGTGCAGTTGCTCCTGGATGTCTTTCTGGGTGAGTTTGTCGGCGGTGGCCGTGAGGGCCACAACGGGTATCTGGGGGAAGTGGTGCTTCAGGGCTTTGAGCTGCGTGTACTCCGGCCGGAAATCATGGCCCCAGGACGAGATACAGTGGGCTTCGTCCACCGCAAACAGCGATACCCTGACCCGGCCCAGGAACGACAGGAAACCAGAGGAGAGCAGCTTCTCCGGGGACACGTACAGCAGTTTCAGCTTCCCCTCGAGGCACTCGTTCTCGATGGCATACTGCTGCTCGGCGCTCTGCGAGCTGTTTATATAGGCAGCCGGTATGCCGTTGGCCAGCAGCGCCTCCACCTGGTCCTTCATCAGGGCTATCAGCGGCGACACCACCACGCAGATACCCGGCAGCACCACGGCGGGCACCTGGTAGCACACCGACTTGCCGCCGCCCGTCGGCATCAGCACCACCGCGTCTTTCTGCTGCAGCAGCCCGCTGATGATCTGCTCCTGCATCGGGCGGAACTGCTCGTATCCGAAGTATAGTTTCAGGGCTTCCCTCGCCTCCCGCATCGTTGCCATTTCTTATTCTCCTATGTTTATTTCTCCGGCCTCCTTGCACAAAGTTAGCCAATATTTTCTGCATCTGCAGGGCGGCCGCTTGCAGGATATGGCTTCGCCATGATAACAATGCTCTCCCGTACGCGTAGTTTAAGAGCATCTGATATATAAACTTTTTAAACCACAAGCTATGAAATCCGAGATAACCAACAATTTAGAGCACGTACTGATCAAATGTGTGACTGCCTGCGAAACCTGCGCCACCATGTGCCTGCAGGAAGACGACGTGAAGATGATGGTGCGCTGCATCATGCTGGACCGCGACTGCGCCGACATCTGCGCGCTGACCTCCCGCTTTGTGGCGCGTAACTCGGCGCACGCCAAGCACGTGATGCGCGAGTGCATCGAGATTTGCCGACTCTGCGCGGAAGAGTGCCGCAAGCACAAGCACGACCACTGCCAGAAGTGCGCGGACGCCTGTGAGGAATGCGCCCAGGCCTGTGAGGAGTGGATGCAGAAGAAATAGTATAAGCGGTTTCAAAATCATTCTCCGATATAAAAGAGGCGGGGCCGACATGATTGTCGGCCCCGCCTCTTTTATGTAGGTGCTGTGGCTCGTGTTAGAAAATCATATCCAGTATGGCGGTGATAACGGAAAGCACCAGGCTGAAAAGCAGGGCAGTCAGAAATCCGGCTGTGTCGAAGCCCGCAATCAGCGAGTCGGCCAGCAGTATAATCAGCGCGTTGATGACGAGCAGGAAAAGCCCCAGCGTCAGAATCGTCACAGGTATGGTGAGGAGCACCAGGATGGGCCGCACGATGGCGTTCAGCACTGCCAGCACCAGGGCCAGGATAATGGCCGTCATATAGCCATCAATGGAAACACCGGGCAGTATATAAGCCGCCAGCATGGCTGCCGCGCCCGTCAGGAGAAGTTTTAAGATGAATCCCATATTCTAACGCTGCTTTTTATTATATAGCTTTTACGTATTTTTCCAGGTGGCTATTCATACGCAAACCGGCAGATAAAGATAGACCATTTTGCAGCTGGCGGGCCGAGTTTATAGATGCCTTGCTTAGGTGTGATACGGGAGCCGCGACCCGGGCAGAGCCAGCTAAAACTGGGCTTCGAGCTTTTGCTGCGAAACCGCCATCAGGTTGCACAGTTTCAGCAGCACGCGGGCACCCACGTTGCCGTTCCACTCGCTTTCGCCGGGCGCTACCTCGCATAAATCGAACCCGATGATCTCGCGGCCCGACTTCACCAGCTGCCTCACCAGAAATATGGCCTGCTCAAACTCCAGCCCGCCGGGCACCGGGGTGCCGGTGCCCGGGCAGAGCTTCGGGTCCAGCCCGTCGATGTCGAAGCTTATATATACCTTCTGCGGAAGCTGGGCGATAATCTTCTTGCACTCCTTCTTCCAGCTGTCGCCGCCGTACAGGTTTTCCTTCAGCACCGCGTCGTAGAAGATGGCCACGCGCCCGTTCGACTGCTGCGCCAGCTCTGCCTCGGCCTGGCATATATCCCGGATGCCCACCTGCACCAGTTTCTTTACCTGCGGCAGCTTCAGGGCATTGTACATGATGGAGGCGTGCGAGTACTCGAAGCCCTCGTAGGCCTCGCGCAAGTCGGCATGGGCATCTATCTGCAGAATACCGTACTCTTCGTGCTTTTCGGCCAGCGCGTGCATCAGGCCCAGGGGCGTGCTGTGGTCGCCGCCCAGCACCGCTACCATCTTGCCCTGGTCCAGGTATCCGAGTGCCTTTTGCTTCAGCCAAAGCAGAAACTCCGTCCCTTTCGCCGTCACCTCGGCCGGCAGGTTCTCAAATTCCGCTCTTCCAATCTCGGGGCTTCCGGCCTCCAGCCAGTTTATATAGGCCTCCGCCTTTTCGCGCAGCACCTCGCCGGTGGCCGCCCACTCCTCCGATATTTCCTCCATCGCGATACCGAGCTTCCAAGCGTCTTTGATGTTGGGCTCGAACAGGTCCAGTTGGGGCGATGCTTCCTTTACGGCCTGCGGCCCCAGTGCCGTGCCGCCGCTGTACGAAACCGTCACTTCCCAGGGTGTCGGGATGATCACCACCTCCGACTCTTCGATGGTGAAAGGCAGGCCAAACAGGCCGCCGCCGATGTCCCCTACCCCGTTCGGGTCGAAGCTTTCAATCTTTTGCTCTTTGCTGTTCATCTGTTGGTTCTGCAACATAATCGTTGATGGCATTTTCAGTTCAGTTTCCGGGTGTTGGCTGCCTGAGGCGCCACTGCCCGGTTATATATAAATTACAAGTATCTGGTGGTAAGGCACAAGCCTTTTGGGGAATCATATACACCTGGCGCCAAAAACAGCTGCACAAGCATTTATACTATTTTGCATGCGAATGTGTTGGGCATTTATATATAGGCGGCCGCGACGCTACTGCTGCGGCAGCTCCCTTCGGATAATGGTCTCTGCTTTATATTCCTCCGCCAGGTCCTCAAACACAGCAAAGGCATCATCGAACGCGCTGAACTCCCTGATGAGGCTGAACTGCGCCACATGGTAGATCAGGAAAAGCTCCGACTGCGTAAAACTGGCCTTGGTGATGAAGCTGTAGTACTCGCCCTCGTCCTCCGTCTCGGAGCGGTAGCGCTGGATGAGTTTGAACAGCACGCTCAGGTTCTTCAGGTAAGGGCCCAGGCTGTTCTGGTAAAAGGTGAAGTGGTAGGTGAAGTAATCCTCGAAAATGCTGCGCAGGTTTTCGCCCGTCCGCTCTGCAGGCCCGAGGCTGCGCACCTTCTGCACAAAGGATGTCAGCACCTTCTCCTGGAAGAACACAAAGAAGTTGGTTCCCTTCCAGGCGCTCTTGTTGATGTCGTAGGCGGTGAGGGAGTCGATGATGTCGTTGTGCTTGCTGATGAAGCTGATGTAGAGCGTGGAGAAATTCTGCTGCTGGTATATTTTCTGGGTCTTGTGCAGCTCGTGGCGCTGCAACTCGAACTCTCGTTTCTGATAGGTGAGCGTGGCGAAAAAGAGGAATACGCCCGCCAGCGCCCAAAGCGAGCCGACAATGCCGCCGATAAACTCCCCGTACTCGCCAAACACGCCCCCTTCCCGGTCGGCCGGGTCGAGGTACAGCTCATGCCAAATGTCAAACTTTACGGTTCCCCAAACCAGCACGGCGGCCCCGGCCATTATCAGTATATACCCTGTCAGCTCGTAGCGGCTCAGTTTCGACTTCGGTTTTGACATGCGGTGGGGATATAGCGCGATGGGTGCGGGCTATAACGCTTGGTCGTTTTCGGTCAGGTTGTTTTTGCCGAGCTCGAAGGAGCGGATGATGTCCAGAATCTTCAGCAGCGTGTTGGTGTCGAAGAACAGCAGCAGCGGCAACTCCACGCTTTTGGAATTGTGCGAGAACTGGGTGATGACGGTGAAAACGAGCGGCTGGAAAAGCGGGTGTTGCACCAGGATGCTCTTGAGGGAATCGGCTATATGGCTTTTCGGGGCCTTGGGCGGCGAGCCATATATGTTGGACTTGAGGATATTGGCGAGCTGCGTGACCAGGGCGCCCGTGATGATGTTGCTGATCTCCAGCAGCAGCGACTCCTGCATCACAGACAGTTCCCCCTTCTGCACATCCACCATGCTCAGGCAGATTTCTGACAGGCGTACGATGTGGTTGTCGGAGAAGATCATGAGCGTGGCGCCGTTCAGCTCGCCTTTGATATCCGACTGAATGATGACGTGCGAATCCTCATACTTGGCCACCAGGCTCAGGAGTTCCTTGACTTCTATCAGGGTGATGTCGGGCACTTTCATCAGCACTTTGTCGCGGGCAATGGCGGCAAAGGAGTCCGCAGCCCGGGCCAGCCCGATGTTCAAGATTTCTTTGATTATGTCTCGCTCTAACTCCGTTATATGCGGTTCAGTCGTCATAGTAGTCGTGTTTGTAAAGTTCCCATCCATCTTCTCACCCCTGCCTTTTATATATAAAATAGCGTGTGGTGGCTGGCACGTCCAGCACCATGCACACTTTGCCGGTGCCCAGAAGCGTCACGCCGCCGTACAGGTCAATCTGGTCGAGCGGCTTGTTCAGGGGTTTCACCACAATGTCCTGCTGCCGGTACAGCTTGTCCACTATCAGGCCCAGCTTCCGGTTGTTGTAAGAGACCACCACGATGTTCTGCACCTGCCCCTTCAGCCGTGTCTTGTCTCCGAGGCGCATGTTGGCCTCGTCGGCGTTCAGCAGTTCGTGCAGGTACACAACCGTTACGGTTTCGCCTTTCAGGCTGGCCACCATCACGTCGCCCACCTCATGTATCTCGTCCTTGTCGAGGGCCACCACCTGCTCTGTATGAATAAGCGGAATGGCATAAAATATCTCATCCACCTCAAACAGCAGCGCCCCCTTTACCGCAATGGAGGTCGGCAGCAGCATGGTGAAGGTGGTGCCTGCGCCTTTCTCCGATCTCACTGACAGGCGCCCGCCTATCGAGTCGACTGCGTTCTTCACCACATCCAGCCCCACGCCGCGCCCCGAATACTCCGTCACCTCCTTTGCCGTGGAGAAACCCGGCTCAAACAGGAACGAGAGCGCCTCCGTATCAGCCATCGCCTTCGCCGCCTCGGGCGTCACGAGCTGGCGCTCCACAGCGGTGCGCTTGATCTGTTTATAGTCCATGCCGTTGCCATCGTCCGAAAGCTCAATCAGCACGTTCTCCCGGTCGCTCTGGGCGCTCAGCCGCAGGAGTCCTGTCCGTGGTTTGCCCTTTTTCTCCCGCTCGGCCGGCAACTCCAGGCCATGGGTCACGGCGTTGCGCACCAGGTGCAGCAGCGAGTCCGTCATGATCTGCAGGATATTACGGTCAATCTGGATATCCTGCCCGGAAACTTTTAAATCCACCTCTTTTTTTTCAGCGGCGGCAATGTCGCGCACGATGCGCGGAAACTTGTTGAAGAGCGACCCGATGTTTACGAGCCTGGCGTCCATCACGCTGTACTGCAGGTCTTCGGTGATGCGGTACAGGTGCGAACTGACTGCCTTCAGCTCGTCGTTGTCCACGCCCTTACTGATGGAGAGGATCCGGTCGCGGTCGATCATGAGCTCGCCCACCAGGTTCATCATGTGGTCCAGCTTCCTGATCTGGATATATACCAGTTCGGACAGCGACAGGTTTTTGGAGGTGTTGTACTTCTGCACCTTCGCCAGTTCAATGGTGCTGTCGGAGAGGTTCTCCACAATGATGTCGAGGTTGCGCAGGAGCAGCGGGTCCGGCTCCGTTTCCTGGTTGCTGTCGATGTTCGTGATCAGTTCGCCCAGCATGTCGATGCCGTCGAACAGCACGGTCACCACCTCGTCGCTGAAGGCGAGCTCCTTGCTGCGTATCAGGCTGAAGGCCGTCTCCAGTTTATGCGACACGTCCGAGATATGGAGGTAGCCGATCGCCTTCGAGTTGGCCTTCAGGTTGTGCAGCAAACGGAACACCTCCGCCAGCGTCTGCTCGTCGCCCGGCTGCTTCTCCAGGGTGCTGATGTGCCTGTTCAGAGCATCAAAGTACTCCAGGGCCTCGGCTATAAATATTTCTTTGTACTCCTGTTCTCTCGATTTCATGCTGCGCTGTCAGTTGCACTGACCCGGTACTGCCCTGCCATATACGTGTGCAGGATTTGCGGAATCTCCCCGCCGTTGTCGACACCTTTTATTTTTTTCCGCATTTTTATAGCTGACCTGCCGCTACTGAATACAATGGATTGCTCACATATACCGCCATATAGGGTGCTACCTCATTCTGGTGCTATATATAGCATAACCTGCAGCTGCGTCCCCTGCCCTTGGCCAGTAGAACTCCCATCCCACACACGCTTTGCCCAACCACACTTTCAGGTCAACGGCCGCTGCTCACCGGTCACATCTTGCTTTTTGGAAATCCGCGCAGGCTCAACTGCAGCTATCACGGGACACAACAACAAATGCACCCACTTCAGGCTTCAAAGGTATATGTATATATGCGGGGAAGGAATGTTACTGCTTTGGCTCTTCCGCCAGCACCTGGCTTACCACCTCCAGCACCTTCTCCTCCGAGAACGGCTTCACGATATAGGCCTTTGCCCCATATTCCATGGCTTCGTTCACGATGACCTCCTGCCCCACGGCGCTCACGATAATCACCTTCATATCGGGTTGCTCCGCCTTGATGCCTTTCAGCACGTCCAGGCCGGTGTTGTCCGGCAGTATCACATCCAGGGTGATCAGGTCGGGCTTCGTCTCCTTGGCCAGTTCTAGCGCCGTCTGTCCGTTTGGTGCCTCCCCTACTACTTCGTAACCGGCGTCTGCCAGCATGTTCTTCAACATGGTGCGCATGTAGAAAGAATCATCTACTATCAATATTCTGCTCATACTGTTTAAAGTAGTGTTTTTAAATTATATGACACCGTTAGGCGGAGATCTCATTTATCTCTTCCTGTGTGAGTATCTTGTTCATGTCCAGCACGATGATGAGGCGGTCGTTGATCCGGGCCAGCCCCTCAATAAAATTCTCGCTGATGTTCGTGTCCTGCAGGAAAGAGGGCGCCCTGTCTATTTTAGAGGTGGGCAGGTTCAGGGACTGCGGCACCTCCTTCACCACCACACCGATGCTGTAATCCTTTGCCTCCAGCACCAGGGTATAGCTCACGTTAGGATTCAGCCCTTCCGGCAGCGGCTCCGGCCTGATGTGGAAGCGCTCCTCCAGGTCCATGATCGCGATGATGTCACCCCGGATGTTCGCCACCCCCTTCACGAAGTGCGGTGTGCGCGGCATACGGGTTATCACGGGGGTGATGGTTACCTCCTTCACCTGCTCGATCTTGATGGCATAGCTCTCAGCACCAAGCTTGAACACGATGAGGTGCATCATTGCCTCGCTGGCAGGCTTCTCGTCGACGCCTTTTCTTCCCTCCTCAGGGCTTGCCCTGTCTGCGCCCTTTGCCTCCGATACTTTTCCTTCCTCAGCAGGCAAAGCTGCCCCCTTCTCTGTACTTGCTTGTTTCGCCATTACCTTGATCTGCTTTCAGAACTGTTCCCGGAACTGTGCTTTTTGGAACTGGTCGCCAGGCGGTTATTGCCCATGCTGCCCTTTCTTACTTTCTCCTGCTGTTGCTTTTGTACAGGTATGGAAGTCAGGCGGCGGCTCTTGCCATTGCTGAACACCAGGTTGCCGTCCACCAGTTTGAAGGCGGATATGCTGATCTGGAGGTCTGCGGCAATGTCGTTCAGGTTCTGGGAAGAAGACGTCAGTTCCTGCATCGAAGCCGAAAGTTGCTTGGCCGTGCTGGCCACCTGCTGCGTGCCGGAGGCCGTCTGCTCGGCAATGGCCACCACTTCTTCCACGTATTTCACCACATCCCCGATAGACGACTTCTGGATTTCCGTTGCCGTGAGGATGTCCTGCGAGGTGCGCAGGGTCTCGCCACTGGAGGCGGCGATGTTCTTGAAGGCGCCGGATGCCTCGAAAGTGGCATTCTTTCCTTTCAGTACCCGTCCCTCCATGGTGGAGATGGCCGTGGCGGCTGAGGCGGTGTCTTTCTTCACATCTTCCACCAGGGTGGCAATCTCGCTGGCAGATTTACGGGAGCCTTCAGCCAGTTTCCTGATTTCCTCGGCCACCACCGCGAAGCCGCGGCCTGCATCACCGGCGCGCGCCGCCTCGATGGCCGCGTTCAGGGCAAGCAGGTTTGTCTGGGCCGCAATGTCCGTGATAACGCCAAGCGATTTGGATATCTCCTGAGAGCGGGTGCTCAGTACTTCAATGGTTTTGGCTGTGAGAGCCGCCGAACTGGAGATTTCCTCCATGTTCTTCACCACTTCCGCCACTGTCTTCAGACCTGTCTGGGAGCTCTCCTCTCCCAGCAAGGCCGATTTATTCACTACCTCTGCACGGTTGGCCGTGTCTTTGGTCGTTTTCATGATCTCTTCGATGAGCTTGAACGCCTGGTCTGTCTTGAGGGCCTGGTTCTGGGCACCTTCCGCCATTTGTTGCATGGCAAGGGCCACATCCAGCGTCACCTTGTTCATCTCCAGGCCTTTGCCAGCCATTTCCTCCGAAGAACTGCCCACCACAAGCGATGAGTCGTTGATTTCCCCCAGGAGCGTGTTCAGGTTTTCCACTGCGAGGTTAAGTGCGTTGGCCATATCCATGATATCTCCGGCCGTCTGCACGTCTACCTTCTGTGTCAGGTCTCCCTCCGAGATGGCACGCACCACGCGGGACACGTCCAACATCGGGGTTACAATTGACTCCAGCAGGTCGTTCACTGTGTCTACCAGTTCTTTCCAGCTGCCGCCCACGCCCTGCAGGGTAGCACGTTCTGTCAGTTTCCCTTCCACACCGGCTACGCGCGCCACGCGGCTTACCTCGCCCGCCAGTCGGTTCAGGTCCACCACCATCGAGTTGATTGTGTCTGCCAGCTCCGCCACCTCGCCTTTCGCTTCCAAGGTCAGCTTCTGGGTCAGGTCACCTTTCGACACAGCCGTCACTACTTTCACGATGCCCCGCACCTGGGTTGTCAGGTTGCTGGCCATGGTGTTTACATTGTCGGTCAGGTCTTTCCAAACCCCGGCCACGTTGGGCACGTTGGCCTGGCCACCCAGCTTTCCTTCGGTGCCCACTTCCAGCGCCACGCGCGTTACTTCCCCGGCGAAGATGTTGAGCGAGTCCACCATGCGGTTGATGTTCTCCTTCAGTTCCGCCATCTCCCCTTTCACGTCTACCGACACCTTCTGGGTCAGGTCGCCCTTCGCCACGGCCGTGGACACTTTGGCAATATCCCGCACTTGCGAGGTCAGGTTGGAGGCCATCGTGTTCACGTTGTCGGTGAGTTCTTTCCAGGTGCCGCGCACTTTCGGCACGTTGGCCTGGCCGCCGAGCTTGCCTTCGGTGCCCACCTCGCGCGCCACGCGCGTTACTTCATCGGCAAACACGTTCAGCGAGTCCACCATCTGGTTCAGGTTCTCTTTCAGGTCCAGTATCTCGCCCCGCGCCTCCACCGATACTTTCTGGGTCAGGTCGCCTTTGGCCACCGCGGTCGCTACCTTAGCAATGTCTCGTACCTGCGAGGTCAGGTTGTTCGCCATCAGGTTCACGTTGTCGGTGAGGTCTTTCCAGGTGCCGCCCACGTTTGGCACGTTGGCCTGGCCGCCCAGCTTGCCTTCGGTGCCCACCTCGCGGGCCACTCTTGTTACTTCATCACCAAATATATTCAGCGAGTCCACCATCTGGTTGATGTTCTCCTTCAGTTCACCAAGCTCTCCTTTCACGTCTACCGACACTTTCTGGGTCAGGTCGCCTTTGGCCACCGCGGTCGCCACGTTGGCGATGTCCCGCACCTGAGAGGTCAGGTTGCTGGCCATGGTGTTTACGTTCTCGGTCAGGTCTTTCCAAACCCCGGCCACGTTCGGCACGTTGGCCTGGCCGCCCAGTTTTCCTTCGGTGCCCACCTCGCGCGCCACCCGTGTCACCTCCCCGGCAAACACATTGAGCGAGTCCACCATCTGGTTCAGGTTCACCTTCAGTTCTGCAAGCTCACCTTTCACATTCACGGTTATCTTCTGGCTTAGGTCACCCTTTGCTACTGCTGTGGACACATTGGCGATATCCCGCACCTGCGAGGTCAGGTTGGAGGCCATCGAGTTTACGTTCTCCGTCAGGTCTTTCCATATACCCGCCACGTTCGGCACGTTGGCCTGGCCGCCCAGAATACCCTCCGTACCAACTTCGCGGGCAACACGTGTTACCTCAGCACCGAATACGTTGAGGCGGTCCACCATCTCGTTCAGGATATCCTTCAGTTCCCCGAGTTCGCCCTTTACGTCCACTGACACTTTCTGGGTCAGGTCACCTTTGGCCACGGCCGTCGCTACGTTGGCAATATCGCGCACCTGCGCTGTCAGGTTACCAGCCATCAGGTTCACGTTCTCGGTCAGGTCTTTCCAGGTTCCCTCTACTTTTGGCACATTGGCCTGGCCGCCGAGTTTTCCTTCGGTGCCCACCTCGCGCGCCACGCGCGTCACCTCCCCGGCAAACACATTGAGCGAGTCCACCATCTGGTTGATGATGTCTTTCAGGTCGGCTATCTCGCCGCGTACGTTCACGGTTACTTTCTGCGTCAGGTCGCCTTTGGCCACCGCGGTGGCCACGTTGGCGATATCCCGCACCTGCGAAGTCAGGTTGCTGGCCATCGTGTTCACGTTGTCAGTCAGGTCTTTCCAAACGCCACCCACATTCGGCACTTTGGCCTGGCCGCCCAGCCTTCCTTCCGTACCCACCTCGCGTGCCACGCGTGTTACTTCATCGGCAAACACGTTGAGCGAGTCCACCATCTGATTCACATTGTCCTTCAGTTGGGCAAATTCCCCGCGCACATCCACCGATACTTTCTGGGCCAGGTTACCCTTGGCCACGGCGGTGGCCACGTTCGAGATGTCCCGGATTTGCAAAGTCAGGTTGCTGGCCATTGTGTTCACGTTGTCGGTCAGGTCTTTCCAGACACCGGCCACGTTTGGCACAGAGGCCTGGCCACCCAGTTTTCCTTCCGTACCCACCTCCAGCGCCACGCGCGTTACCTCCCCGGCAAAGAGGTTCAGGTTGTCGATGGTGCGGTTGATTGTTTCGGCCATCACCTTGAAGTCGCCGGAAACAGGAATCTGGAACGTCTCGTCCAGGTTTCCCCGCGAGATGTTCTTCAGCACTTTCCCCACTTCCAACACCGGCACCGCAATGGAATCAACCAGGCCGTTGATGTTGTTGATCATATCCTTCCAGAAGCCGGAGGCGTTTTCGGCGGAGGCGCGGGCCTTCAGGTTTCCCTCCACCCCAGCCACTTTCGAGATGCGCGACACCTCGCCGCCCACCCCACCTATCATCTCCACCATGGAGTTATAGGCTTCGGCTATCTCGGCAAAAAGGTCATCGTTCTGCTTGGTGAGGCGCACCGAAATGTCCCCTTTCTTGAAGGCATCAAGGGCGTAGAGCACTTTGTTCAGCTGCTCGCTGATGTACTCCGGGTTACTGGCCAGTTTCTCCAGCTTCGCCGGTTTTGCGTTATCTTTTTTAACGCCGTTGGGCTTGATAGCATCCTGCGGCACAGTGGCCGCCGGTTTGCCGGCACCCTTTGCCCTGTCAGGTGCAGCGGCTGGCTTAGCAGGTGTATCTTCCACCGGCACAGTCGCCATACCGGCGTCTGCCTTAGCTTTTGAAGCAGGCTTGTTTTCTTCTCTGGCTTCTACGTCACTGATGAGCTTGTCTTTGCTCAACTTCAAGTTTTTACCTAAGGCCATATTTCTTTGGTTGGATGGAGTGGTATCTGAGCCTATCCTATGCTAAAAAGGCGCTTGCCAATATCCGGACACACTACAGGTTTTAAGCGGTGCAATTTAGCGAAAAAAGATGATGAATAAAATCAGCCTCCCTCGTCCGGGATTGCTTTTTATCCGATGTATTCTGCGGCCAGCGCTTTGTAGTCCTTCGCGCCGTTGGAGGAGGCATCGTAGTCCAGCACGCTCCTGCCGAAAGAGGGTGCCTCGGCCAACTTCACGTTCAGGCGTATATGGCTGTCGAATATCTTCTCCTTCACATTCTCCCGCAGGTATTCCAGCACCTCCTGGCTCAGTTTCCGGCGCACGTCGTACATCACCACCACAATGCCCTTTATCTTCAGCTTGGGGTTGAGGGTCTTCCGTACTTTCTCCACGGTATTCATGATCTGGTCGAGCCCCTGCAGGGTCAGCACTTCCATCTGCAGCGGTATCAGCACCTCCTGCGCCGCCGTCAGCGCGTTCAGGGTGAGCACCGAGAGGGAAGGCGGGCAGTCAATCAATATATAGTCGAAGCCTTTGGCCTCCACTAGAATGTTCTCCAGGAATCTTTCCCGCTCCGGCTGCGTCACCAGCGATATCTCCACATCCACCAGTTCGTTCGAGCCGGGCACAATCCAGAGGTCGTCCTTGTCCACTATTACGTCACTCAGCTTTTTATTGCCCAGAAGCACGTCCGCGAGCGTCGCCTCCGGATTTGCCACAGCCAGCGAGTAAGACAGGTTGCTTTGCGGGTCCAGGTCGAGCAGCAGCACTTTCTTGCCCAGTTTGCTCAGCGCACTGCCCAGGTTTATGGTTGTCGTTGTTTTGCCGGTGCCGCCTTTCTGGTTGATGACGGCCACTACCTTTGTTTTTGCCATGAAATGATTTCTTTGGGGCCAGGGCCGCTGGCGCGGCACATACCATCCCCTAAACTATCGAATTTATATATAAACCGGAAATACAGGCATAGAATAAGCGGGTGAACCGCCCAAGCTGTTACAGCGCCTGTGCCATGTTATGGCTCAGCAGCACACCGACGGCAAGGTGTATGTCCTCCCACTTTTCCAGGGGCAGGGCGATGGCCACCACGTTGGCCGGCTCCAGGTAATTAAAGTGCTGCCCTGCCAGGTCGCGGGCCAGTTTAGTGATGCCCGGGTTATGGCCCACCAGCAGCACCTGCCTGGCCTGGTCAGGCAACCCGCTCAGCATTTGCAGCAGTTGCGACTCGCGGGCATTGTAGAGATCGGGCAGGTAGGAGATTTTCTCTTCCCCAAAGTACAGGCGGCCCGCGATGGTGCGCGCCGTCAGGTTACAGCGCCTGGCGGGGCTGGACAGCAGGTGGTCTACTTTCACAAAATTCTCGCGCAGCCACTTCCCCGTCTGGTTAGCCTGGTGCAGGCCGTTCGGCGTTAGCTCCCGTTCGAAGTCCGGCTGTAGCGGATAGGGTTCAAAGGCCTCCGCATGGCGGCAAATGAGTAAAGTTTTTTGCATATAAGTATATAACGCAACCCAGGGATTAAGAAGCCGGAATATAACGAATCTTCGGGTTTTTTGCTCTCGGTTAAACCTATGTTACACAAATCAGGTTGTATTTGTTAGAAAAAAAGACTGAACTTTGGGCGAATCTGGCCAATGCCTGCCTGCAAACTTAAAGCATGATAAAAAACTTAGTTATAGTAGAGTCGCCTGCCAAGGCAAAAACAATAGAAGGGTACCTGGGAAAGGATTACGTAGTGAAGTCGAGTTTCGGCCACGTGCGGGACCTGCCCAAAGACAACAACGCCATCGATATAGCCCATGGCTTCCGGCCGACCTATGTCGTGTCCAGCGACAAGCGGGAGGTGGTGGCGCAACTGCGCAAACTGGCCAAAGAGGCGGAGACGGTATGGCTGGCGTCGGACGACGACCGTGAGGGAGAGGCTATCTCGTGGCACCTGACTGAGGCGCTGAACCTGACCGACGCCAAGACGCGCCGTATCGTGTTCCGCGAAATCACCAAGAGCGCCATCCTCAACGCCATCAGCACCCCACGCGGCATCGACATGGATTTGGTGAACGCCCAGCAGGCCCGCCGTATCCTGGACAGGCTGGTGGGTTTTGAGCTGTCGCCGGTGCTCTGGAAAAAAATCAAGACGGGGCTTTCGGCTGGGCGTGTACAGTCGGTGGCGGTGCGCCTGGTGGTGGAGCGCGAGCGCGAGATTGAGCGCCACCGTGCCGAGGCTTCCTTCCGCATCACCGCCAACTTCGACGTGCAGGGCAAGACGCTGGAGGCGGAGTTGCCCACCAAATTCAAGACGGAGCAGGAGGCGCAGGCTTTCCTGCAGGCCTGCGTGGGCGCTGACTATACCATCGAAAACCTGGAGAAAAAGCCGCTGAAGCGCAGTCCGGCCCCGCCGTTCACCACCTCCACCCTGCAGCAGGAAGCCAGCCGCAAACTGTACTTTTCCGTCGCCCAGACCATGACCGTTGCGCAGCGCCTGTACGAGGCAGGTAAGATTTCCTATATGCGTACCGACTCGCTGAACCTTTCAGAAGAGGCGATACAGGGTGCGACCAGGGAAATCAACCGCTCGTTCGGGGAGCAGTTTGTGAAGGTGCGCCATTTCAAAACCAAGTCTGCCGGGGCGCAGGAGGCGCACGAGGCCATCCGCCCCACCGATTTCTCGCAGATGGTGGCCAGCAGCGACCGCAACGAGCAGCGCCTGTACGAGCTGATATGGAAGCGCGCCATTGCCTCCCAGATGGCGGACGCCCAGATAGAGAAAACCACCGTCACCATCGGCATCTCCACCCAGGAGCAGCAGAAACTGCAGGCCACCGGCGAGGTGATTAAATTCGAAGGCTTTCTGAAGGTATATATAGAATCGAAGGACGACGATGACCTGGACGGGGAGGACGAGGATGTGAAAGGCATGCTGCCGCCCCTGAGCATCGGGCAGTTGATTCAGCTGCGCCAGATGCTGGCAACCCAGCGCTACACCCGCCCCGCGCCCCGCTACACCGAGGCCAGCCTGGTGAAAAAGCTGGAGGAAATGGGCATCGGCCGCCCGTCTACCTACGCGCCTACCATCTCCACCATCCAGAAGCGCGGCTATGTGGAAAAAGACAGCCGCGAGGGCAAAGAGCGCCCTTACCAGGTGCTCACCCTGAAAAATGAAAGCATCACTGCCCAGACCAAAACTGAGATAACGGGTGCGGAGAAGGCAAAACTTTTCCCGACGGACACGGCCATGGTGGTCAACGACTTCCTGGTGGAGCACTTCCCAAACGTGATCGATTATTCTTTCACAGCGCGCGTGGAGGCGGAGTTTGATGAGATTGCCCAGGGTCAGAAAGAGTGGGAAAACATGCTGGACCAGTTCTACCAGAAGTTCCACGAGCGCATCGAGTCGAGTGAGAGCATCAACCGGGCCGATGTGTCCGGGGCAAGGGAACTGGGCACAGACCCTGCCACTGGCAAGACCATCGTGGCGAAACTTGGCCGCTACGGACCTTACGTGCAGTTGGGCGAGGAGAACGAGGAGACAGGCGAGAAGCCCGTGTATGCCAGCCTTCGAAAAGGTCAGTTTGTGGAGAGCCTTGCGCTTGAAGACGCGCTGGATCTGTTTAAGCTGCCGCGCATCATCGGCACCTTCGAGAACAAGGAAATGACCGCCGCCGTTGGCCGGTTCGGACCCTATATCCGCCACGAGGGCAAGTTCTACTCCCTGCCTAAAACGCTGGACCCGATGCAGGTGACTGCCGAGGAAGCCATCGACCTGATCCAAGCCAAGCGCAAAGCGGATGCCGAGAAACTGATCAAATCCTTCGAGGAGAACCCGGATGTGCAGGTGCTGAACGGCCGCTTCGGCCCCTATATAGTGGCGGGCAACAAGAACGTAAAAATCCCGAAGGGAAAAGAACCGAGCGAACTGACGCTGCAGGAGTGCCTGGACCTGGCGGAGGCCACGCCGGAGAAGAAGGGCCGCGGCGGCTTCAAGAAAAAAGCGGACGCTGACGCCCCGGCCAAAAAACCGGCAGCCAAAGCAAAGGCGGCTCCCGCTAAAAAGAAGGCCCCGGCCAAAAAAGCTCCCGCCAAAGCCACAGCAGCAAAGGCCGCGGCAAAAAAGAAGTAAGCAACATATATGGCCAGTGCATGCTGCGCCTTCGGGTTAACAGGAAACAAGATGGAGCGATTCCCTTTCGGGCAGCCTCCTGTTGCTTTTCCAGTGTTCCGAAGGCGCAGCATCATTTCAGGGCTAAATCATATATAGGCTTATATATGGCTTTTGTTGATTCTGCCAAGAAAATCAGGGCAGGCAAACGCTGCGCAACTCGCGCATGCTGCCGTAAAACACGTTGCAGTCCACCATCCCGTCAATGCCTTTGATGGTGCCGCCATCGGTGTGCTGCCAGAACGCCAGTTTGCGCCTGCTGCTTTTTTCGAGCCGCAGCTCGGGCACGTTGTAGTGCGCTATCCAGAGGTGGTAATCGTCGAAGTGGCCGTCCAGGTAATCTTTGTAGAAAGCGTAGCTGGTATATAAGATAGGCTTCGCGCCGTAGGCGTCCTCCACCTGCCGCAGCCACACCTTCAGGTCCGCGCGCAGCTGCCCCACCGGCTTGCGCCCCCGCACCTCCACGTCCAGCACGGGCGGCAGGTCGCCGGAGGAGAGTTGTACTGTGGCGATAAAATTTGCGGCCTGCAACTCGGGCTTCACGTGGGGGATATAAAAATGGTAAGCGCCCCGTATAATGTCGACCTCCCGCGCCTTCTCCCAGTTGCGTTGAAACTGCTTGTCCTGGATTGTCCTGCCCTCCGTGGCCTTCACAAAAGCAAAGCTCACCTCGTTCTGCCGCACCTGCTGCCAGTCTATCTCCTTCTGGTAATGCGACACATCCACGCCGTACACACTGTGGCCCTCGGGCCAAGCCGATTTGCGCTTCTCCACAAAAAGCTCCACGTACAGCACCACCAGCGCGAGTGTGGCCAGCGCAGCCAGCCCCAGCCAGAACTTGTAAGGAGATGGCCTGGATGCTTTCTTTCTGGGCTTGGCAGCTTTGGCGGCTGGCTTTACAACAGACTTCGCCGCTGGCTTTGGGCGGGGCACACGCCTGGGGGGCTGCTTTTTGGTGATAGCGTCCCAGGCATCGTCTTCTGCAGATTTTCCCTTCCGGCTCAACTTTACAAAGATACCAGTTCCCGCTGCGGAACCCCTGACAGGTGCTCCAGTATTTCGCCATCCGTGGTCATATATCCTTTCATCAGGTCGGCGGTGAGGCAGGAGTGTACGGGCAGGATGCCGATCATATCTCCGATGCTGTATTTGGCGAACTGCTCCGCGTTGGCTTTGACGATGCCGTGCTCCTGCGAGAGCGACACCAGGTCAATGCCGTTTACCGGGTTTGTCCAGCCGTTGTCGGTGAACTCCACCACCCGGCCATATATAAGCGAGCTGTCTTCCTGCGCCAGCGCGTCTTTCGAGAAGTGAACGCCGCCGCCATATATAATCAGCTCCCTGCGCCGGGGGTGCCGGGCCACCACGGGGCAGGCCACGCACACGGCTATATCGCTGAAGCCGCAGGAACCGATGCGCTGCTGCGTAAGGTCGTAAAACACAAAGTTGCCGGGCCGTATCTCGTCAATGCCGCTCAGGTCGCCGAGGATGCTGCACGAGGGGGTGTCGCCGATGGAGAGCTGCAGGCCCGGAAACTGGCCGCTGTAGCGCGCCCGCAGCAGTTGCAGCAGGTATACCGAGGTATTGTGGATGGTCTGGATGGCATACGTGTCGGTCTGTTTGTAGGTGTGGCCGTCATGCACCAGGAAACCCTGAAACTGCAGCTTGTCGCTCTCCTTTATTTTCTGCATCACCCTGTCCAGCTCTTTGTGGTTGTTGGCCAGGATGCCCGTGCGGCGGTAGCCGGTGTCTATCTTCACCCACAGTTGCACCGGGTGGCGCAGGTTGCGCGACAGGATCTCGGCCGTCTCCACGTTCACGACAAGCAGGTGCAGCCGGATGCGGGAGGCCAGCTCGTTGATCGTGTCCATCTCCAGCACGTTGGCCGGGAAAGCCACCAGAATGTCTCGCCAGCCCTGGTTGGCAAAATAGCGGGCCATTTTTAAGGACGAGACCGTGATGGCCTCGATGTTATAGTCACGGAACCACGCCCCCACCTGCGCCGACTGGTGCGTCTTGAAATGCGGACGCAGCCTTACCCCGTTCTCCCTCGCCTTCTGCACCATCCGCTCAATGTTGCACAGGCACTTCCTCTTATCCAGTAGTAGTGTTGGTGTGGTTAATCTCATAATGCTCTAACACGACTTTTGTAGCAAATCCTGTGAAGTTACACAGGAATATGCAAAAAGTCACGCCCGTCAGGACTTTAAGGTGATGAATGTCATTTCTGTGGCCGTGAATACACACGACCTTTGTGGCAGTAAAAGATTGATTTACGAGAGGAACAAAGCCATGATCGCATCTGTGAACCACACCCCCGCCGCCCTGCTTGCCAAGTACGATGTGCCTTCGCCCCGCTACACCAGTTACCCCACCGTGCCGTACTGGAGCGAGGCCCCGATCAGCGAGGAGCGCTGGCTGCTTCATGTGCAGCAGGCTTTCCGCAAAACCAACAGCGCGAACGGCATCAGCCTGTACCTGCACCTGCCCTTCTGCGAGAAGCTGTGTACCTACTGCGGCTGCAACAAGCGCATCACGAAAAACCACGCCGTGGAGGAGCCCTATATGAAGGCGCTGCTGGACGAGTGGGAACAATATGTGGCCACGTTCGAGGAGAAGCCCCGCATTGCGGAGATGCACCTGGGCGGCGGCACCCCGACTTTCTTCAGCGCCGAGAACCTGAAGCAGCTGCTGGAGGCCATTCTGGAGAAAGCGGAGGTTACGCCCGATGCTGAGTTCAGCGTGGAGATGCACCCGAACGCCACCAATGCGCATCAGTTGCAGGTGCTGTATGACCTGGGCTTCCGGAGGCTGAGCGTGGGCATCCAGGACTTCGACCCTTACGTGCAGCTGGTCATCAACCGCATCCAGACGTTTGAGCAGACAAAACAGACGTTCGACGACGCCCGCGCCATCGGCTACACCTCCATCAACGGCGATATCATATATGGCCTGCCCCACCAGACCGAGAAAAGCATCCGCCACACCATCGAAAAAGTGAAGGAACTGCGCCCCGAGCGCATCGCCTTCTACAGCTATGCCCACGTGCCCTGGAAGAGCAAGGGCCAGCGCCGATACTCCGAAGCCGACCTGCCCGCGCCTGCCGGGAAACGCGCGCTATATGAATTGGGCCGAAACCTGCTGGAGGAGGCTGGCTATTTCGAAATCGGCCTGGATCACTTTGCCCTGCCGGAGGACAGTTTATATATAGCCGCGCAGAACGGCACGCTGCACCGCAATTTTATGGGTTATACCGCCCGCCACACCGAGCTGCTGATTGGCCTGGGCGCTTCCAGCATCTCCGACACCGGCACCGCCTTTCTGCAGAACGTGAAGGAGGTGGAGGCATATAAGGCAGCCGTGGCCACGGGCCACCTCCCGCTGCTGAAGGGCCACGAGCTGACGGAGGAAGACTTGCTGATCCGCAAACACATCCTTCACCTGATGTGCCGCCTCCACACCAGCTGGACGGAGGAGGAGCTGCCCTATTTTGTGGATGCGCTCATCCGGCTGCAGCCGCTGGAAGAAGACGGCCTTTTGGATTACAGCACTAACCATGTGCAGGTGCTGGAGGCGGGCCGCCCGTTCCTGCGCAACATCGCTATGTGCTTCGATGCCCGGCTCTGGGCCGATAAACCCACTACGCCGGTTTTCAGCCGCTCGGTGTAAAGGCTGGTTCAAGTCAAAATCATATATAGCTCTGAGCACGAAGAGACGCAAGATTTTGCGTCTCTTTTCTTTTGTGGTTGCAGTTGTTATGCGCGCTCTTCAACGGCCGCTGCAATTAAACATTTAGACTTACCTTTGCGGAAACAAGCATCATTGCCATGGGCTTTTTCTATGTGAAGGCGCTGCACATCATTTTTGTGGTCACCTGGTTTGCCGGGCTGTTCTACATCGTGCGGCTGTTTATATATTATGCTGAGGCCGCTGAAAAGCCGGAGCCGGAGAAATCGATCCTGCAGCGGCAACTGGCCCTGATGCAGAAGCGGCTGTGGTACGGCATCACCTGGCCTTCCGCGGTGCTTACGCTTATCTTCGGCCTGACCATCCTGCACCTCTACGGCTCCATTCCCGGCTGGCTTGTCTGGAAGCTGGCTTTTGTAGGGGGGCTTTATATCTACCACTTCCTCTGCCACCGCATCTACAAACAGCAGCAGCAGGGCATCCTGAAATACAACTCCACCCAGCTCCGCATCTGGAACGAGGTGGCGACCCTGTTCCTCATCAGCATCGTGTTCCTGGTGGTGCTGAAGAGTTCCCTGAGCATGCTCTGGGGCATTCTCGGTCTCATTCTTTTCTCTGCCATGCTCCTGCTGGCCATCCGCATCTATAAAAAAGTCAGAGAGGCGGGAAGTTAGAAAGTTAGGAAGTTAGAAAGTTGAGAAGTAGGGGCGTTCGGGAGTGAGTTTATATGTAGCTCATATACCCCTCTAAGTGAGTTATGTCAGTCAGCAGTTTCAAACTAATCCCTCTGCTTTTTCTGACCTTCACACTCTTGGACTCTTTCACTTTCTCATTCTCAAACTATCTAACTACCATCCCTTGCTTCCGTTAAAACATTTAGTAGCCGTTCCGCTGTTATACAGGCAATCGCACAGACATATACCATGGAAATCGGAATCACCACATTCGCAGAAAACACCCCGGATCCTGCTACCGGCAAATTGCTGAGCCCGCACGAGAGGATGATGCACCTGATGGAGGAGATAGAACTGGCCGACCAGGTGGGGCTGGATGTGTTTGCCGTAGGAGAGCACCACCGGCCTGATTTCATCGTTTCGTCCCCGGCGGTAGTGCTCGCGGCGGCAGCCGTGAAAACAAAGCAAATCAAGCTTGCCAGCGGGGTAACGGTGCTGAGTTCTGACGATCCCGTCCGGGTTTTCCAGGATTTCGCCCACGTCGACCTGCTCTCCAAAGGAAGGGCGGAGATCATGGCCGGGCGCGGCTCCTTCATCGAGTCCTTCCCGCTTTTCGGAAACGACCTGAAAGACTACGATGCCCTCTTTGCCGAGAAACTGGAGCTGCTGATTCAACTGAATAAAAGTGAAAAAGTGACCTGGGAGGGCAAGCACAGGCCAGCCATCGACAATCTGGGAATTTACCCGAGGCCTTACCAGCAGCAACTGCCGGTTTGGGTGGCGGTGGGCGGCACGCCCGCATCCGTGGTGCGGGCCGCCAGCCTGGGCCTGCCCATGGCGCTGGCAATTATCGGGGGGATGCCGGATCGGTTCGTTCCCTTCACAGAACTTTACAACCAAACATATAAGAAGGCGGGGCACGATCCGGCAAAGCAGCAACTGGCCATCAACTCGCACGGGTATATAGCGGATGATTCGCAGCAGGCGGCCGACGAGTTTTACGGCCCCTACGCTTACGTGATGAGCAAACTGGGGCGCGAGCGGGGATGGTCTCCTATGACGCGGGAGCACTATGAAGCGATGCGCACACCGGAAGGTTCTCTGCTGGTGGGCAGCCCCCAGCAGGTAATAGACAAGATTTTATATGAGTATGAGCTATTTGGAAACACCCGCTTCCTGCTACACATCAGCGTTGGCACCCTGCCCCATGCAAAAGTGATGCGCGCCATTGAGTTACTGGGCACCGTGGTGGCTCCCGCCGTGAAAAAGGCGGTGAAGTAGAGGCAGTTATATATGCTTACAGGTAGGTGTACATAACAGCCGTATGTATGCAGAGCCTGAAGCGTTAGTGAAGATTGAGCATATATGCTGCGTAATGATTTTTACTTGCTAAACTCTCTCCCATTACCACATGGTCATAATCATAACCTCACTCATTAGGGAAGCTGCCCTATGTGTCGGGATATATGACTTGCAAATATATAGAGCTCTCATGTTTATGATGTCTAACGCTTTACAAGAACATTTTTGCAAGGGCAAATTTGGCTTTAAGCACTCTTGTTGGAGTAATTATACCATTCTTTAATAGGTAGAGGGGAAAGTCGAGACCATATGTCCGGAAGTGATTCAACAAATTAATAAAGATAACGCATTTTAACTTATCATATGTTAAAATCAGCAGCTATTGTTTAGCTGCTACCCTTGCAACAACGTCTATAGAAATCATTAGGAGCCCGCGCCAAGGCTTCTTATCTTATTGTGCCATAAAACAGAAGCATATGACACATTTCCGCCACGCCTTCCCGATTATAGCCGGTCTGTTCCTTCTCCTTTCTTGCAATCAGCAGGATAAAGAACAGGTGAAATACCCCTACCACATCACTGGCACCGTCAGGAATTGTGAGGGATGCGAGGTCGAGCTGTGGTCTCCCCTGGCGAGTGGCTTCGATGAGATAGACTCCACTTTCGTGAAAGACGGCAGCTTCTCTTTTACAGGTGAGTTGCCAGACACAGGATTCTATGATGTCACTTTAAAGACACCTAAAGCATTCATTCCTGTGAAAGTGTTCCTGCCCGCCGACAGTGTTCACCTGGCCATAGACGCCGAGAATAGAATCAGAACAAACAAGTTCTATGCTACTGCCAACGAGAAAATGCCTGCTCCGCTCGCACATGTTTCCGTTGTCTCCTCCTCGCCGGTACAGGCGGGGATGGAGAAGTACCTGCTGATGCGGGACAGCCTCTGGGCCAAGTTCTACGAGGATAAGGAACTGGTAGTGGCCAAGTTCAGACAGACCTATGACTCAGGGGATTCGGCGCTGGTGCAGCAGTGGGCTGACTCAGTGGAAAGCATGCGTTACCGCTTCGCCAACTACATTTCCTATGCCACGGACCTGTTCATCAGACAGGGGGAAAGCCCCGAGGCAGCCCTCTTCGCCATGCTAGACAACAGGAACGACCGCATCGCCACCGAGCGTTTTAGGGCATATTTCAACGCCCTGCCCGCCACTGCGCGCAACAGCCACGAAGGCAAATATTTGGACAAGGCGCTACGGGAGAACGAGGAACGCAACAAGAACAACCAGCGCTTCGTGGGCAGCCGCATCCGAAACCTGGACCTGCTGGGCAGCACCCCGCAGGGTCTGGAGGTAGACGAAGACAGTTTATTCAAAGCTAACAAATTGACCTTAATGGAGTTCTGGGCCAGCTGGTGCGGGCCCTGCCGCATGGAGATGCCCAAGTATTACATCCTCTACGAGCAATACAAAGACAAGGGCTTCGGTTTTATAGCCATATCAATGGACAACAAGCGCGACATGTGGCTGAAAGCCATTGAGCAGGACGGGCTGGACGTGCACCACATCTCCGAACTCAAAGGACCGAACGGCGACGACATGAGGCGCTTCGAGATCAAGGGCATCCCGGCCAACATGCTCGTCGACGCCACCGGCAAAATCATAGCCGTGGACATATCCAGAATTGACCTAAGAAACAAGCTGAAGGAGAGCCTGTTGTAAACGGCATCCTTCGAACTGAAGGCGACAACAAGTTGCGCTCCCCTAACTAACTAGTTGCAGGCTTCATAACGCCGGATAATTTCCGCCACATCAGCGATTGAAAATTTCAATCCTCAACAATAGCCTAACAGCTTATATATAATATAGCCCGCCATCTCGTGGATGAGCAGGTGCCAGTTGCTGAACGCCACCGCGCTCGGGATGATGAGTTCGTCCGGGGTGTAACGGCGCTCGGAGGCGTAAAAGTCGGTGCTGAAGGCGTCGGCGTCTACACCCGCTTTCCGGAAGCACCCCGCCGACCGGCGCATGTGGAAGGCCGAGGTAACCAGCAGCACGTGCTGCCACTCCGGGTGCCGCGCCAGCACGCGGGCGGTGTTCACGGCGTTCTCGTGGGTGTTGCGGCTGTTGCCTTCCGTTATGATATCCTCCTCCGGCACGCCTGCCATCAGCAGCACCTTCTCAATCTGCTCGGCTTCCGGCACACGGACTGTCAGCACCTGCCCGCTCCCGCCCGAAATCAGGAACTTGTCAATTTTACCCAGCCAGTAGAGTTGCAGCGGGTGCAGAAAGCGGTCGGCTCCCTTCGAGGTGTGTATCCTGTCCGAGATGTCCTCCCGGTAAGAGGTAACGCCGGTAAGAATCACCGCCACGTCGTGGTGCTTCACTTCACTTATTGGCGTAGCGTCTAGTTCCCACGCCCGCCACGCCTCGTTGGCCAGAAACGGGTTGGAGAAGAGCAACAGCAGGGCCAGCGCGGCCAACAGACTCACGCGCCGCCATTTGGGTGATTTGAGAAACACGGCCAGACAGAGCAGCAGCAGCACCCACAGCAGGGGCATCAGCAGGAAATCCAGCGTTTTGGAAAGGATAAAGAACATTGCCTTTGGTTTGATGAACGGCCAAGGCAACAGGAAGCAGACATCCGCGTCCGGGAATCATATATAACCCCTATATAAACTGGCAGCTTTTACAGCGGCAGGATGCTTTGGCCCCGGAAAGTTAAGAAAGAAAGGCTGAAACGCGAACCCTTTACAGGCTAAAAGAGCTTCCGGAACAGCCACAGCAGAAGCGAGAGCACGATGCTGAGCAGAATCATGCTGGTGATGGGGGCATAAAAGCGCATATTCTTCCGCTCCACCCGAATGTCGCCAGGCAGGTGGCCAAACCAGCTGAACTTGTCGCCAGCCAGCCAGACCACCAGCCCGATTACCACCAGCACCACGCCTAAAACCACAATGGATTTCCCTATCGGTTGCATCTGTTTATATATGGCAAGTGAAGCGAATTGTATAGCGCTTATGCAAGTCAATTTTGTCCCCCCTTCGAAGCGGGACTTTCTCACACGGCTTATACTTTTGCGTAAGTCATATTATACATGAAATTATATTAAAACGGTTCTGACTTTACATATACCCCTACCTGAAGCTGGCCCGCAGCCCGAGGCTGAAGCTCAGAATTTCCCAGGTGGTGAGGCTTTCGTCTTTGAAAGCGGAGGTCACGATCAGGTCGTAGGTGTTCATCTCACCGTAGAGGCTCAGTCCGCTGAAGCTTTGGCTCCCGGGCAGGCTGTAGTTCAGTGCCGGGCCAAGACTGCCGGTCAGGCGCAGGCTGCTGGTCCACCAGTAGTAGTCGCTGGTGGGGTAGGCGTTCGACCAGTTGGTGGAGAACTGGCTCCTGAAATAGTAACTCAGCCCCAGCCCGAAGCGCAGCGGCGTCAGCGAAAAGTTGCCTTTCAGGGTCACTGGCCGGAACGGTTTATATATCCCCTTCAGCGTGAACAAGTGCAGCGCCTCTTCCGCGTCGAATCTGGGTACATAGCCATAGAAAAGTTCCGCGTTTAGCCTGTCCTGCGCAAAGCTGTAGCTCGGGGCGATGGAGAGCATGCCGATGTTTCCCGCAAATTGCAGCGTCACCGCATCGGGGGCGTACCACTTGCGGGCCGTGGCGCTGCTGATGTCGGTGGTTTGGGCGCTTGCGAGCGCCGGAACCGCGGTGAGGCAAAGCAGCAGCGCTATTGTTTTTAAGTTCATTCGTTTGGGCTAAAACATGACGCGTTCAAAACTCACTTCGTCTCCTATCACCGTGAACACGATGTACTCGCGGTCTTCGGCGGCGCCTGTCTGCATATAGGGCACCTTCCCGTCGTAGGGAAAATACAGGTCGAAGTTGTGGTTGTGGCCATGCAGGGAGTAGGTAACGTCGTAGTCGCTTATCAGTTGGTAATAACGCCCCGATTTCTCCTCCCCGAACTCATAGTTCTGGGGCGGTATGTGCGACAGCACAAACACGTTTTCGTAACCGGCGGCGGCTTTCAGTTCTTTTTCCAGCCAGTCCAGGTCAGGCACCCGCTTGTCGAACTCTATATAGTTCGTGTTGAGCAGAATAAATTTGCTGTTGCCCACGGCAAAGCTGGTATCAAAAACGCCGTACATGGCCAGGAAAGCCTCATGGCCGTTATTCACGGCGTCGTGGTTGCCGATTACGGCCACATAGGGGACGCCGATGGTTTTGAAGTCTTCGTGAATGAGCTTAAACTCCTTGGCCAGTCCGAAGTCGGTCAGGTCGCCGCCCACCAGCACAAAGTCGCTGTCCTGGTTCTCCCGGATGTGTTTTGCCATCGCCTCGTTCTCCTCGTAAAAGCCCTGCAGGTCGGCGGTCAGCACAAACCGGAGCGTGTCTTCCGGCGAGATGCCCAGCGCCTCAATGCGGGCGATGTTGCGCGTGTTGATTGCCTTCTCGTCCTCCTCCAGCCGTACTTCGTAGGGGCTGTACTCAAACTCGTCGCAGGCCTGTATGAGGAGGGCCAGGAACAGGCATAGAACCGGAACCGTGGCAGGTCGGCTGCGAGGTGATAGTTTTTTCAGCATATAGCTTATGTAAGATCTTCTCCCCTGCTAATACCACCTCCCGTATACGAAAGTTTCGGCCGCGCCGCGGAAAGATGCTATCTGCTTTTACAGCAGGTTCTTACAATCGGCTATATAAGGCTATACACCACTCCACCCCCTATATGGCGCAAGGCGGAGGCCCGTTTGCAAAAGGGAGCTAATGGCAAAACCGGCTCGTATATAAGCTGCGAAAAGCGTAAATTTGATTTCTGTTTTATCACTAAATTCTGAACTGCTTGAAAGTCTGCATCGCTGAGAAACCGAGCGTGGCCCGCGAGATTGCCCTGGTGATAGGCGCCAAGACCCGGAAAGACGGCTACTTTGAGGGCAACGGCTATCAGGTGACCTGGACCTTCGGCCACTTCTGCACCCTGCGCGAGCCCGACGACTACCGCCCCGAGTGGAAGCGCTGGAGCATGTACGACCTGCCCATGCTGCCCGAGCGCTACGGCATCAAGCTCATCCAGAACAAAGGCGTGGAGCAGCAGTTCAACGTCATCAAAAAGCTGCTGGAGAAGGCCGAGGAGGTGATCAACTGCGGGGACGCGGGGCAAGAGGGGGAAGTGATTCAGCGGTGGGTGCTGACGGAGGCCAATTACCGCAAGCCCTTCAAGCGGCTCTGGATTTCGTCGCTCACCGAGGACGCCATCCGGCAGGGTTTCGCCAGGCTGCGCGACGGCTCCGAGTTCGACTCGCTGTACCAGGCGGGCAAGAGCCGGGCCATCGGCGACTGGCTGCTGGGCCTCAACGCCACCCGCCTCTTCACGCTGAAGTACGCCAACGGCAAGCAGACGCTGTCGGTGGGCCGGGTGCAGACGCCCACGCTGGCCATGCTGGTGAACCGCCACCACGAAATCGCCAATTTTGTGCCGCAGCCTTACTGGGAGCTCAAAACCATCTATCGGGAAACCACCTTCTCCAGCACCAACGGCCGATTCCAGCAAGAGGAGGAGGCGCAGAAAATCATGGACGCCATCCGGCAAGAGGAACTCACGATCACGGACGTAGAGATCAAGAAAGGGACCGAATCGCCGCCCCGGCTCTTCGACCTGACCTCGCTGCAAATTGAGTGCAATAACAAACTGAGCCTGTCGGCGGATGAGACACTGAAAACGGTGCAGAGCCTGTACGAGAAGAAGGTAGTCTCCTACCCCCGTGTGGACACCACGTTTCTGCCTGATGATATATACCCGAAGATACCGGGCATCCTGCAGGGCCTGAGCAACTACAGCCAGGAAGTGTCGCCGTTGCTGCAAAACAAAATTAGGAAAACGAAAAAAGTTTTTAACAACAACAAAGTCACCGACCACCACGCTATCATCCCAACCGGGGCGGCGGCTGGCAGTATATATGGCCGCGAGGCGGATGTGTACGACATCATCACGCGCCGCTTCATCGCCGCCTTTTACCCAGACTGTATCGTGAGCAACACCACGGTGCTGGCTGAGTCAGCGGGCTATACGTTCCGGGTGCGGGGCAAGCAGATTCTGGAGCCGGGCTGGCGCGTCATATATGGCGCGGAGGATATAAAATCGCCGGATGCACCGGCTGGCAAAGACGGCGAGAACAGGGAGGAAGAGGAGGCCACCGGGGTGTTGCCGCACTTCGAAAAAGGGGAGCACGGCCCGCACGAGCCGCTGCTGGACAGGAAAATGACCAGCCCGCCGAAGGAGTACACCGAGGCCACGCTGCTGCGCGCCATGGAAACAGCCGGCAGGCAGGTAGAGGACGACGAGTTGAAGGAGGCGCTGAAGGAAAACGGCATCGGACGACCTTCTACGCGGGCCGCCATTATTGAGACACTGTTCAAGCGCCAGTACATCCGGAAGGAGAAAAAGAAGATTGTGCCCACGCAAACGGGCATTGATTTGATTGGCGTGATACGGAACCAGACGCTGAAATCGGCGGAGATGACGGGGCAGTGGGAGCGCAAGCTGCGCCAGATAGAGGGCGGGGAGTTCAAGGCAGAGGCCTTTTTGCAGGAGTTGCAGGAGTTCGTCATCAGCCTGGTGCAGGAAGTGAAGTACGACCACGCCGCCACCGTCACGCTGGAGCCGCATCAGGAAGAAGTAAAGAAAGCCGCACCCAAAAGCTCTTCTAAAAAGAAAGCAACCGCTGCTACAAAAGAGGCAGCCGCTCCGGCGCAGGGACTCGGCTCCTGCCCTGCCTGCAAAGCCGGCTATATCCTGAAAGGCTCGAAAGCCTACGGCTGCATCCGCTACAAAGACGGCTGCCGCTTCCTCCTCCCGATGGAGCAGCACGGCAGGGAGTTGACAGAAAAGCAGGTGCAGGCGCTGCTCAGCAAAGGCAAAACACCTACCATCAAAGGCTTCAAAGATGCGCAGGGCGAGAGCTTTGACGGCATATATAAACTGGATGGCGCGCACCAGCTGGTGCTGGAGAAAGTGGAGAAAGTGCCGGAGGCAGACCCGTTCGCGCTTTGCCCGCGCTGCAAACAGGGCAGCCTGTTGAAAGGTAAAGCCGCCTACGGCTGCAGCCGCTTCCGGGAAGGCTGCCGTTTCCTGGTGCCCTTCGAGATGGGCGGCAAACCGCTGACTGAAAAGCATATAGCCGCGCTCCTGCTCAAAGGCAAAACACCGAAAATTAAAGGCTTTGTGTCGGAGAAGACCGGAGAACCGTTTGATGCCGCCCTGACTCTGAACGAGCAGTGGCAGGTGGTCTATAAATTCTGATTCTGGATGGCCTGATTCACTTAGGTTGCGAATTACACCCGCTGCTGGAACCTGCCCCACCCCTACCCCTCCGGGGAGGGGAACCATATATAGCTGTATAGGACATGAGCGTCCCTACTCGCGACTTGCAACCCGGCAGCATGGATTGAAAACTGCACCATAAAGGACAAAACAGCCTGAACCTATTTTGACTGATTACTAAAACAAAAGAGCGGCAGCCATATGGTATGGCTGCCGCTCCTGTTATATATTGGACGTTATTTACTTAACTGTAAACGAGGTCTGCTTTACAGACAGGTTGGTGCGCTTGTCCTGGGCCGTGATTTTAAGGGTGTACGTGCCGGGCGCAACGCCTTCCAGCGCCATCAGGGTGTCGAACTCCACCACCGTCTTATGCGGCATCACATTGAAGTCAACCACGGGGCTTTCTGCGCCTGGGCTCAGCACGCTGAAGTTAATGTTTTCCACTTTGTCCTTGTCTACCACGGTGATGTATACCGGCAGCCCCTGCACGGAAGTGATGGTCTGGTTTTTAGTGGGGTTGTTAATCGTCAGGCTCGGCAGCGATCCGTCCGGCTGCAGGCTTCCGTCCTCAAACAAATCTTCACAGGATGTGAGCAGGCACACGGCAGCCACAGCGGCTAGCATTGGTTTGATTTTCATAAATCTGGCTAAAAGTTTTTGATACAATAGCGGCGACGCCTGAATTTTGCACTCTTTGGGTTGATCCATCTGCCACACCAACCTGATGTATTGTATGGCAAAATTAATAATAATCCCGGCATTCCAAGCAATCCTCCGAAATAGTTTACAATCCACAAACCCACCTAAAACTGCTTTAGTTCCTTCTAAATGCTTCTTATTGCACTGTAGCCTAATCATATGGATTTTATTATATTATAAATTTGAGCTATCCAATCATCTAATGGGTAAATAATAGTGCAATTTCTATTGTATTGCATTTACACGCGTGCAGGGCATTATTTTGAACAAAAGCAAGGGAGCAAACACGCAGGCGGAGAAACCTGCGAAGACGGGCGGAAACAGGGATGGTACTACCCTAAATAACTCGCAAACGATAACTTATAGTACCCGCAGCCGTAAAAAAAACAACCCGGTGCGCCTTTGGCAACACCGCTTTGAATAGATTTTTAACTAAAACCACCGAACCATGAGAAGCTATGAAAATTCGGGATACAACCCGTACAACGACAACGACAGGTCTCAGACAAAAGGATCTGCGCGGAACTACTACTCAGATGAATTTGATATAACAGGCCGTGACCGCGGCGCCTATGGCTCAAACCGGGGCGGCGAGTTCGGCTCCGGCCGCGACTCGTATGCCACATCCGGCTACGGCGGCACTTCCACCTACGGCCACAATGCCGGTGCAGGCGTTTACGGCTCGTCGTCCGGCAACCGTTACGACAACGACCGCTACGGCAGTTCTAACTATGGCTCGTCCGGCAACCGCTACAGCAGCGACAGAAACCGCCATGACGATGACAGTTGGTGGGACAACACCAAAAACAAAGTGAGCAACGCCTGGGACAGGGCAACCGGAGACGACGACAACGACCGTAATTACAGAAACCGCAGCTATGGCACGTATGATTCCGGTTCGGGCTACACAGGCCGCTACGGCGCTGATAGCAATTACGGTTCCGGCTCTCACAGAAACTACGGCTCCGGCTCAACTGGCTACGGCGCATCTTACGGTACAGGGTATACTACCTCTAACTACGGCACGCCGTATAGGTCCAGCTCCGACAGAGACAGCTATTCCTCCGACTACGACAGAAACCGCCATAGCCACGACCGGCACAGCGATCATGACCGCGGGTTCTTCGATAAGGCGGGCGATGAAGTAAAATCCTGGTTCGGAGATGACGACGCAGAGCGCAGAAGAAGGCAGGATGAGATGCGCGACCGCCGCCACGACCGCGACAGCGACCGGTATGGGAGTAGCACCGGAAACACCTATAGCGGACCTCCCTACTCTTACGGATCGTCTTCGCGCAGAGATTATGAGTGGTAGAAACACTTTCTGGCGGCCATATACCCGTGGCGGCCGTTGGTAAAACCATAGAATACCCGTGGCCAAAGCGCCACAACAAAAGCCCCGCTGCAAATTGCAGCGGGGCTTTTTATTTTACTGATCCTATCCTTCTTCCTATATTTGCACTCCGTCCGGCGGCGGCAGTGTGCATCACACCGGCCAGACATTGCATCACCTTATTTTCAACTAAGTAAAACCAATGAAGAAGACATTCCTGCTTGCGCTCCTGGCGCTCATGACCACCACCGGCTTTTCCCAAACCCTGGGCATCAAAGGCGGCGCCACTTACTACACCTTCAGTGGCAGCGGCGCCAGAGACTACGAACACCGCCTGGGCTACACAGCGGGTATCATGGTGCAGCAGCACATTAACGACCTGGTTGGCGTGCAGGTGGAGGCGCTGTATACCTCCAAAGGTGGCAAGATAGAATACAGCTCCGGCAACGATGAAGTGCAGGGCTCTCACCGGCTCAACTACCTGGACGTGCCGCTGCTGCTGCACCTGTCTTCCAGCGGCCTGTTCTTTGATTTGGGACCCCAGGTATCATTTATCACCAAAGGCCGGCACGTGCGGGAGGTAACCTCTGGCACCACCACTACCACCACCAAATCCGATATCACGGATCAGCCCTACTCCATCGACTTTGGCTACGTGGCGGGCCTGGGCTACCGCGCCAGTTCCGGGATAGGCCTGGAGTTGCGCTACAACGGCGGCCTGAAGAAAGTGGACGACGAAGGCCTGTCCGTGGGAATTGAGCGCCGCAACTCCGGCTTCAACTTGATGCTGAGCTATATAATGGGCCACTAGGCTACTGGGGCAGTTTATATAAAAGGAGCAACTGAAGCAGGTGCGCCATCGGGTCTTTCTTTTGCTGCATCCCTCCTGCCCTGCCTGAGGCAACCCATTTTGAAAGCACCCCCAATAGCGAAGCCCCTGCCGGAACAGGGGCTTCGCTGTTATCATTGTATTTATCTGTATTATATATAACTGCAGTACAGGGTTACACCGCCGTGTCCGTTTCACTTACCGGCTCCTGCTCCACGGCGTATATATGCTCGTAGCGCTTGAATGTGGTCACGTTCACCTTCAGGTCGCGCAGCAGCCCCTCCTTTATGTCGTATACCAGGCCATGGAGCTTCGGCGGGTTGTCGGTCAGCATGGCGTTCTGGATGATGGAGGTCTTGGACAGGTTGTGTACCTGCTCAATCACGTTCAGCTCCACCAGGCGGCGGAGGCGCTGCTCCTCGTCATATATGCTCAGGAACTCGCGCTCGTGCAGGCGCATCACGTCCTTGATGTTGCGCAGCCAGTTGTCTATCAGCCCGAACTGCCTGTTGCCGGCGGCGGCCGCCACACCACCGCAGCCGTAGTGGCCGCACACGATCACGTCTTTCACCTTCAGCACCTCCACGGCATACTGCAGCACCGACAGCAGGTTCATGTCGGAGTGTACCACCATGTTGGCGATGTTGCGGTGTACGAACATCTCGCCCGGGCCGGTGCCCGTTATCTCCCCGGCGGGCACGCGGCTGTCGGCGCACCCGATGAAGAGGTAGCGGGGCTCCTGCCCTTTCGCCAGCTTCGCGAAGTACTCACTGTCCTCGCTCAAGCGCTGCGCCACCCACTTTTTGTTGTTCTCAAAGATCTTTTCCATTTGCTGCGTTTTATATAGGGCTAATACCTGATTTGTATGTTTGCTTAATGCATTTCCAGGACGGACACTTCCTTCACATTCAGCACCTCCACCGTGATGTTGCGCTCGTGCGCCGTTCTTTTGAATTCCTGGATAGCCTCCAGCACATCATAATCTATATGCTCGGAGTTCTCGCCGTCGATGATCACGTGGCTGTTGGCGGGCAGGTGGTCCAGGGTCAGGATGATGCTGGCCTTGTTCAGGAACGACACGTGCTCGCTTAGCCTGATGCGGATAAGCGCCTTGTCTTTATGCTCCTCCTTGTGGTAGAAATACGGCGACCGGTAATTTGCCTTCAGGATATAGAACACACCCACAGCCAGCCCCACACAGATGCCCACCAGCAGGTCGGTGAACAGAATGGCGAGCACCGTAACGATAAAAGGAATAAACTGCTCGTGCCCCAGTTTAAGCTGTGTCCTGTACAGAGCGGGCTTGGTGAGTTTATATCCCACCACCAGCAGCACGGCGGCCAGCGCCGAAAGCGGAATCTGGTTCATGAAGCCCGCCAGCAGGAAAACCGACAGCACCAGGAAAATTCCGTGTACAAAGGCAGAAACTTTTGTCTGCCCGCCCGCTGCCACGTTAGTGGAGCTGCGCACGATTACCGCCGTCATCGGCAGGCCGCCCAGCAGGCCCGCCACCATATTGCCCACGCCCTGCGCCTTCAGCTCACGGTTGGTGTTGGTGCGGCGCTTGTGCGGGTCCAGTTTGTCTACGGCCTCCACGCTCAGCAGTGTCTCCAGGCTGGCCACAATGGCGATGGTGAAGGCAACTATATAAAGTGTGGGGTTGGTGACCGCAGTAAAATCCAGGAAGCGAAGCTCACTCGCCAGCCCGCTGAAACCGTCCAGCACGGGCAGGTTTACCAGGTGGCTGGGGCCCACGGCCAGCGCAGGAACAAAATTGATGAACAGAACATTGATGAGGATGGAGAGCAGCACCGCCACCAGCGCACCCGGCACCAGCTTCAGGAGTTTGCTGTTCTTAATTCTCGGATTGTCCCACACCAGCAGGATGGTCAGGGATATGATGCCGATGAGCAGGGCCCCCAGTTCAATGCTGGTGAAAGCGTAGCCAATCTCAGAGAAGGTGTTGCGCCCGTCCGCCTGCAGGAAGTTCATCTCCCCGAAAAAGTCTTCGTCGGCACCCATGAAATGCGGAATCTGCTTCAGGATGAGGATGAGGCCAATCGCCGCCAGCATTCCCTTGATAACAGACGAGGGGAAATAGAGCCCGATGACGCCGGCCTTCAGGAAGCCCAGCACCAACTGTATGGCCCCGGCCAGCACCACCGCCAGCAGGAAAGCCTCGAAAGACCCCAGCGATTCGATGCCGTTGAGCACGATGACGGTGAGACCGGCGGCCGGGCCGCTCACGCTCAGCTGCGAGCCGCTGAGCCAGGCCACCAGCAGGCCGCCCACTATCCCCGTGATGACCCCTGAAAAGAGCGGGGCCCCGGAGGCCAGCGAGATGCCCAGACAGAGCGGCAGGGCCACAAAGAAAACAACCAGACCCGATGGGATGTCCTTCCCGAGGTGGGCCAGGTAGTTGGTGCTGTTTGAAGTTTGCTTCATATATCGTTTAGATTTCATCTGATGCGTGCAGGTTGAAGTTTGGCCCGGATACAGGCGCCTTCCTCTCTGCAATGCCACAAAACTATGGCGGCGACATTAAGCTGAAATTAAAACGACATTAAAAACAAATTAAAATCACGGCTGCCGGCGCGGTATATATAGATAAGCCTGCGGCAGGCTTATCAAAACCTCTGTTCCCTGGTTTATCTTGGAGTGGACGCTGATGGTGCCGTGGTGAATTTTGAGGATGCGCTCTGCCAGCGGCAGACCAATGCCGTGGCCGGTGATGTTGCGCACGTTCTCCGCACGGAAGAACGGGACGAACACGTGCTTCAGGTCTTCTTCGGCTATGCCCAGCCCCTGATCCTTTACCTTCAGCACTACTTCCTGTTTTTTCACCAGGATAGCGCCAGACACGCTTTGCCCGTCGGGGGAGAACTTGATGGCATTTTCCAGTACGTTCACCACCGCCACCAGCAACAGCGCCTCGTTCCCCTTCACCACCAGACGATCCTCATCCTCCGGGAAATTCTCAAAGTCTATGTTGATGCGCGCGCTGGGCTGCCGTTTCAGGGCCTGCTCCCGGGCCGTCCACACCAGTTCGTCGAAGCGCAGATTCGCCAGCTTTATTTTAGAGGAGTCGATGCTTGCCTGCGCAATCTGCAGCAGCCCGTTCGACAGTTCCGCCAGCAGCCGGGCATCCTCCAGCGTGGATTGCAGCACGCGCTGGTACTCTTCCGGTTCCCTCGGCTTCATCAGGGCCACCTCCAACTCCCCTATAATGGCCGTGAGGGGCGTGCGCAGCTCATGCGAGGCGTTGGACACAAATGTGCTCTGCATCTCGAAGGCCAGCTCCAGCCGGTCCAGCATTTTGTTAAAAGTCTGCGCCAGGTGCGACACCTCGTCCTTGCCGCCGGAGCCGCTCAGGCGCATGTCCAGATCAGTGGCGCTGATTTTTTCCACCTCGTTCACAATCTTGGTGATTGGCCGCATCGCCTGTTTCGCAAACCCCCAGCCGGCCAGCACCACCACTACCAGCGACCCGAAAAACCCGACGATCAGGATCACCTTCAGGTGCTGCAGTTTGGTCAGGGTATAGGCATCCACCGAAGAGGCGAACACCAGAAAGTCGCCCTGATTGTCGGGGTAGCGGATACCCACTACCTGCCTTACCCCCCGCGCATACTGAACGTACCGCTTTTCCTCCAGCTGCCGCAGTACCGCACTGTTGACACCCAGGTTGCCCTTGCCGTTCGAGAAAACAAGGTCGCCGTTGCTGCGGAACACGCGCACCCCCTCGTGCGGGAGCTCGTGGTAATACCTTATCTCGTTTTCCTGGCGCGTGGCGGCATCCACTTCATCGGCCTCCAGCACGTGGCGGGCCACTGCCTGGGCGCGCTCCTCAATGCCCTGGAAGAAATCATCCTGCCGGTAAAGCGAGGTGAAGAAGTACACCACCAGCGAGAACAGAATGAGGATAAACGCGAAGATGCTGGCGAACTGCAGGGTAAGCTTGGTCCTGATTTTCATTAGTCGTCCTGTTCTTTCAACACGTAGCCCATCCCCACCAGGGTGTGAATCAATTTGACGGTGTGGCCCTTGTCAATCTTCTTACGGAGGAAATTCACATATACGTCTATCACGTTGCTGCCGGTGTCGAAGGAAGTTTCCCACACCTGCTCCGTTATATCCACCCTGGAGACCACCCGCCCCCTGTTGCGCAGGAGGTAGTGCAGCAGCGAAAACTCGCGTGCCGTCAGGTTCACGGGCTTCCCGGCGCGGCTCACCGTTTTCTTCGTCAGGTCCAGTTCCAGGTCCGCTATCCGCAGCACCTCGTTCGCCGGCGCCTCGGAGCCGCGCCGTGAAAGGGCGCGGATGCGCGCCAGCAGCTCTTTAAACTCGAAGGGCTTGGTGAGGTAATCGTCCGCACCGGCGTCCAGCCCCGTAATCTTGTCGTCGGTGCTGCCCAGCGCCGTCAGCATCAGGATGGAGACTGACTTGTTCTGCTGCCGGATCTGGCGGCATACGTCGAGCCCGCTGATGTTGGGCAGAATGATGTCGAGGATCACCAGGTCATACTCGTGCTGCAGCGCCAGTTTTACCCCAAAGGTGCCATCATAAGCCTGGTCCACCTCGTAGGCTTGCTCCTCGAGCCCCTTTTTAATGAAGGAGGCCACTTTGGGTTCGTCTTCTACTAGCAGTATTTTCATATAGGTTCATATATAAGTGGCGTGGAGGCTGCCCGCTTACCGCTGCCTGGGCGCAAAGGTAGCAGGCCGCCGCAAAACAACAGCCCGCTAATATCCTGCGGGGCTGCTTTTCGTTCAATATATATGGCACACGCAAAGCACGACCACACCGGCCACCACCACCATGGGGCCAGCGGTAACATCAAGGTAGCATTTTTCCTGAACTTGGGCTTCACCATCCTGGAGATCATCGGGGGGCTCTGGATCAACAGTGTGGCCATTCTCTCGGATGCGCTGCACGACCTGGGCGACTCGCTCTCGCTGGGGCTGGCCTGGTACTTCGAGAAGGTGGCGAAGCGCGGCCGCGATCAGCAGTTCACCTTTGGATACAAGCGTTTCTCGCTGCTGGCCGCCGTCATCAACTCGGTGGTGCTGCTCGTCGGCTCTTTTATCGTGCTTTCGGAGGCCATTCCGCGCATCCTGGACCCGGAGCCGGTAAATGCGGCTGGCATGATGGGCTTTGCGTTGCTGGGGATTGTGGTGAACGGCGCGGCTGTGCTGCGCCTGAAGAAGGGTGAGTCGCTGAACGAGAAGGTGGTGCGGCTGCACCTGATGGAGGACGTGCTGGGCTGGGTAGCCGTGCTGGTCGGCGGCACCGTGCTTTATTTTTTCGACATTCCGGTCATCGATCCGCTCCTGTCGGTGGCCATCACCCTGTATGTGCTCTACAACGTGGTGCGCAACCTGCGCCAGAGCATGAAAATACTGCTGCAGGCCACGCCGCCGAACATGAACCCCAGGGAGGTGGAGGAAAAGCTGGTGCAGTTGCCCGGCATACAGTCCATCCACGATTTGCATATATGGACGCTGGACGGCACCTACAACGTGCTGACGCTGCACGCGGTGGTGGCCCCCGGGCTGCAGGTGCAACAGACCGAGGCTATTAAAAAACACCTGCGCCAGGCCATGGCCGACATGGACATACAGCACGTGACCGTGGAGATGGAGACACCAGAAGAAGTTTGCAGCCACCAGGGCCAGCTATAAGCCCGCTCCCGCTATGAGTGGGTTATATATCCCTGCGGTTTATATATGCCGCCACCCACCTAATTCTGGTTCAGGTGTACAGCCTCGCGTATCAGGTCCCCGAAGTACTCCTCGTCTATATCCGCCAGCGAGCGCACTTTAATATGCGGGTATTGCCCGTTCCGGCTCACCAGCCGGCGCTTCGGGTCTGACAGCTCCTTACCCCGGAAGAAGCCGAAGTGAACGCCGCTGCGCGAGGAGGCGATGTAGCAAACCGGGCCGTAGAAAAAATAGCAGGCGCACTCCCAGCGCACGCTCTCCTCCAGGTGCGCCACCGCGGCATGAACGATGGAGCGAACCTCCACAGCCAGTTTCTGTTTCTCGGGCGCCAGCGATGCAATGTACTTGTTAACTTGGTTGGTTGATGTCTTGCTTCTCATAAGGGTGAGGTTTGTGTCCGGGGCTGGTATAAAATTCTGCATATATACAAATACCTTAATATATACAGGAAATCTCCCCTTTAGGTTTCCTTTTTCAAAGATTTTTTTGTCCTTTGCTAAAGAAATCCTGCCATCTACCAAGCAATCCGGTCTGTTTAGCCTTTAATGGCTCCTCTGGTTACCGACGGTTCTGGTACTGCTCACCTGCTCTCGAGCATCCGTAACAGACGCTGCTCCAATATGTCTAACGGCACATAGCCCTGAACTATTTTATCCGGCCCCTCCCCGGTCTGCATAAACACACTCGGGAAGGTGGTGGCCCCGATGCTGTCGACGTAGCTGAACTCCTCCTCCAGTTGCCGCATTATCTCCTCCGACTCGAAGAGGGCCAGGAAGAGGTTTTCGCGGATACCGAACATGCCGACGAGCCGCACCAGCACAGCCGTTTCCGTTAGGTCGAGGCCGTCGGCGTAAAAGGCGGAGTGAAAAGCCCGCAGCACCTCCAGCGTGAGCACGGGCCGCAACAGGCGCACGCACAGCAGCGCACGGCAGGCGGGCTCGGTGTTATATATAAAGTGCTGCTGCGTAAAAAACCGGTAATCGAAGGGCAGGTTCACCTGTTCCTGCACCCGGTGCCAGGTGCCGGCCAGGTTGTTCTTGTCTTCCCGCTTCAGGGGCTCGGAGGCGTGTGCATGCAGGTCGCCGAACAATACCTGCACCTGCAGGCGCCTGTGCCAGAGCGCGCGCAGGCGGCGCACCACCGGCGTGAATCCGTAGCACCAGGCGCACATGGGGTTGGTGACGTACAGGAGCGTGGGGGTTGGGGAGCATATACCATAAGCAAGACAGTTAGCTTCTGTTTTACCGCCGTTGCCGGGTTATGGTTTTGAAGGAGCGGGCAGAGGCGGCAAACCGTTCTCCGGCTATGTCAGTCGGGAGGCATTGCCCACGCCCTGCGGCCTTTTCTTTAGAAGCAGGTTAATCGGGCAAAGCAGCGGCAAGCTAGATATAGCATCGGCAACCACATATGGACCGGGTAGCTATATATAAAAGAGAGGCTTCCCTGGTTGGGGAAGCCTCTCTTTTATATGCTTGTAAGGTGCGCTGCTTATTTGCTGCTTGCCGATGCCCCGGCCGCCGGAACGAAACGCACCGTTTTCAGGACGTGGTTCTGGCCAGTTGCACCGCCGGCATGCTTCACCACGAGGTATACGTCATGCAGCTTGTTGTCAGCCACGTTCTGCAGCGTCACCTGGCCCGTGCCAGGCTTCCGCTCACCGCCGAGGCTCAGCTGGCCCTCGCCAATCTTGCGGCCGTCCGGCTGATCCAGCCTTACCTCCACCTGGTACTGGCTTGTCTCACCGTTTCCGATACCAGCCAGTTCAATCGCACCAATGTTGGTCAGGTCAATCTCCTCTGTTTTAACCCATCCCTGCGTTCCCGGGAATATCAGGTAGGAAGCCCCGCCAAACTCAACGGCGTTGAAGCCTTGCAGGCCCGCTACATCCGCCGCATCCACGGCATTGCTTCGCAGGTAAGCCGCATCGTAACCCGCCAATGGCTTGATGCCTGCGCCCCCCTGGTCGGTGTAGGTGGCGGAGAGCCGCAGCACAGTGTTGTCTGCCTGCTTCGGATCCGGCTTCGGAACGATTTGTCCGCTGGCAGGCAACGACTGCCTCGCGTTCCCGCTGTTGTTCAGCGACATAATCCACTGCACAATCTGCTTTGCATCCGATGCCGACAGGCTTGGGTGCGCGGGCATCGCTGCCTCGCCCCATACGCCGCTTCCGCCTTTGATGATTTTATTGGTAAGGTGGTCCATAGCGCCCCGTTCTTTCTGATAGCGCTCGGCCACCTGCGTGTACGACGGCCCGATGGATTTCTCGTTGATGGCATGGCAGGCCTTGCAGTCCAGGCTCAGCATCAGGTTCTTGCCCAGCATCTCCGCCGATACTATCTGGTGGCCCATGGATGACCCGGCCATGTCGGTGCCCTCCACGTAATCCACGGAAACGAACAGGTTATCCATGTTCACCTCGCCGTCCTTGTCAGTGATCTTCACCTGGTATTTGACTGGCTGCCCCTCGAAGTAGAAACTGCGGTTGCCCTGCAGGGTCACGTCCACTTGCGGCTGCTCGTTTCCCGCATACAGCGCCAGATCCCTGCTCTTGGAGGAGGCGTCTTTCGTGTCGAACACCTCCACGCTGATGGTATGGTCGCCTTTCTGCGTAAAGGTATGGGTGATGGTAGGCTCCGTGGTTGCTTTCGACTCATTGCCTACTTTCCAAACGTAACGCAGCGAGTCGTTCTCAGGGTCTGTCGCCTCTACCTTGGCCGTAACCGTGAGCGGCTCTTTGCCACTGGTGCGGTTCACGGTGATATTCACTATTTTCGGAGGACGGTTGCCCGCCAGGTAATCGATGCGCAGCAGGCCGGAGTCGTCGTTCTTGGCAAACCAGCCCGAGCCGTACTCCAATATATAGAGCCTGCCGTCCGGGCCCACTTCCATGTCGATGGCCCCGGCCAGTTTCATATCCGGCATAAAGGGCTCCATTTTGGAGTACGCGCCCTCCGGTGTCATGGTCACGGCTTTTATCCAGCCGCGCATCCACTCATATATAAACAGCTTGCCATCGTAGTAAGACGAGTAGCGCGTCTCCTCGGGGTACAGATCGGAATAATATACGGGACCCGCCATGGCGTTGCGCCCGCCGGTGCCTACCTGCGGGAAGTCAGGCGACTCTGCGTACGGGTACCATATAAAGGCTGGCGTTGTAGGCGGCAGTTCCTTTAAGCCGGTGTTGTTAGGCGAGTCGTTTACCGGTTTTTTAGGATCGTAGGTGGGTCCGGTTTCACCTGTCGCATAATTGTACCGGTGATAGGCGTAATTATCGCCGATAAACAGCGGCCAGCCGAAGTAACCCGCTTTGGCCGCACGGTTCACCTCGTCATATCCTCTCGGGCCGCGCACCTCCAGGCTGTCTGCCCCGGCATCCGGGCCTACCTCGCCCCAGTACAGGGTGCCGGTTTTCTGGTCAACCGAGATGCGGTACGGGTTGCGGTGGCCCATGGTGTATATCTCAGGGCGTGTCTTCGGGTTCTCGCCCGGGAACAGGTTACCTTCCGGAATGGTGTAGCTGCCGTCTTCGTTTATCTTGATGCGGAGCACCTTTCCCCGGAGGTCATTGCTGTTTGACGAGGACCGGCGGGCATCGTATTGCTCGTGGCCCGGGCGGCCGTCCAGCGGCGCGAATCCGTTGTTCACGTAAGGCTGCCCCTTCTCGTTGAACGGTGTGCTGTTATCGCCGGTGGACAGGTACAGCATGTTACCCGGCCCGAAGGCGATGGAGCCCCCGGTGTGACAGCAAATCTCGCGCTGAGAGTAAAACTGCAGGATCATTTTTTCGGAACCCACGTCGAGCTTGCCGTTCTTGTACACAAACCGCGACAGACGGTTCACGGAGGTGTCAATCGGGCTGTAGAAGAGGTAAATGTAGTTGTTCTTGCTGAAGTTAGGGTCTGCGGCCAGGCCCATCAGCCCCTCCTCCGCATTCACGTCCGGCACCGATGTTTTGTGGTACACGTCCAGGGCACCCACCTGCTTCACATCGCCTGTTTCGTGGTTATAGAGCATCAGCTCGCCGCGCCGCTGCGCCACCAGGATGTCCAGGTTTGGCAGAATAGCCATCTCTGTCGGCTCAAAGAAAGCGCCTTTCGTGAGCACGGTGTGTACAAAGCGGTTGCTCTCCGGCACCCGCTGCGAAACGGCCTTGTCATAGTCGAGCTGCTTGTTGTCGCCGATGGCATACTGTATGCCGCCCAGTATGTGCTGCAGGTACAAGGGGTCCTGGTAAGACTCGTCGGTGTGGCCCAGCCCGGTGTAGAAGGCGCGCCCGCCGTCAAACTCATGGTACCAGGAGATGGGGTGGTTGTCGCCGTTCGTGCCTCCCTTGTACGTGCTCTCGTCCAGCTTAAGCAGCACATGGGTCTTATCGCTGATGTTCTTGTAGTTGTACCACTCGTCCTTGCGCTTCCAGTCCTTGGGCAGGTGCTTGGTGGCCGGGTGATCCGCATCTACGACGTGTACCACCGCTTCCTGCTGCTCCGGATGGCTTGCGAAATAAGCCCCCGCCAGCCGGCCATACCAGCCCCAGTCGTACTCGGTGTCGGCAGCGGCGTGGATGCCCACGTAGCCGCCACCCGCCTGTATATAGCGCTCAAAATCCGCCTCCTGGAAGTTGTTCAGCACATCGCCGGTCGTATTGAGGAACACCACGGCAGAATACTTCGCCAGCGAGTCCTCATTGAAATAGGCCGCGTTGGTGGTGGTGTCTATCTGGAAGCCATTCTCCTGCGCCAGTTTCTGCAGCGCTGCGTTGCCCGCGTCAATAGATTGGTGGTGGAAGCCGCTGGTCTTGCTGAAGACGAGCACCCTCGGATCGCCGGAGCGCTTGTCGCTGCAAGAGAGTAGCGTGAACACGCCTACCACGCAGAGGTAGAAGGCGCTTTTAAGTGAAACCTTAGTTAGCATGTGATAAGGATATGGACTGATTTAGGTGGATATATGAATTTGATAATGAATAGCTTATACTTTTTTCTGATGGTTGACGCAGCTGTTTCACTTTTAGGACATGGCAGCGGCCGGAAGCGCTAAAGCAGGCAATGTCTTGCCTGAGTGCTCACTTCCAGAAACGAACAGTTATGCTGCATTTGTTCCATTCCGAACCAAGCTATAAGTTTAAGTAATTTATTTTAAAGTGCAAACTAGAATAGTGCGCCTGCAGGAGGAGCGATAGAATATTTTCTTAAAAAATGGAGCGCCTGTCTGGCGGCAGGCAATCGCCCATGGCCAGTTTATATGTCTCAAGTCGCGATATATAAACTGGCCCAAATTCTGATAATCGGAAACCTGCCCCTCCCAAACTCATCTTGTAAGGAAAAATATTGCGTTCATGCCGCAAGTTTAGCGACAGCGCCAATGTGGTTATATATGAGGCCAGTTTGTCAGGACGTTATCAAAGGCTATTTTCGCATTTATAAACTTGCTGTCTTATATATAGCCGCTGCTTCAATCTGAATGGCTGCATTTCTTCCCTACAGGATGAGCCTTGGAGGGATTAGGGTGGGTCCTGCCCCAACAACATAAATAAATCGCAACGCAGGTTATATAGAGCATTTGCGCTCGGAAGCGCCTGCACGCCTTTGCCGCTGCTGAAGACAGCAAAAATATATTAATCCCTGCCTCTTGCTTTTCCGTATAGCCTGATTAACTTTGAAACACAAAGTACTTTATATATGAGCCAGCAGCAAGACCAGTTAGCCACCCTGCACGAGATCCGGAACATCATGGACCGCTCCTCCCGGTTCATTTCGCTCAGCGGCCTGTCGGGGGTGGCGGCCGGCGTTTCGGCGCTCATAGGTGCCGTTGCCGTAAAGTGGTACCTGGTTACGCACCATATAAGCTACAGCCAGCACGCAGGCCGCCACCTGACCAGGGAGGCTATCATGTTTATGTTGGCGGTGGCGGCGCTTGTGTTTATCCTGGCGCTTTGCTCAGCCACTTATTTCACCGCCCGCAACGCCCGCAAATCCAACCACAGGGTCTGGGACAGCAAAACGGAGCGGATGCTGGTGAACCTGTTCATACCGCTGGGGGCAGGGGGCATCTTTTGTGCGGCACTGATTTACCATGGCCAGTTCTTCCTGGTCGCGCCGGTCATGCTCATTTTTTATGGCTGTGCTTTGCTGAACGCCAGCAAGTATACCTTGGGCGATATCCGGTATCTGGGCCTTTGCGAGATAGCGCTCGGCCTGCTCGCCAGCTTTTTTGCGGGCTACGGGCTGCTGGCCTGGACGGTGGGCTTCGGGGTGCTGCACATTGTGTATGGGGCGCTGGTGTATTTTAAATACGAACGCTAGCGGGCACGTGAAAGACTATCTTGAAAATATAAACAAGGCCTTCGAGAGCAGGGCGCGGCTGGGCATTATGTCGGTGCTGATGGTGGAAGACCGGGTCGATTTCAACACGCTGAAGGACACGCTGCAACTGACGGATGGGAACCTGGCCAGCCACCTGCGCGCGCTGGAGGAAGGCGAGTACCTGCAGGTGGAAAAGCAGTTTGTGGGCCGCAAGCCCAACACCACTTACCATGCCACCGAGGCTGGCCGCGAAGCCTTCAACAGCCACCTGGATGCGCTGGAGCAACTTATTCTGAACAACAGGAAAGACACCTGAATATTTTTTTACACATGAACTTTGTAATTCAAAGTACTTTACAAGACTACTATAAACTTTATATAACTGAGACAGAATTATCATGGCGCAAAGAAAAGAATCACCCAACCACCCGGTTCACCCGGCTCCCGTGGGCAAGCGGATGCTGCAGGGCGCAGCGGTCGGTTTAATCCTTATCTTATTTTTTCTGGTTGGAGCCGGAGAGCCGGACCCAGGCTGGCCAAAGCTCTGGATCATCAAACCGCTGCTGCTTGTTCCGGCAGCCGGCGCGCTGGGCGGCGTGTTTTACTACAACATGGATCCTCTGCGCCACCAGGGTGGTTGGAGAACGGCATTCGCTTATCTACTGAGCCTGCTGGTGTTCCTGCTGGTGCTGTGGCTCGGTACTGTTTTAGGGCTGCACGGCACGATGTGGGATTGATCAAGCCAACTAAAATGAATTGAGAATATAGTTAGAAAACTTAAATACAAAACGATGAAAGACGAAAATTAAACCCAGGAAGAAACAGCGCGCAACGACGGATCTACAGCGCTGAACATGATCAGCTGGCTATTTGGAACGGTATTTTTTGCTATTGGAGTAGTGAACACGTTCTGGGGGAACGACCCCGGCTTCGGTGTCTTTATACTACTGCTTTCCTTAATTTACTTTCTTCCGGTTAACACCATTCTAAGGAAAAGGGCCGGCTTTTCAATTCCCCGCATAGGAATCCTGAAGGTCCTGCTGGGCATTTTCATCATCTGGGCAGCCATGGGCGTGGGCGAGCTGTTCGACAAGATAGAACTCATGGTGAATGACTTATAATCTCCCAATAACCTCTCATTTATATACAAACCCATCTAAAAAATCAGAAATCATGGTAATGCAAAACAAAAGACTAACTGGTATTGTGCTCGGCGTAGCACTTCTGTTGCTCATTCCGCTGGTAGCGATGCTGTTTACAGACGAAGTGAATTGGGACCTGCCTGATTTCGTGGTCATGGGCACCCTGCTGCTCGGTACCGGCCTCCTATGCGAGTTTGTATTGCGGAAGGTGCGAAACATGAATTACCGCATCGGCATCATCGCAGTTATGCTGGTGGCGCTCTTCCTCATTTGGGCAGAATTGGCAGTCGGCATCTTTGGGTCACCGTTTGCCGGGAGTTAGCGGGGGAAGCCACCCTTGACGAAAAGACGAGAACTACGAAGAAGTTTAATCCATATATAATTTATATAGGCATGGAAAATAAAATGTTGACGCACAACAAGCCAACTGTTTGGAGCATCAGCGGCTGGGCTTTCGGCCTGGTTGTGTTGACAATCGGTGTCCTGAATATTCTCCTGGTGCATCCTGTTCCCGGTATCGTTTACCTGCTGCTTTCCCTGGTTTATCTTCCTCCGGCGAATGCCATTTTCAGAAAAAAGGCAGGTTTCCCGATTCCGCTTGTGGTAAAACTCTTGCTGGGCATAGTCATTATCATGTTCACGTTGGGCGTGAGTGACCTGGGGGATATGATTGACAAGCTGTAAGATCCAGGTGAGTATATATAACCCATGTTGAGCAAAATCAGAACTGAATTTCCCACAGGCGAAACAAGCAAGCCATGAAAAATGAAATACTTTCCCATCTGAACGACCCCGGTTACCTCGAAAAATTATACCGGAACAACAAGGCGCCCTTCAAGCGGGAGTTCAGCGCGCTTTACCCCGAGCTGAGGGGCAACTTGCTCGCCGATTGCTGGAACGAGAGGCTGCATTATGAAAGCGAAGACATTAACTGGGGCACCGGCCGGGAGCTGTTATATGTCGCAATCGCTGCGCTATTCGCCGGTTTTATTGCGAAAATACCGGCGGTCTTCCAGATTGACGAAGATTTTTTTTACCCCAGAAACATTGGCTTCATCTTTCTGCCGCTCCTGACGGCCTACTTCGCCTGGAAAAACAACTTGCAGCTCAAACGGATTGCTGTCGTCTTCGGTGTGATGCTGGTCTCGCTCCTCTATGTAAACGCCCTGCCCATATCCACCACCAGCGACACGCTGATACTGGCCTGCATCCATTTGCCCTTGCTGCTGTGGGTACTTTTAGGCACTGCGTTTTCGGGTAACAACCTGAATGATTATAACAGGCGGCTCGATTATTTAAGGTACAACGGCGAGCTGGTGGTCATGACAACGCTTATCCTGATTTCCGGGGCAATCATGACGGGGCTCACGATCGGGCTCTTCTCGCTGATCGGGTTTCAGATCGAGGAGCTGTACTTTCAGTATGTCGGTATTTTCGGGCTGGCCGCGGCACCCATCGTCGGCACCTACCTCACCCAGGCCAACCCACAGTTGGTAAACAAAGTCTCGCCGGTGATAGCCCGCATCTTCAGCCCGCTGGTGTTGCTCATGCTCGTCATCTACCTGCTTGCCATCATCTATTCCGGTAAAGACCCATACAACGACCGGGAGTTCCTGATCATCTTCAACCTGCTGCTGATCGGAGTGATGGCCATCATTTTCTTTTCGGTGGCAGAAAGCTCCAAAACAACCGGGAATATAACGGCCACCTGGGTGCTCTTCCTGTTATCAGCGGTAACGGTAGTGGTTAATGGGATTGCGCTGTCGGCCATTCTGTTCCGGATCGTGGAATGGGGCGTTACGCCCAACAGGCTGGCTGTGCTGGGCAGTAATTTGCTGATCCTGCTAAATTTGCTTTTCATCACCGTACAGCTTTTCAGGTCGCTCACCCGGAAGTCAGACCTGGCCGAAGTCGGGAAAACAATAGCACTTTTCCTGCCCTTTTACGGCCTGTGGGCCGTGGTTGTCCTCTTCTTGTTTCCGTTGCTTTTTGGGTTTAGATAATCTAAGGCAGAGAAGCCATATAGGGTAATGACCATAAAAAAGTAATCTTATCCATGCTATTTGGTTGACTGGAGGAGAAACAGCAAGCCCCGCTTCGCAATGCCTCTATCTATATATGGAGAAATGGCAAAGACCTCGCAGCATGCGCAGCTTCTGCGAGCGTCTGGGCTCTTGGTTCAAACGCTCGCGGGACCTTCGTACACCGCGAGGTCTGGTTTTCAAATCAATTTCACTTCCATACAAAGCTTTCCTTTGCAAACCCGTAGATGCAGTAAAGCCAACTGGAATGCCTTATGCAACTAACTTCTGAGTTCAAGGAAGCCATTTCCCATCTGCCCTCTGCAGAGAAAGACAAGCTGCTGTTCCGCCTGCTCAAGAAAGACCCGGACCTGTGCCAGCGCCTGCAGTTTGAGTTGGTGGAGCAGGGCGACACCCTGCAGGAGCGGCGAGAGGCCGTGGCCGCCGCCGTCGGGAAGCAGGTGAAATACGAGCCCTACTCGCCGGGCTACCTGATGATGGACATGCGCGCGCTCAACGGCGACATCACCCGGCACGTGAAATACACCAAAGACAAAGAGGGCGAGATTCAGCTGACCCTGCTCCTGCTGCGCCGCTACCTCGAAGAGCACCTTGCCTTTATTGTGGCCCACCTCTACCGTGCCGACACGCTGCAGGACTACCTGGTAAAGCGCACCCTGTTTGTGCTGCAGAAACTGGGCAAGCTGCACGAAGATTTATATATCGAGTATGAGGCCGATGTGAACTACATCCTGCAGACGCTTCACCACAAGGTGGCTCCCATACAGGCGCAAAAAGCCAAACTGCCCAGGGAGTGGCCGACCTAGCCTATATAGCCAAAGCTGCAGGGAAGCGTAATTTTATATATAAACTGCCCAGCCCCATAAGTCACAACTGAGCAGATTTTTCGTTATATTCCATCAGAAGCTGTTTTAAACCCTATACAAGCAGGGAAATATAAAATTAAAACGTTACTTAAACTGCCTCTAGCAGTAAGGAAACGGCCTCTTTTATCTCTATGCCTGTTATGAAAAAGCAAGTTTAATAAGTTCTAAAACAGCTTCCAAGTTATATATAGATCACTCCTTTCTTTAAAAATGCTTCCAGCCCTGCGCGTTGAGCGGGAACGACTGGCCGTGCTTGTTGGCCAGGTTCACGCCTTCGCTGGCTTCCGTTATCTTGCCGATGACAGTGATGTCGGGGTGGTTCTTCACTTTGTCGTAGTCGGTGAGCGGGATGGTGAAAAGCAGCTCATAATCTTCGCCGCCATTCATGATACACGTAATTGGGTCGAGGTTAAACTCTACGGCTGTCTCCAGCATCTGCGCATCGGCAGGCAGGTTGTCTTTGTAGATGGTGGCGCCCACCCCCGACTGGCTGCAGATGTGCAGCAGTTCCGAGGCCAGCCCATCCGAAATGTCAATCATGGCGGTGGGTTTGATGCCCAGTTCCTTTAGCTCATATACCACGTCCATGCGTGCCTCCGGGCGCAGCTGTCTACCTACGATGTACTGCTTTTCCTCCAGTTCAGGCTGCATCTCGGGGTTCGCCAGAAACGCCTGCTTCTCCCGCTCCAGCACCTGCAAACCGAGGTAGGCAGCGCCCAGGTCGCCGGTCACGCAAACGAGGTCATTCACCTTCGCCCCGCTTCGCAGCACCGCCTCTCCTTTGGCCACCTCCCCGATAGCCGTCACGCTGATAACCAAACCTGCCCTCGAAGAAGTAGTATCACCGCCCACCAGGTCCACGTTGTAGCTCTCGCAGGCCAGCCGGATGCCTTCATACAGCTCTTCCACGGCTTCGACGGTATAGCGCGCGCCCAGGGCAACGTTCACGGTTATCTGCGTCGGCTTCGCGTTCATAGCCGCTATATCCGACACGTTCACAGCCACCGCCTTATAGCCCAGGTGCTTCAGCGGGCAGAAGGTGAGGTCAAAGTGCACGCCCTCCAGCAGCATGTCCGTAGACACGACAATCTGCTTCTCCTGCGGCTCCAGCACCGCCGCGTCGTCGCCGATGCCTTTGATGGTGGAGGTGTTCCGCAATACAATCTTCTGGCTTATCCGCTTTATCAGGCCAAACTCGCCCAACTCACTCAGGGGGTATAGTCGCTCATTATGTTCTCTTTTTTGATGTGCAAAGATACGGAAATTGAAGGAAGAAGTCTTTAGGGTCAGCTTGGGAAGGTTTGATAGCTGCACCGGGTCCAACCACCCCTGCCCCTCCTTGGACAAGGAGGGGCAGGGGTGGTTGGATTAATCGGGCGGAACCGAGCAAGGCAGATGCTATATAAACCCGATCTATATACAAACCTCTCACTTCATCTTCACCACAAACGCACCCGAGTCTGCCACATCATAATAAGAAATGCCGAGCGTGTCGAGTTGCTGGCGCAGGCGCTGGCGGTACCAGCGGCTGTTGGAGGCGTCTAAAATCACCTTTTCGGCGGCGTAAGCTTTCAAATCATCCGGCCAGAGGCGGACGTTGTGGCGCAGCAGCAGGTAATCCACTGGCAGCGGCGTTTTGGCCTGCAGCTTGGGAGGGTGCGACACCAGGAGCATGCGCTGCCCCCGCCATACCAGCAGGCTGTTGCTGTCCGGCAATATGGTATAGGCAGCCATAGGCAGAACTGCCGAATCAGCGGTGATGGCGGCGAACTGCGGTTGCTGCACGCCCAGTTGCCAGAGGTGCGGCTGCACGTTGTAGGTATAATCACTCTCGTCCTGTCGCAGAACCGAGTCTGCCAGCACGGTGGCCTGCTGCCCCTGCACCAGCGCCACACCCGTCGCGCCGCGCAGGCTATATATGGTGAGCAGTTGCTGTTCCTGCTGTTGCAGCGTCTCCCATATAGCCTGCACCGAGAGCACGCTCACGACGGCAGTGGCCAGGGCAAAGTAGCGCAGCTTCCGGAGCGCCAAAAACAGAAGCAGGAGGAAGAAGCATATATAGAGCAGCCACGTTTGCAGCAGCGTAATGTCGATGCCGTTTATCAGCGCAAAGGGCAGGTCCTGCACCCACAGGTTGAAGGCATTCATGCCCGATATAATCAGGATGTGGCCCTTGAACAGCAGCCAGCCCAGCCCCGGCACCCAGCTCAGCGCGATGGCCGCCAGCCCGGTATATAACGCGCCCGTGGCAATGGGCACCACCACCAGGTTGGCGAACCAGAAATAGACCGGGAACTGGTGAAAGTAGAACAGCCCGATAGGGAGCGTGGCCAGTTGCGCCGCCACCGACACGGTGAAGTAAATCCAGACCTTGTCCAGCAGCCAGTTATCAATTTCCAGCAGCCTATATAACCTCGGCTGCAGGTACACGATGCCGAGCACCGCCAGGAACGACAGCTGGAAGCCAACGTCTTTCAGGGTGTAGGGGTTGCAGACCAGCAGTACGGTGGCGGCAATGGCAATGGTGTTGTAGATGTTCGTCTGCCGTTGGATGGCTGCGGCAGTGGCTACCATGCTGAACATCACCACCGCCCGCAGCACCGACGGCGACAGCCCCGTCAGGAAAGCGTAGGTCCACAGAAAAGCCAGCACCAGCACCGCCTGCAGCACCCGTTGCCGCCTCATGGGTCCAAACAAATTCAGGAACCACAGCAGCACCACATATAGAAGGCCCACGTGCAGCCCCGACACCGCCAGCACGTGCATGGTGCCGGTGTTGATATAGGCATTCCGGATGGCGTTGTCGAGCTCGTCTTTCACGCCCAGAATAAGGGCCGAGGAAATGGCGTACTCGTTTTTGCCTCCCACCCGCTCCCGCAGCAGCTGGTCGAGGTTGCGCCGGAGATGGATGCTGGCGGCCAACAGCGGGTTTGGCGGTGCCGTCGCTATTTTTTGAAACTGAAATGGCTGTAGGTAATGACGGAAGTAGATGCCCTTGTTGGCGAGGTATTGCCGGTAATCGAACTGGTTGGGATTTACTGGGGCCTCTACCCGCTGCGGCGCGCCTTTCACCAACAGCACATCGCCGTAGTTCAGCTCATATGGCTTGTCGGAGTCGTGCGGCACGGATATCTGCACCTCCCCTTCCGCCTGCTGCCACTGGCCGTTCACCCGCACCTGCTGCACCTGCAGCACGGTGCTCTGGTAGCCGGGCTTCTGGAGGATATAATCCTCCACCACCCCCATATAGTAAGCCGGAGGTTCGGAGAGATGCAGCAGGTGTTTCGGGTTGTTGGGGGCAGTGTGCCACTGCGTGGCCAGGTAGCCCAAGCCCAGAAAGCAGAGCAGCCCGAGCAAACCGGCGGCATCCGTGGCGGTGGCCGTCTTCACCTTGCGGGCGAAAACTACGGCAGCTATATAGAACAGCACTAAAAAAGCAAAGACCTCCGTGCTGTAATGGAAGTCTTTGCCCAGGATAAAATACAGCAGAATGCCCGTTATCAGGCTAAGCGCGATTCGGATAAACGGATATGGCGCCCACTGCAGCATCAGCCCCTGTATATCATTTTATAATGCTGGATGTCGCACTCGCTGAATAGGCCGCCCTCGGTTGCGAAGCCGTGGCGCTTGTAGAAATTGACGGCGGGCAACTGGGCGTGCAGGTAAATCAAATCGTCCGGGCGCTCCCGCTGCACATCCTGAAGCACCGCGGCCAGCACCTCCGCCCCCACCTTTTTGTTGCGGTATGCGGGCAGCACGGCAAACCGCTCCAGCTTTACGCCTTTGTCGGTGACGCGCCAGCGCGCCGCGCCGCAGGGCACGCCGTTATATATAGCCAAGTAGTGACGGGCTGTACTTTCATACTGGTCGTACTCCGCCTCGCGCGGCACCAGCTGCTCCTCCACAAACACCTGTTCGCGTATCCGGAAGGCCGCCTTCAAATCCTGCCCCTCTTTTACCCGCTTCAGCTCAATCATGTTTCTGTAAGACCTTTTCTGATGTAGTTTATATATGCCCCGGCGCTTCTGCTTATACCCGTATCCCCTACTCTATGGCGCGAGCGCCCTTGCCATATATACCCACGACTCCGTATTGACGCAAAAAAGAGGCGCAAAATATTGCGCCTCTCCTTCGTGATCTCTGCTGACTACTCCACCAGCCTTGTGCTGTTGCGCCTGTCGTACGTGGGTCTGCCATCGCCATTTTCCAGGGCCTTGGTCTCCTCGCGGGCGGCGCGGCGCTCTTCCTCCAGTTTGGTGTAGGCGTTCACGATGTCGCGCACCAGGCGGTGGCGCACCACGTCCTCGGCGCTCATCTCCACAAACCCAATGCCCTTGACACCGCGCAGGATGTTCAGCACCTCCATCAGGCCGGAGCGCTGGTTGCGCGGCAAATCCACCTGCGACCAGTCACCGTTCACCATCACTTTGGCGTTGGGGCCCATGCGCGTCAGGAACATCTTCATCTGGGCCGGCGTGGTGTTCTGCGCCTCGTCCAGCAGCACAAACGCGTTGTTCAGCGTGCGGCCGCGCATATAGGCCAGTGGCGCTATCTCGATAATCTTGTTCTCCTGGTAATATTTCAGCTTCTCCACCGGAATCATGTCCTCGAGTGCGTCGTAGATCGGGCGCAGGTAAGGGTCCACTTTCTCCTTCATGTCGCCGGGCAGGAAACCGAGGCTCTCGCCTGCCTCCACCACGGGCCGGGAGATGATGATCTTCTTCACCTCCTTGTTTTTGAGGGCGCGCACCGCCATCGCCACCGAAACGTAGGTTTTACCGGTACCGGCGGGCCCCAGCGCAAACACCAGGTCGTTTTTCTCCACCGCGTCCACCAACTTCTGCTGGTTCGGGGTTTTGGCTTTGATCACGCCGCCCTTGCTGCCGTAGACAATCACATCCGGGGACGTCACAATCACTTCCTCGTCCGTAAAAGAGTCGGCCGACAGGTATCTATTTACGCTGCTGTGCGTAATCTTTCCGAACTTGTGGTAATGGTCAATCAGGGAGCCGAGTATTTCGTGGATCTTGGTGATTTCGGGCGTCTGGCCCTGAATCTTGATCTCGTTGCCCCTGGAGATGATCTTGCTGCTTGGGAAAGCGGCGGCCAGTTGTTTGATGTTCTGATTCTCTGTCCCCAGAAAATCAATCAGAGAGATGTTCTCCAAGGTTATTACTTTCTCTACCAAATTATTGCTCCTCTATATATAGTATATGGGTAATGCTTTTATAAATTAAGCAAATTATGATTACATTTAATACAAACTCACTCTGTTTTTAGTTCGTGTTATGGCTCTTATTACGTTTACATCAGACTTTGGGTATACCGACCATTATGTGGCTGCCGTCAAGGCCCGAATCCTGTCGCAGGACGCGCAGGCCACTATCGTGGATGTGTCGCACGCCATCGAGCCTTACAACATCGCGCACGCCGAGTACGTGCTGGGCGCAGTATATGGCGAGTTCCCCAAAGGCACGGTACACCTGGTGGCCGTGGACACGCACGGCAGCAAGCAGGGCCGGTTTCTGGCGGCCCTGTACCGGGGGCACTACTTTCTGCTGGCCGACAACGGCCTGCTCTCGCTCCTGACCGAGGGGCAGCCGGAGTTGGTGGTGGAGTTGAAGACGGACAGGCCGCTGATGCCCTTCCCGGCGAAGGACCTGCTGGCGCAGGCGGCGGTGTACCTGGCCGGGGGGGCGACATGGAGGTGCTGGGCGAGCGTACCCAGAATTTCCGGCAGCTGCTGAACCGCCAGTTGCGCCTGAACGACCACTCCATCACGGGCCATGTGATTCATGTGGACCGTTTCGGCAACCTGATCACCAACATCACCCACGACAGCATCGACACCATCGCGCACGGCCGCACCTTCACCGTCCACTTCGGGCGCGAGACGGTGGGCCGCATTTTCCCAAACTATACCCAGGTGGACGACGGCGACTGCTGCTGCATCTACAACAGCCAGGGACAGCTTTGCATCGGCATCAACAAGGGCCACGCCGCCGAGCTCCTCGGTCTCGGCTTCGACTCGCATGTAGACGTGCGCTTTTACCCGGGAAGCTAGTTCATTTTGAATGAGCGAATGAGTGGTTGAGTGAATGGGCCATATATGATTTGCCAACCGTTGTTGTTCCGATCCTATATGGCTCATTCAGTTATCCGAAAATTAAAATTCGCTCATTCACTCAACCACTCATTCAAAATTATGCTTATTCGCATTGTCCGGATGACGTTCCGGCTAGAGAAGACGGGGGAATTTCTGGAGATTTTCCGGAGGTCCAGACCACATATTCGTGCGTTTGATGGTTGCCAGCATGTGGAGCTGTTGCAGGACTTGCACCACCCCAACATATATAGCACCTACAGCTTATGGGAGTCGGAGGAGCACCTGAATGCCTATCGCGGCTCGGCGCTGTTCGGGCAGGTGTGGCCCGCCACCAATGCCCACTTTGCGGACAAGCCCCAGGCCTGGTCCTATATAGCAGTAAGCATTTAACATTTATCAATTACCAGTGAGAGCAAAGGGTTTACGCCGGTGTCTTGAACATTTCAATCCCTTTTGCTGTACCTTTGCTATGCAGGAACTGCTTATATAGCAGTTCCTGATAAATGCTAAATGATAGTTGATAAATGAATTACTTCAAGATTTACGATTTACCGGAAAGCTTTCTGCTGGACGAGAAGGCGCTGAAAAACACCTTCTACAAACGCAGCCGGGAGTATCACCCCGACTTTCACGCCAACGAGCCTCAGGAGAAACAGCAGGAGGTGCTGCAACTCTCCACACAGAACACCAACGCCTACCGCACCCTCTCCGACCCGGACCTGCGCATGCAGTACATCCTGAAACAGCACGGGCTGCTGGAGGAAGGCAAGAACAACGAGCTCCCCTCCGACTTCCTGATGGACATGATGGACCTGAACGAGAAGCTGATGGAGCTGGAGTTCGAATTCGACGCCGACAGGTTTCATGCGTTGGGCGAGCGGAGCAGCGGCCTGACATCGCAGCTCGACAACGACATTCTGCCCACGCTGCAGCGCTACCCCGAGCTGCACGGCATTACCAAAGAAGAGGCCCTGCAGCAGGTGAAAACCTACTACCTGAAGAAAAAATACCTGTTGCGAATTCAGGAAACATTATCTAAGTTTGCATCCCGTTCCTGACAGAGGAACACTTGCCTTGGTGGCGGAATTGGTAGACGCGTTGGTCTCAAACACCAATGAGGTTACACTCGTGCCGGTTCGACTCCGGCCCAAGGTACAAATTCATTATACAAATCCTTGTAAGCTAACAACTTACAAGGATTTTTTATTTTCAGGGGACAGCACAGGGAACAGTGAAATGCTCCTCCAGCAAGGCTGTTATATTTGGTATTGTTAAGGGCTTGTTCAGAAAGCCGGCAACAGGCAACTGAGCAAAACTTTCCAGATCACGAGGGTGGTTTGACGTTGTCAGAATAATGACCGTAATAGAATCTTTTTGCTTCAGTTCAAGTTCATGATATGCCTTCATAAACTCAATTCCGTTCATCACCGGCATATTGATATCCAAAAGGATGAAATCCAAGCGTAGTCCGGTGTCTGATTGCTCCTCCAAAAGTTGAATCGCCACTTTCCCGTTGTTGGCCATCAGGACTTTATCAACGACAGCCATTTTCTCCATCAGCTTTTTGTTCACGAAGTTGGCAACCGGATCGTCATCTATCAGGAGAATATTAGCGAGTCTTTTCAATTTGAATGGGGTTATCGTTAATTTAAATTAAAGTGTGTTTTCCTGATAAAGACCCTGAATTCAGTGCCACGCCCTTCCTCACTGGATACGGAAATGTAGCCCCCGGACCCTTCCACCATTTTCTTCACCATGTAAAGACCTATGCCTGTACCTTCCACATGATCATGGAAGCGCTTGAACATAGTAAACAAGTGCTCCAGGTTATTGGGCGAAATACCTAAGCCGTTGTCTGTGACAGTGAGCACATGGTAGTCCGGGTGATCATGGCAACTTACTTTTATAAACGGAACCCGCTCCTGTGAAGCATACTTCACGGCATTGGAGATAAGATTCAGCACCACACTTCGCAGGTTTTTCTCTGAAAAATAGATAAGCATGCAATCGTCTACCTCTATTTCCAATATAGCAGCGGAAGCCTTTAGGTGGGGCTGCAGATCCAGCAGTACTTCTTCTATTAGCTCACGCAGGTTAATTGTGGTAGCCGGACTGGCATTTTCCTGCTGTAGCTTCACCAGGTCAGTCAGGCTGGTGATGGTACGCTTAAAACGCTCCGCAGAGCTCTCCATCATTCTGATGATATCCTTGACATCAGATTGCTGGCATTCTAACCCTGCGAGCTCTGCCGTCAGGAGCCCAATCAGGCCCTCAATATTGGAAATAGGTGCTTTCAGGTCATGGGAAGCCGTATATATGAAGTTGTCCAAATCGTTATTGATCCGGATGAGCTCCATATTCTTGGCTTCAAGCGAAGCCTCCGCCTTCTTTTGGTTGTTGATATTGGTATTGGTTCCGATCCAACGCAAGACCATGCCCTGTTCATCTTTTACCGCGTAAGCCCTCGTCAGGAACCACTGGTACTCTCCATTGGCTCCCCGAAGCGGGAAAGTCAGTTCCCAGGTCTCCCCAGCCTGCCAGGCTTGCTGCACAAACGCTACTACGCTTTTAACGTGGTCCGGGTGATGCACTTTCTCCCAGCCCCATCCTATCATTTCATCCTGCGTAGTGCCGGTATAATCGTACCAACGCTCATTATACCAGAAGATACTGCCTTCAGGGTCTGCCATCCAGGCCAGGTTTTCAATGTTGTTGGCAAAAACCCGGAACTGCTCCTCACTTTCCCGAAGGGCTGACTCGGATTCCCTGCGCCTGGTAATGTCCCGGGTTACGGCCAGATGCGATCTGCCTGTTGCGCCAGGAAGTGGAACCGCATGGGTTTCCATCCTGCGGCGCGTGCCTTTGAGGCCAATGATATCAAACTCCCAACTCAGGCTATGGCCCTCGCACACACTTCGATGATTCTTTTTCCAAGTGGTTCTGTGTTCCGGGGCAATTACGTCCAGCACGCTGGCCTTGCCCAGCAATTGCTCATCACCCTCTATCATGGTGAGTCCGGAGGGATTCATGTACTGGAGCTTGCCTTCGGGTGACACAATTTTGATACACTCTGGCGTAGCTTCTATGATGGCCTGCAGCCGGGCCTCGCTTTCCTCCACGCGTTTTTTTGCCACAACCAGCTCGGTCACGTCATGCGCTACGCTAAATACACCGGATGGCTCGCTGTCATAAGGGTTCTCGTAGTAAGGTTGGCAAACGATGTTATAGTAGTATACCGACTCTTTTCCCTCGACCATTCGTTTTGTGGGATGCTCGGAAACAGTATACGTCTGGCCGGTTTTGCGCACCAGATCCAGCATTTCGGCAAAGCCCTGTTCTTTTGCTTCCGGTATGGCTTCAAAAAGGGGCTGCCCGATGATGTCTTTCGTTTTGTTATAGAACCGGAGCATGTCATCATTGCTCAACTCAATCATGTTCTCTGGCCCTGTCAGGATACAGACTGCCAGAGGAGCCTGCAGGAAAAGGCTGTACTTCCTCTCGATTGTTCTAAGTTCAGTCTCCCTTCTCTCTTCTATTACTTTATCAGTGATGTCCTGGGTAGTATGCAGAATGTAAAGCAGGCTGCCATTTTTGTCTGTTATAGGCCGGCTGTTGGCTGACCAATACCGCACCTCAAACCCTCCGGAAGCAACCGGCACATCATAACGCACCACGGGCATCTGGTCCGGCACCCTATTCTCCGTTGCGTTCTGAAGCGAAGCTCTTAAGCTGGAGGGGCCGGTGGCGGTGATAGCATCCGGGTTTTCAGGGAATACCTCAAACACGCCTCTGCCCACCACATCCTCTCTTTGCCTCCGGGTGTTCTCTAAGAGTTCATCACTGATGGCTAGTATCGTGTAGTGAGGTGCGTTTGGCTGCAGGACCAGGAAGCTACCAGGTATTCTGTTAAATATTAGCTCAAAATCAAGTGGTAGTTCCGGGTGCATTGTTTAAAGCCTTAGAGGGTAATCAAAGGTAGCTTAAAAAATATATGGGTTGGTTAAAATACCTAATAAACTACCTCTACACTACTCTCAGCAGAATAGGTTTTAACTGATGGCAGGTATTAAAAGGCGTATGATGAAACTGTTTATAGTACTGTCAATGGGTATGCAAGTTAGCTGAGATATAGTTTGAAAAACCTGTGTATAGCCTAAATGAAGCAACAAAGAACTACCAGCAGGTTTTGAAGCTATACAGGATAAGCCATACAGCTGTTGTTGCTAAACTCTCGCTTCTGGGATTGTTGTTCCTTAAAGATTCACTTAGATCAGCTCTATAAGCGCTATAACATATGTTATGCAAAATAGGGCTTTTGCTATGAACCATGAAGATCAACTTTATTGCTTCCCTGGAAACGAAATACGCTCTGTCAAGAATACGTGGTGGCAGATTAGGTGGCAAAATATCAGATGAACATTGTTTACATTAATTAAAACGTGTAAACAAGTGCTCTTAGAGACAGCTAACACATGCTTTGAAGCGCAAAAATTTATTAAAAACCTTAATAAGTTCGACCCAAGGTACATAAAATATAAAAAGGCTCGCAGATGGGAATTTACGATCCTTTTTTGTTTTCCGGGGATGGCTTAAGGAACAGATTTTAGAAGTTTATATCACTAATTCAAATTTAATTCCTATGGTACCATGTAATTCAGAAAGTACTTTTTATTGAATCTCAGCTCATTATATTTCAGCGTTTTGTTTCCGGCTCAGCTCGTTCCACTCTTCGGATACCTTTACAGACAGCTGGCTTTGCCGTCTGGCTAAGGCAATAGGTAAGCTCCTTCTAACCAATGCAGCCAGCCACATCGCTGTGGCTGGCTGCATTGGTTGGTTTATTCTATAGCTCGTCAGTGCGGCGAAGGGCAGATGCTTTTATGTATTGCCCTGGCCGACATAAGGCTATATATAGCCTTATTTATTCTTCTCCCACGGCTCGTAGGCTTCTGAGGGAACATCGTGGCTAAAGGTCTTTTTAAGTTCCAGTTCCTTCCCTTCCGCCACGTCGAAGTAAGTGTAGGAATAAGCCATGCTGCCGCTGTCGGATGATTTCATCAAAACGACATATATAAAATACTTGCCGGGCACCACGGGCTCACTCATGCGGCTGCCGATGGATCCGTATTTCGACGTTTTATATTCTCCTGACACCTTGTCGTAAGCATAACCTATACGCAGGTCAGAACCAGAGGCCTCCACATCGAAATCTGCACTGTCAGCGTCCCATATATGGATGATGGCTGTCGCGGCCTTTTCACCGATGAAGCCTGACGAATATTTTACTTGCTTCTTTATATCAGCGTCAACGAAACCGGGCTTTTGCTCAGGCTCTGGTATCTCTTCGTCTTTACAGGAAGTCAGGAACAGACACAGGAACAGGGGAAACAATAAAAACTTTTTCATGGATAAATAATTAGTTTAAAGATAATCGGGTAAGGGTTATAAAATTAGGTAGAATGGCTGCTAAACCATAGCATGACTCAATACGGTTTTTTGTTTATATAGTTACATATGATTATATAACTTTAAGCTTGTAAGAGCGCTCCGGCAGCCCGAAGCCTGATACGTTGTTTGGCTCAATTTAAGCCATAGATGTTGCTGTTTTTTTTATTATGCCCCAATCGCTTTGTAAAAAGGGATGAAGAGGAATCCCAGGCCAATTCAGACGTGGACATCATAGTTAGCATATAGGTGCCCGGATAAATTGCACTATCCAGTAAAGAATTACACACCTCAAGTTATTGAAAGCAAGATAAGTATAACACAAAATGCCTTGGGTCTTGGTGCCTATGTCCTTTTACTTATAAACCATTTTTTCTTTTTCTTCCACAGCTATATATTCCTTAGACTACAAACGAAGTTATAGCCTGTGCCATTGCCTTTCTCCATTCCAGCGGTGTAGAAAGTGCGGTATATAATTGGCCCGACGGGAAACTTCCCTGCCGCTCCTTTTCAGCAGGACGATTCCCTTTTGCGTGGCATAGGTGGTCCAAGCCCTACACAACAACATTCAGCGCCATTTTATCCCCATGTAACTCTGCAGCTTATCATCGCCTGTACTTCATACTATCATCCGCCACTCATATAAACATCTATCCTCACACAGCATTATAGTTAACGGCGCCTTCTTCCACAACATTGTATCAGGAGCAACGGGACAGAATTAATCTGGTGTGTAAAGAGAACTTATCTTCCTGGAAATTCTGAATTCCTAACCTGCAGGATGGCATAATAGAGTCAACCATTTTGTCCATGAGCTTATCAATGGATATTTTTACAGTTAACAACAACAATAAAAAATAATCGTATTAAGATTAAGGTATATAGTAACCCTCTATCTTTCAATCCACTACTACTTTTCACACGTTCCTAAATGGGAAAACCTCGCCTTGCTGCACTCCTGATTACTGGAAAAATTCGATCCGGGAGAGTGCTGGTTGCAACGGCAGCATTGCTTGCTGCTGTCATTCTTCAAGTCCACGCCCAGGAGGTTTCGTTGCCCTCCCATCTACCCGATGTAGAATACCACCTGACGGCAAAGCCCTGGCATCCCCTGAATATCCCGCGTGAAGCCTACCTGGACCGGGTGGAGGGAATTGTGCGCGAGGTCGTTACCTTTCAGAATCAGCGCGGGGCTATCATAGATCCGTACCGGCGGGGCGAGGTGCAGTACAGCACACCCTATTTCGCCTTTGCAGTTGGAACCCTGATCTCCTCGGGCCGCGCCATGGACCTGCTGGACGAGGGGGTGGCGGCCATGAACAGCGCCACCGGCAAAATAGCCAGGGGGGCAGGTGCCATACCTGATAACCACGGCGAGTTTTTTCTGGCGCCGCTGGCTAACGCTGTTCCCTTTTACGCACCGCATGTGCCGGTGGAGGTGCTGGAAACCTGGAAAACCCGCATGGAAAAACCGGTGGAGCTTATCCTCAGGGGCCGCACCCACAACTGGAGAACGTATGCGATGAAGGGCGAATGGTACCGGGCGAAGAACGGGTATATAGACAAGGCCCGCGCTGTTGATTGGCTGGAGGATAGCTGGATAAACACCCAAAAGTCCCGCTTCACCAACAACCCCTGGAATTTTTACCACGACCAAACCAGCGATCCGGACACCTGGCCGTACGAGTCGGCGGCGAGGGGGAACCTGCTGGCCATGATTGCAGACGGCTACGATGGCACCTCCAGAGACGAGATACTGCACACCCTGGAAAGAGCAAGCCAGTCCAGCCTGCTCCTGCAGGACCCTTCGGGCCAGGGCGTTGCCGGGGGGCGCAGCGGCAACCACACCTGGAACGACATCGTGCTGGCCAACGGCTATGAGACAATGGCTGAAATGGCCTATAAGGCCGGAGAGACCCGCCTGGCAGGGCAGTATCGCAGGGCCGCCGCGCTGGGTTTCCAGAGCGTGCAGCGGTGGAGAAGGGAAGATGGCACCTACTCCGTCACCAAAAACCACTTCGACCCCGCCGACAGGGTAGGATTCGCTATCTACAGCCACTTCACCAACTACAACGGCTATATGATGTACCATATGGCCGAGAACTACCTCCGCCACATTTCTCCTATACCCGAGCAACCCGCCCCGAACGAAATAGGAGGCTATACGCTGGTGAGTGGCGGAAACCTGGCGACTGCCGTCGCAAACGCGGGCGGAATGCACATGCAGGTAAACCTGCGGGGGGCAACCAAGCCCGCCTATGGCATCTACTGGACTACCTTGGGTGTTGTGCGATTCGGCAAAACAGGATGGGACTCCCGGTTAGGACCGTCAGATGGGGTAAGAGAAACGAAATATGGACTGGGAGTTTCATTTGCGCCTACTTTCCTGGAGGGCGATAAATGGGTGCGGCTGTCGAGCCTGCCGGATCGCTACGAAGCGGTATTCTCCACTCAGTTTACGCACCCATTGCTGGTGCGCTGCCGCATAGTTTATAAACCCAAAAACGGCCGGGAGGGTCCCACCTTCACCAATGATTTCGTAATTACCCCAGACGGCATTCGCTCCACGCTTACCTCCAGCGCGACTGCAACCGACTTTGGCGTTACTTGGCCTGTACTAACCTCTGATGGAGCCACCAGTCTCCGCAACGAATTAACCTCTCACACTGCCAGCGTATCCTTCCCCGGTGAAGCCGATGAGCAGAACTTTATCGCCCTACATCCCGCACCAGCCATTACGGCCACAGACGTTGTCAGGAGAAGCGCTTATGGCGACCTCCTTCCCGTGAGAATGGTTTCCGGCGCTGCCACCAACACCACTTTTATATATCCGCGCGGGCCGGAGGACCCCAGTGCCGGGGCTGTACGGGACAGTTACAGCAGTTCGGGGAATGACTTCTCAACCTTAGTAGGAAGAGTAACAGGCAACACCTATATAGGCAGAACGGCGGCTGGGGGTGAGGGAGATTCCATCGACCTGGACGGCGACGGCTCCGCCGACGCGACCTTCAGTGCCAACTGCGGCTTTGTGCTGCAGCTAAGCAATGGCATCGTCACCATGGCAGAGACAGACAGAAATGTCACAGCAACTATACAGGGACAAACCGTTCAGTTTGAGGCTTACAAACCCATAGCCATATATCCCCAGCAGCAGAAAGTAACGCGCATCAATGTCGGGGGCCCTGCTTTCACAGATAGCCAGGCACGCACCTGGAGCGCAGACAACTATTTCTCCGGCGGCATTTCCTCCTCCAAGTCTTTCGATGTGGCGGGCACCACCGACGACAGCCTGTACCTGCGGTACCGGTATGCCTCTCCGCAAGAACCACTCCGCTACGCCATTCCGGTTGAGAATGACGGCTCATACCAGGTGCGGCTCCATTTCATAGAACCCTACTTCGGCATTGCAGGCGGGGAAGTATCAGGCGCATCAGGCGACCGCGTTTTCCATGTGGACCTGGAGGGAAACCGGGTGCTCAGCAACTACGATCTCTACAGCGAAGCGGGAGCGGGCAAAGCCGTGGTAAAAGAGTTCGGGCAGGTTGTGGTAAACGATGACACCCTCAACATCGACTTAACCTCCGTGGTTAACTATGCGCTTCTTGCAGCTATCGAAGTGGAGAAAGTGTCGGAAGAAACGAAGCCATTAGTAGCCAGCGATTCATCCGCTCTTTCTATCAAGGCTTTTGAAGAAAATGAAGGGCATGGCCTGGAACTGAAGGTATATCCCAACCCGAACACGGGCGACAAAGTATATATAGCGGTCAAAACCGCAGGCACAAACGAGGCTGTCACAGTTACTTTGCATGACGGTGTTGGGCGTATGCTGAAAACCATACTGCTGGTCACCAACGGGCAGGACACAGGCGAGGCAGATATGAATATAGCCACTGGACTGAGCAAGGGCGTCTATATTATCAAAGCCAGTACCGCATCAGGAAGTAGTAAGCAATCAAAGCTGGTAGTGGAGTAATACAGCCTGACGTCAGGCTGTGGTACCTGTATCGTATATAGTCACAAAGGCCTCCGGTTAAAACCGGAGGCCTTTGTGACTATATATGGGTTTAGCGTTAGCGCCGCCCGCAGCCATATGCCTTTGAAGTGGGGTGAAGAACCCGCTACTGCGACCAGGAGGTTGGCTCCCGGTCCCAGCGGTGCTGCTTCAGTTCCTCCAGCAGGTCCTTTGGTAGCCCTTTGCCGTCGCTGGCGCTCAGGTTGGCTTTCACGTGGTGCTCTTTGCGCATGCCCGGGATGGTGGTGCCCACGTCAGGGTTGCTGAGGATAAACCGCAGCGCCATTTCCGGCAGCGTCATGCCCTGCGGCACCAGCGGTTTCAGGCGGTCGGCGTGGTCCACGCTGGCGTTCAGGTTCTCGGGCACAAAGTAGGTGCTGCGCCAGTCGTCTTCCGGAAAAGTGGTTTCTTTGGTGAAGGTTCCGGTCAGGGTGCCTTCGTCGAACGGTACGCGGGCAATGGTGGCCACGTCCAGCTCCCGGCAAAGCGGGAACAGCGTGTCTTCCGGCGCCTGGTCAAAAATGTTGTAGATCACCTGCACGCTGCTGATATGGCCGGTGCGCAGGGTGTTCAGCACGTTGTCCGGCTCCCAGCGGTTCACGCTCACGCCCATATGCTGTATCTTGCCGTCGGCCTTCAGTTGCTCCACGGCCCGCTGCCATTCCTCGTTCCCGGCCCAGGCGTCTTCCCACACATGAAACTGCTGCAGGTCGATGGTCTCCACCCCCAGGTTCTTCAGGCTCTTTTCGGTGTACTCGATGATATGGTCGGCGGGGAAGCAATCCTCCAGTCTGTACTCCGGCTTCGAGGGCCACTTCATGTTCTTTGGCGGGATTTTGGTGGCCACGTACAGCCGCTTGTCCGGGTGGCGTTTCAGCAGGCGGCCCAGTATCTGCTCGCTCTTGCCGGCGCCGTAGCCCCAGGCCGTGTCAAAAAAGTTGCAGCCGCCGTCCACGGCAATGTCCAGCGAGCGGTCCGATTGCCTGTCGTCCGACTCCGTCCACCCGGCCATGCCCCACATGCCATACCCGATTTCGCTTACGTTCCAGCCCGTGCGGCCAAATCTTCTGTATTCCATAGTTGTCGTTAAATTGTAGAAGTAAAATAGTGAAAGCCGTTTGTATATATAGGCCCTGCACAAAACATACGCATTTAGAGGCAGAGACGGTTAATCCGGGGCTGGAATTACAAACCCGCAACTTTGGCCGGTGGTCTGAATCTGAAACGCTACAGCTTATATCCCACGCTGACGCCGAAACTGAAGCTGTTCATCTGCTGCCTGTAGCGCTTTATATCCCCCTGCTGGCTCGCCACCTCAAACGCCGGACGCATATAGCGCAAATTAGTCTCCACGCCAATCAACAGCCGGTTATATGCCTCCGTGATGCCAGCGCTGGCTCCGTAGGCCAGGGCAAAGCTGCTGTCGCTGCTGCGGGTGATGGTGCCGAAGGGCGTCTGCACCTGCAGGAAAGCCGAGCGGTTAAAGGCCCCGCCCACCGAGCCGCGCACGTAAGCATGCCCTCCCCTGTTGAGCAGCGGCACCTGGTACTGCACGTCTGCCAGCACGTATGCTGTTTGCCAGGGGCTGCTCTCCATCTCCTGCACCAGTGCGTCATCCGGTTTGGCAAACTTATCTTCCAGAAACGGGTTTTGGCGGTAGCCTGCGGTGGCACCCAGACCAATGTACGGTCTAACAGGATAGCTGTAATTCAGTTGAAATAAAGTGCCGGTGCCGGCGAAGGCCGGATATTCCCTGTCGAAACTGGTGCTAGAAAAGCTGCCCATCGCAAAGGCAGGGCCTACACTGAGTGTAAGCGTGGCTGGCCATGGCGGGGCGTCCTGCGCTGTGGCGACGACGCTGAAGCAAAGCAGAGTGAGTAGCTGGAAAAGTTTATTCATCTTAGAAAGCAGGTTCGTAGGGGAGGCGCTCGCCGGGCTTCAGTTGGATAGTCTTTACTGTTTCGGTGGCGGTGCCGTTCTTTATGCTGGTGATGCGCAGCGTCAGCGGCCTGTTTGCAGGAATGTTTAAAGTGGTGGCGCTTGAGTAGCCCTGGTGCCAGATAACACCTGTGTTGCATCGTTCGGTGTTGCTACGGCCCGCACTTATATCCACTTCGGCGCGAAAGCTGTCGCCCGGCTGCATGGCCTCTGTGTTTTTAGGCGTCAGGTCGAGGTAAGCGGCTTTTGGAAGGGTGTAGTCAAGCGTAATCGTTGTGTCGCGCCTCAGTCCAAACTCCTCATATATGGTTGTCTCCCCGCGGCAGGTAATATACCGGCCTTCTTCCAGCACTGGCGCTACCACTATATACCCGTTTTCATAACGTCCTTTTAGGTTTAGTTCGTCGTCGCGGAGCAGGAAACGCAGCTCATAGTTGCCGATCTGGTCAGTGATGGCGACGGCCTTGCGGCGCTGGGAATAGCCAAGTTTAAAGTAACTCTCGTAGCTGTGCCAGTACACGTTCAGCTTTACGCCCGCCATGGGCTCGGAACCATCGCCGGTGGTGAGCCTGCCTTTGACAACCGTGCAGGAGCCGGGGCAGTATTTGCTGATAAAATCGTCCTCCTCGGAAATACAGCCGCCAAGCAACAGCAGGAGCAGCAGGGGCAGCAGGAGTTTTGTCTTCATAGAAATGCAGGTCTCATTAATATTAATTAATCTATATATCATTAGCAAGCATTTTTCTTGGGAAGCCGTATATAATGAAAGCCCTATATGAAATAGCCTTTGCATGTACCCTCCGCCTCAAACCCAAGCCACAGTTGCCTTCCCTTTGGAGCAAACCACCTTTACCGGTACCTTTGCTACGTTCTTACATACCCCACACATGCACCGACACTTTATTCTCTTTAAGCCCTATGGGTACGTCAGCCAGTTTGTGAGCGAGACGAAGAAGAAAAAGGTGCTGGGCGAGCTGTATGATTTTCCGGAAGGGACGATGGCCATTGGCCGGTTGGACGAGGCGAGCGAGGGGCTGCTGCTTCTGACCACCGACGGCAAAATCAGCGAGCAGGTACGCAGCAGCAGCGTGGAGAAGGAATATTATGCGCAGGTGGACGGCCTGATTCCGGAAGAGGCCTTGCGGCAACTGCGGGAGGGAATTGAGATACGCACGGAGAAGGAACTGCACCAGACCAGGCCTTGCCAGGTGCGGAAACTGGAAGAGGCTCCTGCGCTGCCCGAGCGCGCCCGCAACATCCGCGATGCGCGCCACGGCCCCACCAGTTGGATATCCCTCACGCTCACTGAAGGCAAGTTCCGGCAGGTGCGCAAAATGACCGCCACCGTCGGTTTCCCGACGCTGCGCCTGGTGCGCGCCCGCATCGGGAGCATGACGGTTGCCGGTATGGCTGCCGGGGAGGTGCTGGAGGTGGAAAGCTTTGCTCTAGTCGCTCCTGTCGGGGATATCGCCTCCGGGGGATAAGCCACAACCTTTATAGCCGATGAAATTTGAAATACTGCGGCGGTTTCTGCTTATTAGAGGATGTTTAGCATATATCCTCCGGTGACAAATATGAGAAAATCATTCCGAATACTGCCTGGCATTGCAGCGTTGCTGCTGCTTTTGGGCCTCTTTACCGGTTGCCGGAAAACCCCTGCCAGCACCGTCGACACGTTCTCCGCCGCGCCATCAGCAGAGCTTTGGCTGACCAACCCGGACAAGTCTGCGCTGTTTGAACTCCAGCCCACGCCGCTGCCCTTCGGCGACAATCCCGGAGAGCACCCCACCATCACCGTAAAGGAGACCGAGACTTTCCAGGAGATGGACGGGTTTGGCTACACCCTGACCGGGGGCAGCGCCATGTTGCTGCACCGGATGGACGCTCCGGCGCGGAAAGCCCTGCTGCAGGAGTTGTTCGGCACCAGCGGCGACAACATCGGGGTGAGCTACCTGCGCGTCAGCATCGGGGCCTCCGACCTGGACGACAGCGTTTTCTCCTACAGCAACCTGCCTGCCGGGCAGACCGATACGGAAATGGAGAAATTCAGCCTCGCTCCTGACCGCACGCACCTCATCCCGATGCTGCAGGCAATACTCGCCATTAATCCGGATATAAAAATCATGGGTTCGCCGTGGTCGCCGCCCACCTGGATGAAAACAAACAACAACTCCAAGGGCGGCAGCCTGAAGCCGGAATATTACGATGCCTACGCGAAGTATTTCGTAAAGTATATACAGGGCATGGCGGCAGAAGGTATCCGTATCGATGCCATCACCATCCAGAACGAGCCGCTGCACCCCGGCAACAACCCCAGCCTGCTGATGCTGCCGGAAGAGCAGGCCGCCTTTATCAGACAAAGCCTGGGCCCGGCGTTTGAGGAGGCGGGCATCGATACGAAAATCATCATCTACGACCACAACGCCGACCGCCCCGATTACCCGATCACGGTGCTGAACGACCCGGAGGCAAGAAAGTATATAGACGGTGCAGCCTTCCATTTATATGGCGGTGAGATCGAGGCGCTGTCGCAGGTGCATGCCGCTTACCCCGACAAGAACCTGTACTTTACGGAGCAGTGGATTGGCGCGCCAGGCAACTTCGCCGGAGACCTGGCCTGGCATATTAAGAACCTCGTGATAAAGGCACCCCGCAACTGGGCTAAAACGGTGCTGGAGTGGAACCTGGCCGCCGACCCGAACCAGAACCCCCACACCGAAGGCGGCTGCACCCAGTGCCTCGGGGCCCTCACCCTCGACGACAACACTGTGACCCGCAACCCTGCCTACTATATCATCGCCCACGCCTCCAAGTTTGTGCGCCCCGGCTCTGTCCGCATCGGCAGCAACATGCCCGGCGGCCTGCCCAACGTGGCCTACAGAACGCCCAACGGACAGCGGGTGCTCATCGTGCTGAACGACAGCGAGATGCCCCAGACCTTCAACATCAGTTACAACAACCAGCAGGCTACGTCTACGCTGGGCAGCGGCGCGGTCGGCACTTATGTCTGGTGAGGATATGGATCCGCGGAGCGGTTCAACCTCCCCTGATGCTGTTTTTTTACGAGCCATATATAAAACCGGCGGCCAGACTTTTCTAAGTCTGGCCGCCGGTTTTATATATGGGTAACGCTGGTATGATTCAGCGCTTACTTGTTTGCGTGAACAATTCTGCTGATGCGCTCCTGCACGGCCTTGTCCTTCTCATAGGCCTGCAGCAAGGCGTCATACTTCTCCTGGGTCAGGCCTTCGTCTTTGATGGCCTTCTCTATTTTACCCCTTTTGTCAGGCTGTATCAGTGCGACTGCCTGCGCTGCTTTGCTGAATGAGGAGATCTCTTCCGGGCCTTCGGCTACCTCTTTCAGTTTATCCTGCTGGTGCGCTTTCACGAGCTCGTTAAAGCGGTCCATGGTCAGGCTCTCGTTTTCAATAGCGGCGATCACTGCCTCGCGGGCCTCTTTCTGTATTTCAGTGGCTTTGGTGTTAGCCGCCAAAAAGCTCTTCAGTTCATCATCGGTGAACTTCTGTCCTGCTTGCTGCTGTGCCGTGGTGGCCGAGGAAGCAGTTGCCTGCTGAGAAAATGCCGCAGGGCCGAAGCACAAAGACGCCGCAACAAACGCGGCTGCAATACTCCCTTTCTTCATTAGTACCATAGGTGGTTTTGTGGATTGGGTTAAAAATTTATTTAAAAAAGTGCTTCCCATCTAACGGAATCACCAAAGAAAAAGCTGCGAAAATCGTCCGAAGAAGATACTTCGCGCACTCGTTCGTAGCTTAATTTAGCCAATTAAAGTGCCAAAGTCAAGCATAAATAGTAATTAAACGGTAAAACCACTGCTTAAAAAGCCGAAAAAGTGCAATACGCAACAGTAGAAATCAGGCTCTGAGAGCCTGGAGGGGCATTTTTTTCAGGAGAAGGCGCATCCTTGATTTCAGTTTCTGCAGTACCCTCAATTAACGCTATGTAAGTAAAAGGAGGTGAGTATTAAGACGCAAGATCTTATGTATTATATATCCTTCTTATTTTCTATAACTTGAGACGTATAATGCGTTTATGTATCATATACATTAATTTTTGTCCGGGAACTTAAACCATCTATATATAAAGCTATGGCTTCTACTGTTTCATCCATTCTCTCCAACCTGCAGAACAAGCAGGCAACCGTTGACTGGCAGCAACTCCTGACCGATATCATTGCTGCGTTCGGCTGCTCCACCGGCACCATCCATACCCTCGACCCGCAGACTAACCTGCTGAAGCTGCAGGCGCAGCAGGGCATCCCCGAATTTCTGCTTCCGAAGATGACGTCCATCCCCATCGGGAAGGGCATGGCCGGCATCGCCGCCGAACGCCGGGAGCCCGTGGAAATGTGCAACCTGCAGACTGACGAGTCGGGCGTGGCGCGCCCTGCCGCCAAAGAGACGAAGGTAGAGGGCTCTATCGCCGCGCCGCTGCTGCTGGACGGGGAACTGTATGGCGTGGTGGGCATTGCGAAGCCCGTGCCGTATGATTTCACAGAGGAGGAAACACAAAGCCTGATGCAGATCGGGGAGGAAATGAGCCGCTATATCCGCGACAGCAGGCAGTCGATGTAGGTTGGCTATATCAGCTATATAAAGTAACAGCACTTCCTCGCAGTATTCATCTGCTGTCGCGCGGACAGGTCGCGACTTGTCCCTACAAGGAATATTATATTAAGCCCCTGTCGATTGTCAAATACCACAACAAAAAAGGAGCAGCTATCTATAGCTGCTCCTTTTTTGTTGTTCCGGCCTTTTACGCCGGGGGTATATATAACCCGCTTACTTCTTCGACTGCTCTGAAGGCACCGGGAAGCCCCGGTCGCGCATAAGGGCGTCTATTTTCGCGTCGCGGCCCCGGAACAGTCTGTAGGCCTCGGCCGGGTCCATGGAATTGCGCGGCGCAAACAGGTATTTCACCAGCCGTGCCGCCACTTCTTTGTCGTAGAAGCCGCCAGGCGCCTCCTCAAATGCCTCAGCCGCATCCGAGGTGAGCACATCAGCCCACAGGTACCCGTAGTAGCCGGTGGCGTAGCCCTCGCCCGAGAACACGTGGCCAAAGTGCGGCGACCGGTGACGCATCACGATTTCCTCCGGCATGTTCAGCGCCTCCAGGGTTTCCCGCTCAAACTTATCCGGGTCAATGCCTTCCGGGTCCACAGTGTGGTACTTCATGTCCACCAGGGCGGAGGCCAGGTATTCTGTTGTCTCAAACCCCTGGTTGAAGGTGGCGGCCTTCTTGATTTTTTCCACCAGCGAAGCCGGAATGACTTCGCCTGTCTCGTGGTGCTTCAGGAACTGGTTGATGACCTTGTCAGTAGACAGCCAGCGCTCCAGCAACTGCGACTGAAACTCGGTATAGTCCCGCACGCCGCTGTTCAGGGTTGGGTATTTCACGTTGGAGGCAAAGAAGTGCAGCGCGTGCCCGAACTCGTGGAAAAACGTGGTGGCATCGTCCCAGGAAACAAGCGTTGGCTCGCCAGGTGCGGGCTTCACGAAGTTGGAGTTATTGGACGCCAGCACTGTTTCCTTCCCGTCAAACGTGGTGTGGCTGCGGTAGGTGGTGGCCCAGGCGCCCGAGCGTTTGCCCTGCCGCGCGAAGGGATCGAGGTACCACAGGCCGATATGCTCCCCGGTAGTTTTGTCCGTCACTTCCCACACCTTCACATCCTCATGGAAAACCGGCACCGAGCCCTCCGGCACCGGCGTGAAAGCGAAGTTGAACAGCTCTCCCGCCGTAAAGAATAGCGCCTGGGTCAGGTTATCGAGCTGCAGGTACTGCTTCACTTCGTTCGAGTCGAGGTCGTATTTTTGCTGTCGCACCTTTTCGGCGTAGTAGCGGTAATCCCAGGGAGCGATGGTGATTTTATCTCCGCTGGCGTCGGCCACAGCCTGCATGTCGGCCACTTCCTCCTCCACCCTGGCCAGGGCAGCGGGCCACACGGCGTTCATCAGTTCCATGGCGCGCTCCGGCGTTTTGGCCATGCGGTTCTGCAGGCGCCACTGGGCATAGTTGTCGTACCCCAGCAGGGCCACACGCTCGTCGCGCAGCTTCAGTATTTTGGCAATGTTCTCGTTGTTGTCGTATTCATCGCCGTTGTCTCCGCGGCTGTAGTAGGTTCTCCACACTTTCTCCCGCAGCTCTCTTTCATCAGAGTAAGTCAGGAACTGGTCCATGGACGAGCGGGTGTTGGTGACGGCGTATTTGCCCTCCTGGCCGCGGTCGGCGGCGGCTTTGGCGGCCGCTGAAACAAACGACTCCGGCAGGCCGCTGAGCTGGTCTTTCGTCAGGTACACCACGTAGTTCTCCTCGTCGGCCAGCACGTTGTTGGAGAAGGCGGTATATAAAGATGATAATTCTTTGTTGATAACGGCATAGCGCTCCTTGGCGGCAGCGTCCAGATCGGCACCCTGCATCGCAAAGTCTTCATATACCAGTTCCACCACGCGCTGCTGGTCCGCAGGCAGCGGGTTCTTCAGAGATTGCTCATATACCGTTTTCACGCGCTGGAACAGTTGCTCATTCTGCGAAATCTTCGAGCTGAACTCCGATAGTTTCGGCGCCAGGTCCGCCTGGATCGCCCTGAACTCCGGCGAGGATACATTGCTGCTCCAAATGCCGTAGTAGGTCAGGGCTCTGTTCAGTTCGTCGCCCGCGGCTTCCATCGGCACAATGGTGTTTTCGAACGTCGCCGGCTCCGGATTATTTGCGATGGCCTCTATCTCTGCCAGGTGCAGCTCCATGCCTTTTTCAATGGCAGGCTGCAGGTCCGCGAGGTTCATCTTGTCGAAGGCGGGAACGCCGCCGTAAGGGCCGGTCCACTCGGCGAGCAATGGGTTCGTTATATCCTTTTCCTGCTCCATAGTCGTTTGTGTCTGGGTGTTCTGCTGCGTCTGGGTAGAAGTGCAACCCGCCAGGGCCAGGAAAAAGAACAGGCTTGATTTCCTGCCGGTCGCTAAAAACTTATTTGTCATGTAGGATATATATAGTTTCTGAAAAGGGTCGCATCCGGCCCTTGTGGCTACTGATATACCCGCAAGTTACTAAAAAGCCGCCGGTTTGCCGCGCCACGCCAATGTCTGGTATATAGCCTGAGCCAAATGCTTTAATTTCCTCTTCAGCTGTGCAAACTGCGGACCAAAAACATGCCGGGGCCTTGATCAGTGAAACACCTGCGCCCGTTCAGCGCCAGGCATCTTTCTGTTTGAGGGACAATCCTTTCTATATGAAAAAGGTGCAATACTAACGCCCTTTCTGTGGTTTACGTAAGCAAAGAGGCATATAAACAGGCTTCATGCATAACAAAGTCAAGTGGGCGATTCTCGCGGTAGTGCTGCTGGCACTTGTCGGGGGCGGGCTGTATTACTTCCTGAAAAAAATATACCACCCAAAGGTGGAGAATGTCTCTTCCCTCAGGCTCGAGCTGACAAACGACACGGCACTGGTGAGGGCAGGCGTGCAGGTGCAGAACAGGCTGCCGCTGCCCATCACCTTCGACAGCATCCATTATACCATCAGCGACAAGGGGACGCTACTGGGGTGGGGCCAGATGACGGAGGCCCAGACCCTGCCGCCCCTGGCAGACAAAGTGCTGGACTTCCGGCTGATGCTCCACTTCGACAAATACCGGCGGCACCTGCAGGATCAGCAGGAGAAGGACAGCATCCAACTGGCTGTAAAAGCCGATGTCTTCTTCGATTTGCCCCTGATCAGCCCCCGGTCCGTCACCCTGAACCGGCACCTCACCGTGCCTGTGCCCAAAGCCCCCTCGATGCAACTGAAGGATGTGACGGTGCGGAGCTTCAGCGTGAACGAAGGGTACTCTTTTCTGCTCAAGATTGACGCCACCAACCAAAACCTGCCCGAGCTCCGGATAAAAGACTTTGCATACAGCATACAGGTAGGCGACACGCTGACGATTTCCGGGCGGGTGGATACCACTTTCCGCGTGCAGCAGGGTGGAAGCAGACTGCTGGAGATACCCCTGCAACTAAAGACTTCTGACGCGGTCGCCCTGATCAAAAAAATGCTGACGGGAGGCGGCAAGTGGGATTACGACGCACGCGTTACGGCACAGATCGAAAGCAGCCACCGGCTGCTCGACAGCTTTAAGCTGACAGTAGAAAAAGCAGGCGCCCTGGATGTGGGCAAAATGGGCTCCGGGACCGGTTATATGCCCTCCCTCAGCCAGGTGAAGCGCCTCGAAATCGACTCGGGCGAGGAGCAGACGCTGCTGCAGGCGGAAGTGGTGGTACACAACCCTGCTCCCATTCCTTTCTATATCGACAGCGCCTCCTATTTTATCCGCCACAACGGCAACGTCATCGCCAGCGGTAAAAAAGACTTTGAGACGGTCCTGAAGAAATCAGCAAACCAGACGCTGCACCTCGGGCTGCTGGTGGACGAGAGCGCCTATGACCAATTTATGAAGAACATGCAGGGGCAGGATACGGCAAATATAGAAATTGCGCTGAACCTGCTCTACGACCTGCCCGGGGCAGAGCGGCAGCGCATACAGCTGAAGCGGCAGGTACAGGTGCCGGTGCAGGGGCAGGCAAGCATACAGGTAGCCGATCTTTCGCTTCAGGAACTCAGCCCCCAGAAGGGCGCCTCCCTCACCCTGTCCCTGAAAGTGCAACACTCCAACCTGCCCGACCTGCGCCTCCGCAACCTTGACTATACCCTGGACCTGGGGGAAAACCTGGTGCTGACGGGGCATACCCGGGAGCCCATCCATATAGGCAGGGGGGATTCGCTGGTGGAGGTGCCTGTCCAGCTTTCTGCCAAGGCTGTGAACCAGCTTGTCGACAAAGCGCTCAGGGGAGATCCAAACTGGAAATACGATCTGCAGGCCACGGCAGAACTGGTGAGCAGCAACGACATGATCGGCTCTCCCACCCTTGACTTTGAGTTTAGCGGAGTATTGGAAATGGGGAATGGCATGGGCGGTAAAAAACTCACCCCGCGCATCACAAGTATCGATTCATTATATGTCAACCTCCACCACGACACGGCCTGGGTTGAGCTCAACCTCCACGTGAAGAACCCCCTGCCGGTAAATTTTAAAATAGACAGCCTGCTGCTGACGCTGAGCCACGCCAATGACACCTTCGCCATAAGCCGGGAGAGCGTCGGAAAGGTGCTTCCTGCGGATAGTTCCCAATCGGCCTGGCTCAGGCTGGGGGTTAACGCTGCGCGCTGGCAACAGTACCTGCACCAACAGCAGCAGCACGACAGCCTGCGCCTGAAACAAAGCGTGACGCTGGTGTACCAGGTGGAGGACCTGCCCCGGCAGCGCAGCACGTTCCATACCACGCTGCAGGTAGCCACGCCCGATACACCCGTCGTGGCGCTGCAGCAGGTAAAGCTGCGGGGCTTCAGTTTTACCAGGGGCCTCCTGCTGGAGGCGCTGGTAGAGGTACAAAACGCGAACGTGCAGGAGCTTGCCGTGCGCGACCTGACGTACGATGCCTGTGTGGAGAACATTCTCGACGCCAGCGCCACCGTCAACCGGACCTACCGTATGCCGCAGGGCGACAACACGGTGCGCGTGCCGATCAGCCTGGGTGTGGGTGAAGCGTTTCGGGCGCTGTTCGCGAAGCTGACGGGAAACAGCAGGCCCCGGAACATTCTGGTGCATGCGGAAGCCACGGTTGATACCGGCAATCCCACCATTACGGGTACATTTGTGAGGGCAGAAATATGGCAAAAGGCCGTGCTCTTTCAGAAAAAGGCCAGGAAGTCCCGCTAAAATCCCTGGGAAACTGCAGCTAGTTTATTCAGGTTTGCCACGCAGTCGACTCGCAGCGCTGAACTGGCAGCAAAATGGCCGGAGTTTATATTTTCGCATTTCGACTGGCTTGCTTCAGAACAGTACTCATGTTCCGTCCTATATAAGCGATATATAAATTGTTGGATGCAAGGCCGGAAACGTGGCATTTGCGTAATGCATCTATTTTGTCGTCTGATATATAGAATCCTGGAAAAATAGTCTATCTTAAATAAAATTGCGCTTCTACCTGATTGCGTATATAAACGAGTCGCCTCCGTATGAAAAAGAACGCTTACAGTATATTCCTGCTCTGCGCGGCCTTGCTGGCCCTGCTAAGTTCCCCGGCCTTCTCCCAGCAGAAGCAAATCGGCGCGTTTGACCGCAGCACCGATATAGGCGCCGTCCTGAAAAAGGGCTCCGCCACCCACAAACCCGGAACAGACACCTACGAAGTGGCCGGGTCGGGCTACAACGTCTGGTTCGACAAAGACGAGTTCCACTACCTCTGGAAAAAGATGCCCGGCGATTTTATCCTCTACACCCGCGCCAGGTTGGTGGGCGAGGGCGTGGACCCGCACCGGAAAGTGGGCTGGATGGTGCGATCTGACCTGTCGGGTAACTCGCCGCATGTAAACGCCGTGGTGCATGGCGACGGGCTTACCTCGCTGCAGTACCGCGAGGCCAAAGGCGACAGCACCAAAGAGATGCGTTCTGACCTGACAGGCGCGGATGTGATTGAGCTGGAGCGGAAGGGCAACACCTACACCATGCGCGTCGCGAAGTTTGGGCAGCCGTACGTGACGGAGGAAGTGCAAAACCTGGAACTCGGCGACGAGGTATATGTGGGCCTGTTTGTGGGCTCGCATAACAAGGATGTGCTGGAAAAAGGCATTTTTGAGGACGTGCGCATCACGGTGCCCGCCCCGGACGATCTGGTGCCGTACCGGCAGTACCTGGGCAGCAACCTCGAGATCCTGGACATAAGCACCGGCGACCGCGAGATTGTCTATACCTCGCCCAAATCACTGCAGGCCCCCAACTGGACACCGGACGGCAAGACCCTTATATATAACAGCGACGGCCTGATGTACACCTTCGACCTTGCCACCCGCCAACCGAAAGTACTGAACACCGGCACCGTGAAGAACAACAACAACGACCATGTGCTGTCCTTCGACGGCAAGATGCTGGGCCTGAGCAGCGGAGTGGAGGAATTAGGCGGCTCCATTATATATACCGTGCCCGTGACAGGCGGAACACCCAAGCAAATCACCCCGAAGGGTCCCTCCTACCTGCACGGCTGGTCGCCGGACGGCAAATGGCTCACCTATACTGCAGAGCGCAACGGAGAGTTCGACATATATGGCATACCCTCCAAAGGCGGCAAGGAAGTGCGCCTGACAACAGCCAAAGGCCTGGACGATGGCTCGGAGTACACCCCGGACGGCAAGTACATTTATTTCAACTCCAACCGCAATGGCCCGATGCAGATCTGGCGCATGAAAGCGGACGGCAGCGAGCAGGAGGCCATCACCAACGGCGACTTCCACGACTGGTTTCCGCATGTGTCGCCGGATGGCAAGTGGCTGGTGTTCCTGTCGTTCCTGAAAGAGGAGGTGGAGCCGGGCGACCACCCGTTTTACAAGCACGTGTACCTGCGCATGATGCCCGTGAGCGGCGGCGAGCCGAAAGTGATTGCCTATGTATATGGCGGCCAGGGTACCATCAACACGCCCTCCTGGTCGCCTGACAGCAAGAAGGTGGCCTTCATCAGCAACTCAGACTTTACCAAAGCAGCCTTGAACACATCTCCCGCAAAGAGCAAATAACCGGGGCCGCCGCCGCACCGCCCCCCTATATAACAGAACCAAAACGATAGCAGCTAATCAAAAACCGAAACCATGAATACAAGACGCAACTTTCTTAAAAGCTCAGGCGCCCTGGCCCTTGGCGCACTCCTCGCCCCGAACCTGGCGGCCGTGGCAGCAGAGAAAACCAAAATAAAAAACGTGGGCATCCAGCTGTACACCGTCCGGAACGAGATGCTGGCCGACGCCACCGGCACCCTGAGGCAGCTTGCCAAAATCGGATATAAGGAGCTGGAGTCGGCGCGCAGCGAGAAGGGGCTGTACTATGGCCTGCAGCCGAAGGAAATCAAAAAGATAACCGAGGACCTGGGCATGACGCTGCGCAGCGGCCACGTACACATCGACAAAGACTGGGACCGCACCGTGGCCGCCGCCGCCGAAACAGGCCAGGACTACCTGATATGCTCCTCGCTGCCGTCAAACGGACAGACCGTGTCCAATTACAAGCATGTGGCGGATATGTTTACCAAGGCGGCTGAGGACTGCAAAAAGGCGGGCATGGTGTTCGGCTACCACAACCATGAGTATGAGTTTGAGAAAGAGAACGGGCAGGTGCTTTATGATGTGCTGCTGGACAACACCGACCCCGAGCTGGTGAAAATGGAAATGGACCTGGGCTGGGCCATCCTGACAGGCAACGACCCAGTGGATTATTTCAACCGCTACCCCGGCCGCTTCCCGCTGTGGCACCTGAAGGACATGGACAAGGCGAAACAGGAGAGCACGGAGTTCGGCAAAGGCGCCATCGACATCAAAAAAATGCTGCAGGTGGCCGACAAATCAGGTATGAAGTACTTCTTTGTGGAGCAGGAAGAATATGCCGGCGCCCCGATGGAGAGTGTGAAGCACAACTACAACTACCTGCAGAAACTGAGTATATAGGCGCAGGCAAAACTTCATCTATAAAGAGAAAGCCCGGTCTCTACAACGGAGCCCGGGCTTTTACATAGTATCAAATTACACAAAATGCAATCCTGGTATATATAGCTTACCTGATCCAGCTCTTTCTAATTAACATATAAAATCAACTTATATAATTTTATATATAAAATAGCAGTAGCTTCTTTGCTTAGAAATCTGAATAATCTGTAGGGTACAGAAAATAGGTGTCATTTTTAGACACATTTTTAGCGTATTTCGGATCAGAGCTCATCTTTTTCCAGGTAGGGTCCGCGCTGAACGCTTTCCAATGCTTATCACGTTCTTCCTTGTTTTCGAAGGTAGTCATGTACATCAGGTTCGGCATTTTGCTACCGGCCAGCACACGTCCGTAGAAAACAGCGTTGAACCCGAGGTTGTCAAAAATTTCGACCTCACCATTGTTAAACATGTCCACCTTGTTCAGGTGCAGTTTTTCGCTGGCCGACTCATAGCTGCGCAATTCATATATTCTGTCCTTCTTTGGCCCTTTCAGTTTGGGCACGCTGGTGCCCGGCATACCGGTAAAGCCTTCTATCAGGATATTCTCGAAGCGGCTATAAAGGGGTTTGTCCTGTGTTGCGTTTATATACTCTTTCCCGGCTGCAAGATACTGTTTGTCTTTCGCGAGCGTCTCATCCAGGTTAAAAAACTGGCTCTGAGAAGTGAGCGGAATGAATACGTACACCAGTTGGGTGGTATCACTGGCGTTGGCAGGTGAGTTTTCGGCCGGCTTGAATACGCCAACATTCTTGACACCGGCACGGTGCAGCGCTGGCAGGTAGGCCTGCTCCAGGTATTTGTCCAAACCGGCTTCCTGGCTCTCATCTTCCAGGTGATATACTTTCAAGAGATGGTAGCTGGCCTTTTTCGCCTGGCTATAGGCCGGTAAAACATTCAACCCCCACAGCACCAGCAAGCAGAGGGCAAAGAGATTCATTTTCTTAAAGTTCATAAAAGTGTCTAATTGTGTGTGATAACATGAAATTACGTAAATGTCCGAAAAAACATAATTTATATGCGTGTATCCGGGAAAAAATATAGCCATCGCCGTGCCGAATTTATTTTTTCCCTTTTGCCGCTTCTTTCCAGCCGATACGCAGCATCTGCAAAGCGGCGGCTGTATATTTGCACCGGGGAAAACCTCGCGGGTGCCTGCCCGACGCAGCAGGTCTATATATAATGTAGCATGACGCTTACAACAGTTTGCAAAGAGTTTGATGCGCTTACGCTGCAGGAACTGTATGTGTTGCTTCGGCTGCGGAGCGAGGTGTTTGTGGTGGAGCAGAACTGCGTGTTCCTGGACCCGGACAACAAAGACCAGCAATGCCACCACGTGCTGCTCTACAAGGCAGAAACCCTGGTGGCCTATGCACGGCTCGTGCCCCCCGGCGTCTCCTACCCTTCCCATATGTCGATTGGGCGCATCATCACCAGCATGCAGGTACGGGGGACAGGCGTGGGCAGGCAACTGCTGGATTTCTCCATTGACGCCTGCTACCAGCTATATGGCAACGGCCCCATCAAGATTGGCGCGCAGCTGTATGCCCGGAAGTTTTACGAGTCCTTCGGCTTTGTGCAGTCCGGGGAGGTATATGACGAAGACGGCATCGACCACATCGAAATGACCAAGGCGGCACCAGCATCGCTGTAGCAACTATATATAACTTCTCTCCCATGGCTGAACACGCACAACCTGACTCGGGAATTCTGCTGGAACTGGTGAAGCACCGGATGCCTTTCGGCAAGTACAAAGACACGCTCCTCTGCGACCTGCCCGTTTCATACCTCGAGTGGTTCCGGCGGGAGGGCTTCCCGGCGGGCAAGCTGGGCATGCAACTGGCCACCCTCTACGAAATCAAGATCAACGGCCTTTCTTACCTGCTGGAGCCCCTGAAAAAACGCCGCTTCTGAAGTGGTAGCTGAACCTCTGGAAGTAAACTTGATATATGGCGCGAGCGGCCCCGCTCATGGTTTGCAGCCCGCCATCATGTTAAGATATAAGTACTGAACCTATCATATATAAAAGCATACACTGATAACATTGCCAAGGCTATCATAAGAAGTTATTTCACCTATTGGTTTTCCAAGTTGCATCGTTCCTTCTATTTTCTTCTTCCCGTTGCTGAAAAACTTGACGAAAGCGCCATGGAACTTATTATCCCATTTCTGTATCACAGACTTAGTGTTACCATTGGGGTAATATACAATAGCCTCGCCTGTTACCTTACCATCAACCATATTCTCTATACTGATAATATTACCATTCTCATCAAACCACTTAGACTCACCATGCAGCACATCATTTTTGTAATGGCTGATATTCTTAACAACGCCATTTTCATAGTACACTGTCATTTTGCCGTCAAGCTCACCATTCAAGGTTTCAGCAACAATCCAGTCCCGCCCGTTTTCATACTGCTCCCGCTCTATACCTTTCGAGTTGCATGAAGCCAGCAGAAATGAAGTTATAATGAGAACGTTTCCCAAACTATTTCTACAAAGTCTAATGCTGGATTTCAGTATTGTTCGATAACCCATTCCATAATTTCGATCAAGCATAACATATGGGTTTAGGAACTATATACCTTTTCCTGGCTTAGATATTCCTCTTCTTCAGTTCCTGCACGGCGTGGTCTGCGGCGCGGGCGGTGAGGGCCATATAGGTCAGGGACGGGTTCTGCGTGGAGGTGGACGTCATGGAGGCGCCGTCTGTAACGAACACGTTGCTGCAGGCGTGCAGTTGGTTCCACTTGTTCAGCAGCGATGTCTTGGGGTCTTTGCCCATGCGCACGCCGCCCATTTCGTGTATATCCAGGCCGGGTGCCCGGTCCGTGTTGGTGGCCTGAATGTTTGTGAAGCCGGCATGCGTGAACATTTCGGTCATCTGCTCCAGGTAATCCTTCGTCATTTTCTCATCGTTCTCGTCATAAACAACAGAGATTTTGAGCTGCGGCATGCCGTAAGGATCTTTCAGAGACTTGTCGAGGGCCACGTAATTGGTTTCCTTCGGGATGGTTTCGCCCATCATGTGCGAGCCAACCGACCAGCCGCCCAGCGACGGGTTCAGCAGGCTCTGCTTCAGGTCTGCGCCCAGGCCATCCTGGTTGGTGACGCTTCTGCGGTTGGCACTGAAACCGGCCGCGTAGCCTCTCAGGAAGTCTGTCTCCTGCTTGTACACATTCCGGAAGCGGGGGATATAGGGGCTGTTCGGCCGGCGTCCGTCGGTGGTCGAGTCGAGGTGGCCGTCATACTCGGCCGAAATGCGGGCCTTGTAATTGTGGAAGGCCACGTACTTGCCCATCAGCCCGTTGTCGTTGCCAAAGCCGTTCGGGAAGCGGCTGGAGGTGGAGTTCAGCAGAATCAGGTTCGTGTTCAGCGCGGCGGCATTCACAAAAATGATGTTGGCATAAAACTCCATCTCCTCCTTGGTGTTGGCGTCGATCACGCGCACCCCGGTGGCTTTTCCTTTCTGCTCGTCATATATAATGGAATGCACCACCGAGTCGGGGCGCAGGGTCATGAGGCCCGTTCTGGCTGCCCACGGAATGGTGGAGGCGTTGCTGCTGAAGTAGCCGCCAAACGGACAGCCGCGCTCGCAGATAGTGCGGTGCTGGCACTTGGCCCTGCCCTGCTCCAGGTGTATGGGCTGCGGCGCGGTTATATGCGCGGCGCGGCCCATAATCACCTGGCGGTCTTTGTACTTGCTGGCCACCTGCTTCTGAAAAAAGCTCTCCACGCAGTTCATCTCGTGCGGCGGCAGAAACTCCCCGTCCGGCAGTTGGGGCACGCCGTCTCTGTTACCGGAGATGCCCGCGAATTTCTCCACGTAGCTGTACCAGGGCGCGATGTCGGCGTAGCGGATCGGCCAGTCCACGGCAAAGCCGTCGCGGGCAGGTCCCTCAAAGTCGAAATCGCTCCAGCGCTGCGTCTGCCGCGCCCAAAGCAATGATTTTCCGCCCACCTGGTAGCCCCGTATCCAGTCGAAAGGCTTCTCCTGCACATAGGGATGCTCGGCGTCCTTCACGAAGAAATGCTCTGTGCCCTCATAAAAAGCATAGCACTTGCTGACAATCGGGTTCTGTTTTTTCACCTCGACCGGCAGTTGCCCGCGGTGCTCAAACTCCCACGGGTTTTTGGAGGTGGTGGGATAATCCTTTATATGCTTTACGTCTTTGCCACGCTCCAGCACAAGGGTTTTGAGGCCGTGGCCGGTCAGTTCCTTCGCTGCCCAGCCACCGCTGATGCCAGACCCAATCACGATGGCATCGTAGGTCCTGTTTTTTGCTGCGTCTCCCGCTATGTTCGCCATTATTGTCTTAAGAAAGGGTTTTGGAATCGACAGGCACGCAGCCGTAGTAATGGCCGGGCACTGCTTCGTAATGGGTGAGGTTCATCATCACGTACTCCGAGTTCATATAGCCCCGCACGGTCAGCCCCTTCACCAGTTTGTAAAATTCCTGCTCACCTGTGTCGCCCGACTGCTCCATCGCCCGCAGCAGCGCGATGCGCTCTTCGGCGCTGCAGGCGTCAAAGGCTTTGTCGTGTGCTTTCTTCGCTTTCGCCTCTAAAGCATCCAGGCCGTTTACCAGGTTTTCCTGTGCCTCTTTTTCATAGCAGTCCGTCACCATTTTCTGGACGAAGAGGTGTACATTCAACTCTTTGGCGCCGGGCGTGTCAGTGGCCGGGATGATGGTATCGACCACCTGCGCCAGCAGCCCTTCCTGGTCTGGGGAGAGAAATGGCTGCATCTCCTGGGCCGCCGCTTTTTTGCTGCCCAGGTCGCAGCCCGGCAGCAGCACCAGGCCGGTGACGGCCAGCGCCATGTGTTTGATTACTACGCGTCTGTTCATGCGGGTAATGTGTATGCTATATATAAGGTGTGTCTTTTTTATGCGTAAAATATGCCAGCCTGAGCCGCTAACAGGAAAATGCTTCAACTTATGCAGCTTGTGACCAACTGCCAGAAAATCGTCGCTTAACAACCACTTGCGCGTCCAGGCATCGGTAGCAGCCTGTCTGGAACGGAATCAGCTACTGACGCCATATATGCTAAGAAACTTGCTCTGGTTTTGGTGGCAAACTGCCTGAAAGCTGTTTAAGATTACTTCATCCTGAAAAGTTCCTGGCGCATTGGGGGAACATATTAGTAATTTTTTACAAGGCGCGCAAATATCCGGAGTATATCCCGAAGCCGCTCAAACCGCCGCGCCGGGTGGCTAAAGTTGGTTTTACACAACCCTGCCCCTGTTTTATATATAAATTCTGTCCCGGAAACCTGTGCGGCAGGTGGAGGCGTTGCTACACATAGGGCTCCAGCAAGAGCACGCCTATCAGGCCCATGACTGAGACAAGCGTCTCCATGATAGACCAGGTGGCCAGGGTCTGCGGGATTGTCAGGTTGAAGTACTCTTTGAACATCCAGAAGCCGGGGTCGTTTACGTGCGAGAACATAAGGCTGCCCGCACCGATGGACAGCACCATCAGCTCGGGGCTCACGCCCGCACTGGTCACCAGCGGCAGCACGATGCCGGCTCCCGTGATGGCCGCCACCGTAGCCGAGCCGAGGCACACCCGCAGGAGCGCCGTGATGAGCCAGGCCAGCAGCAGGGGCGAGAAATCCGTGCCGCTGAGCAGGGCCGTCACCTCATTCCCGACGCCGCTGTCCACCAGCACCTGCTTCAGGGCGCCGCCGCCGCCGATGATCAGCAGAATCATGGCGATGCTGGCGATGGAGTCCGTGCAAATCTTCATGATGGCAGGCATGGCCTTTCCCCTGGCCAGCCCCAGCGTTACGATAGCCACCAGCACCGAGATCAGCAGCGCCATCACCGGATCGCCGATGAACTCGAACAGCTGCCGCACCGGCGACTCAGGAGGCAGCACGATGGACAGCACCGCCGAGGTGGCCATCAGCCCTATCGGCACAAGCGCCGTAAAAATGCTGATGCCGTAGCCCGGCATCTCGTCCTCCGCCAGCGGCTTCAGGATAAAGAGGTTCTGGGGCGGATCGACCTTGACCCTCGTCAGGAAGCGCGAGAAAATTGGTCCGGCTATGATGATGGTGGGCACCGCCAGCAACAGGCCATATAACAGCGTGAGGGTAATATCGGCCCCGAAGATGACCGCGATGGCTGTTGGCCCCGGGTGCGGCGGCAGAAAGCCATGCGTCACGGAAAGGGCGGCCGCCGCCGGAATGCCCACGTACAACAACGGCAGTTCGGCAGACACGGCCACGGCAAACACCAGCGGGATGATCACCACAAAACCGGCGTTGTAGAACATCGGCAGGCCCACGATAAAGCCTGTCAGCACCATGGCCCACTGTATATGGCGCTTGCCGAAGCGCTTTATCAGGCCATACGTGATGCGCTGCGCCGCGCCGCTCTCCGACAGCAGGTTGCCCAGCATCGCCCCAAAACCCAGTATCAGGACTATCGAGCCCAGCGTGTCTCCCATTCCCTTCTGCAGCGACGCCAGTGCTTCCCGCACGGCCATGCCTTCGGCCACGCCTACGCCCAGCGCCACCAGCACCAGCGCAATAAAGGCGTTCAGCCGCAAAACAATGGTCAGGACAAGCAGTGCGATAACGCCCAGTAAGACGATGAGGAGCGACATGGTGTAGCGGTTAGGTAGTGTTTAGAATCCGTGAAAGCGGCATGCCGCATCATAATATATAGAATTTATTTATATATGATACCTCCCCTGCCCCATTTTACTGTCCGGCATTCCGGAAGTCGTCTTTCAGGACGGGGTAAAGCGCTTCGAACTGTGCGTAGTTTTGCATATAGCGTGTGTGCAGCTGCGGGTCGGGCACAAAGGTCTGCTTCACCTGGATCATGTCTGCGGCATCTTCGAGGCTGGGGATATGGCCCAGGGCGTACATGCCCATAATGGCCGCGCCAAAGGCAGAGCCCTCCACGGTGTCGGTGAGGTGCACTTTCTTGTTGAACACATCGGCCAGCATCTGCACCCACAGGCTGGAGCGCGAAAAGCCGCCGTTGGCATATATCACCTCCACCGGCCCCACCGTTTGCTCCAGCGCCAGCCCTACGCTGTACATCCCGAAGATCACGCCCTCCATCATCGCCCGCAGGAAGTGCTCGCGGGTGTGGTTGTAATGCACGCCGAAGAAGCAGGCTCTCGCCAGGGGGTCCCATATAGGGGCCCGCTCGCCCAGCAGGTAGGGCAGGAACACCAGGCCATCAGACCCGGCCGGCACGGCAGCGGCCTTCTCGTTCAGCAGGTCGTAGGGATCTGTGTGCTTCAGCCGGGCGGCAGCGGCCTCCAGGGTATAAAAGTTATCGCGGCACCAGCGCAGCACCACGCCCCCGTTGTTCACGGCCCCGCCCAGCACAAAGTGCTGCTCCGTGAGGATATAGCTGAAAATGCGCTCCTTCTTGTCGGTGGCCGGTTTTTTCGCCATCACCCGGATGGCACCGCTGGTGCCAATTGTCACCACTGCACCGCCCGTCCTGACAGCGTTGGAGCCCAGGTTGGCCAGGCAGCCGTCGCTGGCGCCAATCACGAAAGGGAGCGAGGCCGGAATGCCCAGCAGAGTGGCGTAGGCGGGCAGCATGTTCCGGAACACGTAGGTGGGCGGCACGGGCTCCGACAGCCTTTCCGCCGTAATGCCTGCCACCTCCAGGGCCTCCTGATGCCACTCAAACGAAAAGATATTGAACAGCCCGGTGGCCGAGGCGATGGAGTAATCTACCTTATACTCTCCGAAAAGCATGAAGAAAACGTACTCTTTAATGCCGATGAACTTTGAGGCGCTGTGGAAGACATCCGGCTCGTGCTCCCGCAGCCAGCACAGCTTCGGCAGCGGCGACATGGGGTGCAGCGGCGTGCCGGTGTGCAGGTATATATCGAACCCGGCGGCGCTTTCCTTCAGGCCGGCAGTCTCCGCAATGCTGCGCGTATCGGCCCAGATGATGCAGTTGGTGAGCGCCTGCCCCTTCGCATCCACCGCAATCAGGCTGTGCATGGCACTGCTGAAGCAGACGCCCTCCGGGGCAAGGCCCGCATCGCGCATCCGGCGGACCACCGTCCGGAAGGCGTCCAGCACCGCCTGCAGCACCACCTCCGGGTCCTGCTCAGCATAGGATGGCTGCGTGCTGATAATGGGATACTCCACGGCAGCCTGGAAAAGCACATTCCCGGCGCTGTCGAAAGCCACCGCCTTGGTACTGGTCGTACCGATATCCATGCCGATTATAGCCTGCTGCTTCATGTGGGGGTTACGATTCTGGTTAAAACAAGGGGCGCGGGCGCAGCGGTTTATATATGCCCGGGCACACCTCCGCCTTCCGCTATTCCTAAAGTAGCCGGTTTATACGGTGTATCGCAAATATTAAAACATAAAACCTGCTGAAAATCCCCCTGAACAAGAAAGCCCATGCTTTGGGCAGGGGCTTTTCTTGTTTATATATGGCTACGGCAATTTACATCACCACGGAGGTGTCCTCCTCCACCTGCAGCTGGCTGGCGCGGTAGCGTGCGTCCCTTTTGCTGATGAGCAGGATAACCAGCCCGGCCAGCGCACAGGCCATCATCACGCTCAGCATGGGCAGGGCGGTGCTGTTATGGAAAATGCTGACGGCGGCAGACACCAGCCCCCCCATCGCCATCCGGAAACTCCCCATGAGGGCGGAGGCGCTGCCCGCATGTTTTGAGAAGGGAGCCAGTGAGAGCGCCGTGGCGTTCGGGTTGGTCAGGCCCTGCCCGGTCAGGAAAACGAACATCAGCAGGATAAGGCTGTACATGCCGAACCAGCCGTACCACGACCCCACCACCAGCAACAGGCCCACGGCCGTCTGGTAAAAGAGCGTGAAGTTGATGATCTGCTGGCTCGTGAACCGCCGCAGCAGGATATGGTTCAGCTGTGTGGTCCCGATCATGGCGAAGGCCAGGAATGCGAAAATCCACCCGTATGCCTGCTCGCTCACGTGGTATATGTTCATGAACACGTTCGCGGAGCCCGCTATATAGGCGAAGGGCGCTGCCGTGGCGACGCCGCCCACCAGCGCATACACCAGAAACTGCGGCTGCCGCAGCACGGCCAGGAAGTTCTGCAGCACCGGCTTCGGGCGGAGCGACATCGTGTGGTCCGGCTGCTTCCCCTCGGGCAGGGCAAAATGGATGGCCACCAGGATGAGGGCCGTGATACCAGCCAGGATGAGGAACACGGCATGCCAGCCGAAGGCCGCCGTCACGTAACCACCCACGGTCGGGGCTATCATCGGCGACACCGCAATCACCAGCGTGATGAGGGAGAACACCTGGGCCGTCTTGTTCACCGGGAACAGGTCGCGCACCAGCGCCTGCGCCGCCACCATGCCCGCGCACCCGCCGATGGCCTGCACAAAGCGCATCGCAATCAGCGACTCCGCCGACATCGTGAACGCACACGCCAGCGAGGCCAGCAGGTACACCACCAGCCCGGCATAGAGTGGCGTTTTCCGGCCATACCGGTCGAGCAGCGGGCCGTAGAGCAACTGCCCGACCGATATGCCGACCAGGTAGCTGGTAAGCGAAAGCTGCACCTGCTCAATGGAAGTATTCAAGTCTTCTGCGATTGCCGGGAAACCCGGCAGGTACATGTCGATGGAAAAAGGGCTGATAGTGGCCAGGGAGCCGAGTAGCAGTATGATAATAAAATGCTGTTTACGCGTCATTCAATCTCTGTCAAATTTGAAGTTGCAACATCTTTAAACAACTTCCCTACTATATAGTTTACAATCCGGGCGACTTATTTCTGGCCGCCGGAGGGATTCTCTTGCCATAGACCAGCCGCTACTAGATACGATATAGCAATGGAGCAGGCAGACACCTGCCTTGGGTGTATAGAAAACAAAATTAGAAAAGGGGACATGAACAGTAAGGCAGACATCCGGCACGAGGAAAAGTACCAGCAGTTTACGTTAACGCTTGGGGAGGACGAGGCTGAGCTGGCCTATGCCACCCCGGAGCCTGGCGTGCTGGATTTCACACACACTTATGTGCCGGAAGATGCGCGGGGGCGCGGTATTGCCAATCAGCTTATAAAAGAGGGGTTGCGCTACGCAGAGGCGCATGGCTTTAAGGTTACGGCCTCCTGCCCTGTCGTCGCAAAGTTTTTGAGGCAGCACACCGAGTACCAGCAGCTGTTGCGGTAATACCGGCTACAGTTTGGAACAGGAAGGAACCAAGGCAGTCGCACAAACCAGTGCCGCGCCAAAGCTACATCACTCAATGCGGAGTACCCGGATAAAAATAATTTGCACTATTCCTTGAAGCATCGTAGATCACAAGTTGCTGAAATAAAGCTATATATGGCGCCAATTAGTTTTGTGTCTCGCTACCTGATGCTTGTATCCTTTTACTTAGGCTCTTCTAACTCATCCGGCCCGGTGCAGCTCTCCTCACCGTTTGCGCTTGCTTTGGAAAATGCTGCGTATTTGTCTCGAAGACGTTCGACAGCCGTCTCCTCAATCACCTCATCATCCTTACACAGCAGTATCAGGTCCTCCAGCAGGCTCAGGTGCGATATGAACATCCTGTCGACGTACAGGCCGCCTGCATAAAAACGACAGTACATGCGGTGCTGGCTTACCGGAGTAATCGCAATAAAATCACAGGTGCACAACTTCTCCGAAAAATTAACTAACTCATCCATTACGCTACCCAATACTTCTGTGGCTAAATACATGGCCTTCTTTTCTACTGCAAATCCAGTTATTCATGATCAAATTGATGCAGGACAGGCACATGCATTTATTAAAACTTAAATCTCTGAACTTTTGTTACAAATACTTACTGATATACGTACAAATACCCAGGAACCTTGCCACATCATCCTGTAGTAAGTTTTATTACCATGCGTACTCACCAATCTGCCTAGCTAAGGCTATATAAATCGCTCTATATTTATATATGTAACTCAGCGCTAGCCTCAGTAGCTTCAAACGGGCGGCAGATACAGCATCTGTTCTTGATAAATTTATGATATTACTGTTTTTTCTCCGAAAGGTTACGAAGTATATCGGGTTACCCGGCCAGCATACTGCTTCCGGCGTATAGGCCGAAACCACTGCGACTGTAAGACACTGCCATCAGGCGTGTTTCTGTGCGGCCTCAGGACTTACTGATAACGATGTTGGTGAGCGCCATCAGCATCAGCGGGTGTTTCTTCCTCATTTTCTCCAGCATATACTCCATAATGAAGTAGTCGCTCACTTTGCTATCGATGCCATCGCAGAGCAGTGTGTACTTAAACCTGATGACGCCAATATAGCAGGTATCGTCATGATCTATCAGGTAGTTGCAGATGCTGTAATACAACTCCTGCGACTCCTGCTCGCCCAACTCGATGCTCAGTACATCTTCTACCGCCTTCTTCGCACAGTTTTTTAACATAACCCGACTCAGTTAGAGGAAAACAAACACTAAGAAGTACGGTTTTGGCTGCCATTGTTTGCATAATCTTTCAAAATGTTCCGTATCTACGGTCCGGCCGGGGCACGATGCGCAGGCCGGACCAACTTGCGCAAGCGTCGGCGCTGTGGATAAAGTGTGTACAAAAGCCGCATTCACAGCCGCTGTAGCCGGAACGCTGTTTCACAAGTTCCTATATATAAGCTATATATAAAACACTGACCAAAACCACGCGTGTGTAATCGTGTAAAATTTGTCCACATTCACAAAACGGACCATCCGCTTACCTATATTTGTGAATGTGCAAACCCTTTACAGACAGGATAGATGCAGCAGACAGAGACAAAAGCAGGCCTCCACAGAGGCGAAATGATAAAAGAGGCCATCAAGGCGAGCGGGGTGGCAGTGGGTGTGGTGGCCGAGAAGATGGGCATCAGCCGCAAAACGCTTTACAATAAGTTCAAAGAGGCGAGCATCCCGTACAGCTTTATTCTGAAGTTGGGCGAGGTGATTCACCACGATTTCTCTCAGGAATTCCCGCATCTGGGTAAAACTGTAAAGAAAGAGGCGCCCAAGCCGCAGGCCCCCGCCCCCAACAGCCTGCTGCTGCCGTTCGACGGGGAGCCGCAGGAGCCCTACAGGCCCGGCAACATGCGGGAGTGTGAGCAGGAACTTGTGAAACTGCAGCGCAAATACATCGCGCTGCTCGAGAACTTCAACGAGCTGCTCATGAAAACATCGCAGGGGAAGTAAGCCCGGGCACTGGCTTCGGGCGGTATCAGAACATGGCCCTCCGCTGCGTCAGGGGGAAGAAAAGAAACACTCCCGCGGCAGCTGACTTTCACGTGGGCGCAGGTTCGGAGCCAAGGCGCAGGTAACTTATTTATAAACCTATACGCTGCACCACTTCTGCACAGCGTATAGGAGTACAGCCATATATGATACTTCTGCCCTTAGGTCGCCCCCATGTGCAGGCAGCCGGTAACATATATGGCCGGACACTACACAGATGTGTTGCCCGTTGCCAATCAATCCGTAATCTCGATGTGCAGCCGGTCCTCCACCTGCTTCCGCATAATTTCCGGGTTTCCGGTCATGAAGGTGGCCACGGCCTCTTTGCCATCAAAAAGCGTCAGCAAGTCGCCGGACAGTTTGTAGTTGTCTACGCGGCGCAGCGCCTCCATCATTTTGCTTTCTGCCTCCATGTCGGGGCAGGCCATGCGGGTGCTGCTGAGTTTGGAGAACTGCAGCCGCTCCCCATCCAGGGTGTAACTACCGGATATTTTGTTGCAGCCCGTGAAGCCGTTCACGTCATTCTCGTTTTCCTCGAGCCGGATATAGGCGGTCTGCGTGTTGTTCAGCACCTCCACATCCTGCCCCCCTACCGACATCAGCACCCAATAGGCATCTTGGACAACGTCTTTTTCGAGCGGGAGGTCGTGGGGCTGAATCGTGCATGACGAGCCGCCGGCCAGGAGCAGCAGCAGGATAGCAGGCAATAAGGTATTCAGTTTACTCATAGGTGTTTTGTTAGGGTATATACGATTTCTGCCTTGGATATACGCAAAAACTGATGCCTGCCGATGCACGGGAGCGGGTGCCCGGGTGCAGCGCAGCAAAAAGCCCACCGTTTCGGTGGGCTTTTCTTATACAAGATACATTGCTTTACCCGCGGTATTCCCTTGCCCCGTAATCGCTGATAGAGGAGCGGCTGGAGTAGTCGGGGCCGGAACGGCCGCTGCGGCGCTGTCGGCTGCTGCTGCGATCTCCGTCGCTGTCAGAGGGATTGTCGCTGTTATAGGCACGGTTTGAGGCGTAAAGCCCGGTGGCATAGGTATCACCGCGGTCGCTGCCGGAAGACTGGATGCGGCCGCTGTAGCGGAAGTCGTCGCTGTCGTTGTAGCGGTCCTGCCACTGGCTGAGGTTGCGCTGCGGGTTGCGGCTGCTGCCACGGTAGTCGTTGTCTGACCTGTCGTGGTCAAAGTCAGAGCGGTCATAGTAGCTGTCCTCGGTTGCGGCGTTATAGCCCCGGTTCGTGTGCTGGTTGTAAGTGCGGCCCTCGTCGCGGCCGAAGTCGCTGTAGCGCCTGCCCTGGCCCTGGTCGCCGTACTGGTAGCTGTTATCCTGGCGGTCGTAACGCTCCCGGTCGTCGGTGCGGTTGCTGCCGTAGTGGCTGTACCTGTCGTTGTTGTCGCGCCAGCCGGTGCCCCTGGTCCGCTCGTAGCCCCCGTTCCGGTCGTTGCCCATATAGGGGTTGGGGTCGCCGTAATGGTAGTGGTTCTGGTTATGCCGATCGCCGCCCCCCCTGTAGCTGCTGGCGTCGTATCCGCCTACCGGCCCTGACCCGTAGTTGGTGCTGCCGGTGCTGCGCATGTTGCGGTATTCTGCGTCCGTGTCGCGCATGCCGTAGTAGTTGCCGCGGCTGGTGTAGCGGTCTCTGTAGTTCTCAAACTTCTCGTTGTCCTGGCGTCGCTGCCGGTCGCTGTTGTGGCGGTTATGATATTCGTTGTCTCTTTCCATAGTTGTGTGAGTTTTATTTAGTATTTCCTACCCCTATAAACGAACCTGAGCGGCCAACGTTTTTCTAATCAGGTTCTGCCCCTTCCTGCCACAGCGATTTACCTATCCGGCCGGTGCAGCTATATGGCATTTACATAGCATGGCTTCACTAAACCGATTTGCCGAAAGCCCTTCTCTAAAATGCTGCCGTCATATACCCGGAATTTCCGCCACCCGATTCTTTCTCTGCGTATACCATATACCAAGCCTCTCCGGCGCAAGTCCCTCAGCGCATGAAGACCTCCCCTGCTTTGTGCCTGGCAGCCTATATAAAGCATGCAGATGCTTTATAGGAAATATCTATAACCAACTAATGACTTTATAGAGTATATTGTAGATCAAGCGGGCCATCAATCTAACTATATATAGCATGAACATGAAAGAAAACAGCGAAAACGGCAACCAAAGCAAAAGCGGAGGCGCCATGCACTCCGGCAACGGCCAGAGCGGGCAGGGCAACATCCTGACCACCCGGCAAGGCCATCCGGTGAGGGACAATCAGAACACCCGTACCGTTGGCAACAGAGGCCCTGCCACCATGGAGAACTACCATTTCATTGAGAAGATATCGCACTTCGACCGCGAGCGCGTGCCGGAGCGCGTGGTGCATGCCCGTGGCGCCGGCGCCCACGGCGTGTTCGAAGCCTATGGTAAGGTGGGCGACCAGCCGATTGCCAAATACACCCGCGCCAAACTGTTTCAGGAAAAAGGAAAGCAGACGCCGGTGTTTGTGCGCTTTTCCACGGTAGGCCATCCGGCTGGCTCGCCCGAAACGCTACGCGACCCGCGCGGATTCGCGGTGAAGTTCTATACCGAAGACGGCAACTGGGATTTGGTGGGCAACAACCTGAAGATATTCTTCATCCGGGATGCCATGAAGTTCCCGGACCTGATTCACTCCCAGAAACCAGACCCCATCACCAACATCCAGAGCGGGCACCGCATCTTCGACTTTTTCTCCGGCACCCCGGAAGCCACCCATATGGTCACCTTCCTGTACTCGCCGTGGGGCATACCGGCCAACTACCGCCAGATGCAGGGCTCCGGCGTGAACACCTACAAGTGGGTGAATGCTGACGGGGAGGCCGTGCTGGTGAAATACCACTGGGAGCCGCTGAAGCAGGGCATCCGTAACCTGACGCAGAAAGAGGCGGAAGAAATCCAGGGAAAGAATTTTAACCACGCCACCCAGGACCTGTACGAGGCCATCGAGAACGGCGACTACCCCGAGTGGGAACTGAACGTGCAGATCATGAGCGACGACGAGCATCCGGAACTGGACTTCGACCCGCTGGATGACACCAAAATCTGGCCAAAGGAGCAGTTCCCGTGGCACCCTGTCGGCAAGATGACGCTGAACAGAAACCCAGAGGACTACTTCAACGAGGTGGAGCTCTCGGCCTTCGGAACCGGCGTGCTGGTGGACGGGCTTGATTTCTCGGACGATAAAATGCTGCAGGGCCGCACCTTCTCCTATTCCGACACCCAGCGCTACCGCGTAGGGGCAAACTACCTGCAGTTGCCGATTAACGCCCCGAAGAAACAGGTGGCCACCAACCAGCGCGGCGGCCAGATGGCCTTTAAAACCGACTTCGCCCCGGGCCAGAACAAGCACGTAAACTACGAGCCGTCTATTTTGGGCGGGTTGCAGGAGGCGCCAAAGACAGGCAAAGAATACACCCCGCGCTACGAAGCCAACCTGGTGCGCCAGCCAATTGACCGGCCAAACCCGTTCAAACAGGCGGGTGAGACCTACCGCAACTTTGAGGACTGGGAGCGAGACGAGCTGATCATGAACCTGTCGAACACTTTGGCTGGCTGCGACGAGCGCATCCAAAAGAAGATGCTGGAATACTTTACCCAGGCCGATGAAGACTACGGACGGCGTGTGTCTGAGGGAATCAGGAATGCGGCTGAGATGATGAAGAAGATGAAAACGGTGGGCACGGACGGGCCGCAGGCGAACACTTCTTCCAAGGAGGGCCTGGAGCAGTCCCGGACCGACTCTCATTCTGCGAAGCCATATTAAGAAAAGGCACACGACACATACCAGAACACAAGCCTTTTTGTGTCGTGTCTAATCAACCTAAACCTGCATGGGAGAAGCGCCACTTCTCCCATGCAGGTTTAGGTTGATTTTATCCGGATACAGGTATTGAAGCTGTAAAAAGGGAGGTCGCCTGCTGTGTGGCCTCCCTTTTTATATAGCGGCAGTTTTGGGAAATCAGGGTTATATGGGGCCGGCTGGTCGGTAAAATCCGGGCGTTCATCTATTTCATTAGGCGAAGACCGGATGCTTTCATAGTTTTAGCGATTGCTGCTGCCTTTTCCAAGCTACTGAAAACTACCATCTGTCTCTCTGGAGGCCTTTCAGGGGGCCCCTGCTCCTCTAAGCCCTAGTACTTCCTGCGTGCAGGAAGTACTTTTCCTGTCAGCCTGCCTTAAAACTCCTGCACCACCAATCGGGTATACGGGCCATATGCTCCTGAAACTCCTCGATTCTCTGCGCGGCACCCTGCTGCTGCTGTGTCTGTTGTGCGCTGCCTTGCCCTCCGCCGCGCAGCATGACGCCGCAACTGACAGTACCCGCACCCGCATTGCCTTCGGCTCCTGCAACAACCAACTGCAACAGCAGCCGCTCTGGCAAAGCATTGTAGCCACCAAACCGGACCTGTGGGTGTGGCTGGGGGACAATATCTACGCCGACACCAGAGATATGGCTGTGATGGCCCGGCACTACCGCCTGCAGCAACAGCACCCCGGCTACCGCCAGTTGCTCCAAACCACGCCCATCACCGGCATATGGGACGACCACGACTATGCCTATGACGGCGCAGGCAAGGAGTTTGAGAAGAAGGCGCAGAGCCAGCAGCTCTTCCTCGACTTCATTGGTGTGCCTGAAAATGCCCCCGTGCGGGAGCAGGAAGGCATATACCGCAGCTACACCGTGGGCGAGGGCAACCGCAAAATAAAAATTCTGCTGCTGGACGTACGCTACCACCGCGACAGGCTGAACTCCATCTTCGGTTTCTATATGCCAAACGAAACCGGCGACGTGCTGGGCGAGGAGCAGTGGCGGTGGCTGGAGCGGGAACTTACCGACAGCGACGCCAGCGTACACCTCATCGCCAGCGGCATCCAGGTGCTGCCCACGGGCCATGCTTACACCAACTGGTCAGCCTTTCCGCAGGCGCGCGAGCGGCTGTTCCGCCTCCTGGAGCAAACCCAACCCGCCATCCCCATCCTCCTCTCCGGCGACCGGCACGTGGGCGAGTTGGGCAAAATCAAACTAAAGGGATATGACGCCCCGCTCTACGAGATTACCGCCAGCGGCATGACGCACCACCGCAGGGCCCGGAAGGGCGGCAACATATACCGGGTCGGGGAGCAGGTGGGCGCGCTGAACTTCGGCCTCCTCGACATCTACTGGGAAAGCGCCTACACCGCTATCATTCTCCAAATCCGGGGCGAGGGCAACCGGGTGCTGCTCGAAGAGAAGCTAATCCATTGAGTTGCATGCCTGGTTCGCCGCGCCCTGCCTTCATCCGCCTCCTTTCTATTTGAGGGTAAGCTATATAGCTAGCCTTTGAGATACAAGCATCCGCTGAAACCTGACCAGCCACTCTGGGGACGAATGAGAGGCAGATTTGATATCAGGAGTCATTCCGTCCTATATCACACAGCCTGGTATATTGAACCAGGGAAAGCAGATGGCGCGCGGAGAAGCAGAGCGGCACACGGGCACAGCAGCAGGCTTGCCGTAAAGGAACCCGGAGACACGGCCTTACTGTGGTTGCAGGAACTCACACCGCCCGATAATTGTATCATTATTTATATATGAACACTTCTCCATATATAACAGGTGAACAAACCAAACCAGAGCATGAGCAACTTAAAAGTAAGGGTGGAGCAGAAGAAACTGGAACAGGCCGCCTACGTACTCAGGTGCATGGCGCACCCCATGCGCCTCGGCATCATCGATCTGCTGGAGCAGCGCGACCGGCTGACCGTGAGCCAGCTGCAGGAAGTGCTGCAGATAGAACAGTCTCTGCTGTCGCACCACCTCACCAACATGCGCGACAAAGGCATCCTGGGCACGCACCGCGAAGGGAAAAACATCTATTACTTTCTGGCCGACACCAACATCACCAGCATCATCGCGTGCATCCACAACTTCAAACCTCACTGAAGCTCACCGCCGCGCCCTGTATAAATTTTATATGGAGGATGCGGAAGACCGGACAGCGCAAATGCTTACATTTACACATTTCATTGCCTCAACATAAAATCGGTTTATAGATATGAGAGCCATCCTCCTTTCTGTTTCATTTCTCGCCTTCCTGAGCTGCGCCGGGCCGCAGCAGAGCACGCCGGCACAGGTGCAGAACCTGACGCCACAGCAGTTTAAAGGCGAGCGCCTGGGCCGCAAGACGATTCTGGTAGACGTGCGCACGCCGGAGGAGTTTGCCGAAGGCCACCTTGACGGCGCCGTCAACTCCGACTACCGCGGCGGAGCGTTTGCCCGGGAAATAGAAAACTGGGACAAGGACAAGGTGTACTACCTCTATTGCGCCAGCGGCAACCGGAGCGGAAAAGCGGCGGAGCTGCTGAAGGAGGCGGGCTTCCGGCACATCTACAACGTGGGCGGTTTCCAGGATTTGAAAGAAGCCGGGTTTCCGACCGAGCAGGGCAGCGCAGAGTAAACCCAAAGCGCTGCCACACCGCTGATTGTGCATAACCTGTTGATAAAACCTTCCCCATCGGCTTGTAGCTTGGCCATATCTTCCTGTATCTTAGAAGCAGGATTGGAAGAAAGGACTGGGATATAATGCGCGTACTACACACTTCGGACTGGCACCTTGGCCAGCGCCTCGTCAACCTCGAACGGACGGAAGAGCACCAGCGCTTCCTGGACTGGCTGCTGCAAACCATTGCCCAGGAGCAGGTAGAGGCGCTCATCATGGCTGGCGACGTGTTCGACAACGGCGCCCCCTCCAACACCGCCCTCAAGCTCTACTACGATTTCCTGCGCAGGGTCTGCGCCACCTGCTGCCGCCATGTCATCATCACGGGCGGCAACCACGATTCCGTCGCCACCCTCAACGCCCCACGCGAACTGCTGGAGTGCTTCAATATTTATGTGATTGGGGGAGCCACAGAGGACCCGCTGGATGAGCTGCTTGAGCTCAAAAATGAGCAGGGGGATATAGAGCTGGTGGTGTGCGCCGTGCCCTTCCTCCGCGACCGCGACGTACGGCTTTCGGTGGCGGGCGAGCGTTATGAGGAACGGGAGCAGCGCATCAAACAAGGCATTGCCGCGCATTATGCGGCCTTTGTGCCGCACCTGCAGCAGTACAAAGAGCAGCATATACCCATCGTCGCCACCGGCCACCTGTTTGCCGCCGGGTCCACCGCCTCCGACAGCGAAAAGGAAATACACGTCGGCAACCTGGGGCAGATCGGCGCGGAGCAGTTCCCAAGGGAGTTTGACTACGTGGCGCTCGGCCACCTGCACCGCCCGCAAAAGGTGAACAACCAGCATCATATCCGCTATTCCGGCTCTCCCATTCCACTTAGTTTCAGCGAAGTGACAGACAAAAAAGTAAACTATATACTTGACTTTGAAGGCGGTAAGCTGGCTGAGCTGCGCGAGCTGGAGATACCCTGCTGCCGCAAGCTGCTGCGCTTTAAAGGGCCGCTGGAGAAAGTGAAGCAACAGCTGGCTATATATGATAACAGCGGCTACACGCTAACAGCCTGGGCCGAACTGCAGGTGGAGCTGGAATCGCCCCTCCCCGACCTGAACCAGCAACTCGAGGAAGTGCTTCGGCTGAAACTGGAGCTGCAGTTGCTCATCCACCGTCCGCCCATCATCAGCACAGCGCGGCAAACGCTGGAGCAGCAGGTGCGGGAAGAAGCCGATCTGCACTCCCTGGGCGAAAAGGACGTGTTCCGGAAACGCTGCGAAAGCGCCTTCCCCGACAGCGACCACACCGAACTGCTCACTACTTTCTCAGAACTGCTGGAGTTGATGGGGCAGGAGGAGGAAGATTGAGACCTCGCGGTGTCCGAAGGTCCCGCGAGCGTCTGGGCTACGAAGCAACTGCTATATATAAATCAGACGCTCGCAGAGCCCCCGGGCACCGCGAGGTCTTCACCATCTAGTGTATCTCATTTTCAGTACATATATATAAATGAAAATCCTCTCCGTCCGTTTCCTCAACCTGAACTCGCTGAAAGGCGAGCATGAGATCCGCTTCGACCGGAGCCCACTGGCGGATGCAGGGCTTTTCGCGATCACGGGGCAGACGGGCGCAGGCAAGACCACCATTCTGGATGCCATCACGGTGGGACTCTACGGGCTGGTACACCGCCACAGCAACGACAAGCCGCTGGAGCTGATGACGCGCTACACGGCCGAGGCCTTTTCGGAGGTGGAGTTTGAGGCGGAGGGCAGGCGCTACCGCTCCCGGTGGCACATCCGCCGCAGCCGGGGCAAGGCAGAGGGCAACATGCAGCCGGTTATCATGGAACTTTGCGACCTCGCCGACGATAAACCTTTTGACCTGAAGCCAAGCCAGGTGCCTGATAAAGTAGCGGAGCTGTGCGGGCTCGACTACAGCCAGTTCCTGCGCTCGGTCATGCTGTCGCAGGGCGACTTTGCCCGTTTCCTGAAGGCAAGCCCCAACGAGCGCAGCAGCCTGCTGGAGAAAATCACCGACACCGGCATCTACTCCGATATCTCTAAATCAGCTTACGAAAAGTCAAAAATCGAGCGTCTGAAAAAGGAGGAACTGGAACGCCGCCTGCAGGACAGCCAATTGCTGCCGGAGGAGCAGCGCGAGGCATATGCGCAAAGCGTAGCGGAGCTGCAGGAGCAGGAAACACTGCTGCAGAAAGACATCACCTCGGTACAGGAGCAGTTGCAGTGGCTACAGCAGTTGCAGCAACTCAAGCTCAAAAAACAGCAGCACGAGGAGGCGCTGCAGGCGCAGGAGCAAAAGCTGGCACAGTTACAGCCGGAATTCCGGAAGCTGCAGCAGCACGAGCAGGCACACCAGTTTGTGGGTGAGCTGGCCGAGATACGCAGCGCCAGCAGCAAGGTAGTGGAAGCGCAGGAGCAGCTCCTGACGCTGGAAAAGCAGGTGCCTGCGCTGGAAGCGGAGCTGGAGCAGGCAGGTCAAATAGCCACAGCGGCAGGCAAGGCGCACCAGCAGCAGGAAGAGGCGCTCCACCAATTGGAGCCCCTGCTGGAGCAGGTCACGCAGCTGGATCACCACTTGTATACCATCCGGGAGAGTTACCAAAAGGACAAGGCGGCCTATGTGCAGTTGGAGGAGGCCCTGAAAAAGGAGCAAGACCAGCAGCAAACGGAGCAACAGCACTTAGCTGAACTGAAGCAGGAGGCAGACGGCATCAAGAACTGGCTGGCCGCACAGCAACGCTTGCAGGACCTGCCCGAGAACCTGTATGAGCTAAAAAGTACGGTAAAGGCCCTGGAGGAAGTGGAGCAGCGCATCCGGCGTTGCCAGCAGGAGCAGCAGGACTTGATGGCGCAACAACAGCAGGAAGTCGCCCAGCAGGAAGAGTTGCAGGGCAAACTACAGCTTCACGAGGCGCAGCAGCAGGCACTCCATACACAGAAACAGGAAAAACTGGCCCGATTACAGGCCTTGCTCTCAGATAAAACGGTAGATGAACTGGAGCAATCGGCGCAGGAGCAGCCGCTGCAACTGGCGCGCTACGAGAAACTGCTCGAACTGTCCAGACAGCATCGGCAGCAAACACAGAAGAAACAGGAACTCCTGCAACTGCTCAGCCAGCAGGAACAGGATATAAAAGCGCAGCAGACGCAGCTAACCACTACACAGCAAAAACACAACGCCGCCACGGAACGCCTGGAGGACATGCAAAAGCTGGTGCAGTTGCAGCAGCAGATACAGAAGTACGAAGAGGCACGGCTCACACTGCAGCCGGAGCAGCCCTGCCCGCTGTGTGGGTCGGAACACCATCCTTTTGTGGAAGGATATTACAGGGTCAATCTTTCAGAGGAAGTACAGAAACGGGACAGGCAGCAGGCGCTGGTAAAGGAGCTGCAGCAAGCTGCGCAGGCGCTGCAACTGCAACTGAACACGCTGCAGCAAAAACAACAGGCGGCAACTGCCGCTATAACTGAAACTGAGCAGGAACTGGCCCGACTGCAGCATGCTTTTTCGGGCACTGCAGCAGGTATAGCTGTTGGCATTGAACAGACGGAGCAGTTGGCGCAAAACCTGCAGGCGCAGCGGCAGGCGCTGGGCCAGGTGCAGGAGGCGCTTACGCAGGTCCGCGTCCTGGGTCGGGCACTGGAGCAGATAAACCAGCAGGCGCAACAAAACAGAGAGGCGCAGTTGCGGGTACAGGCGCAGTTGGAAAGGCTGCAGCAGGCGGCGCAGCACCGACAGGAGCAATTGGAGAAATTGCAGCTTAACCTGCAGGACGAGCAGGAACAGCAGCAGGCCCATACCGAAACGGCCGAATCGTTTGCGGCGGCATATGGCCAGCTATATAAGCCGACAGAGCGGCAGCAACTCTTGCAAACCTTAGAGCAGCAGGCGGCTATATATCAGCAGAAGCAGCAGGACCTGGTACAGAAGCGAGAAGCGTATCTTCAGTCGGACACAGAATTGAAACACCTGAACGCGCGGGTGCAGGAGAAGCAGAAAGAGCGGCAGGAGCGGCAGGAAAACCTGAGGCGGGAGCATATAAAACTGACAGAGGTGAAAGAAGCGCGGGAACAGCTTTTCGGAGAGAAGCAGCCGCAGCAGGAACGGCAGCTGGCCCGGCAGGAGCTCCGCAGCCGCGCCCAACAAGCTGAGGAAGCCCGGGCCAGCCATCTGCAAAAACAGCAGGAACTGCGGGAAGCACGTCGGCGCCAGTCGGAATGCGCCGCTACGCACCAGAAAAGCAAGTCGCTGCTGGATGCGCTGCGCGACGGCCTGCTGCAGGTGCTGCGGCAGAAAGGCATCGCCACCATCGAAGCGCTCAGCCAGATGCTGCTCGACCGGGACGAGGCCGACCGGCTGGCAAACCTGAAGGCGCAAACCGAGAAACACCTGACCGAACTGCGCAAAAGCCTCAGCGACGTGCGCCACGAGCTGGAAACGACGCAGGCAAGGCAGCTGACCTCCGAAAGCCAAGACAGCCTGCAGCAACTATATGCCGGAAAGACACAGGCGCAGCGGGAGCTGATTGCCCGACGCGCGCGCATTCAGCAGTTGCTGGAGCAGGACGCCGAGCAGCGCGACAAAAACAGGGAACTGGCCCAAAAACTGCAAACGCAGCAACTAGTGTGCAACCGCTGGAACCAACTGGCAGACCTGATTGGCTCCGCCGACGGCAACAAGTTCAGCCGCTTTGCGCAGGGGCTTACGCTGGCCAGGCTGGTGGAACTGGCAAACCGCCACCTGCTCAAGCTCAACGACCGCTACCGTATCCTCAAATCCACAGAAGAAGATCTGGAGCTGCTGATCATAGACACGTACCAGGCAGAGGCTGTGCGGCCGATGAACACTTTGTCGGGGGGAGAAAGCTTTCTGGTGAGCCTGGCGCTGGCGCTCGGCCTCTCCGACCTTGCCGGCCGCCGCACCCAAATCAACTCGCTGTTCATCGACGAAGGCTTCGGCACCCTGGACGCGGAGACGCTGGATGCGGCCATCTCCACCCTGGAGAACCTGCAGGCCAGCGGCAAAATGATCGGCATCATCTCACACGTGGAGGCGCTGAAAGAGCGCATCGGCACGCAGATACGCGTGCAGAAAAAAGCCGGTGGCGTGAGTACCGTGGAGGTGACAGGGTGGTGACCCGACACTTGGCAGTTGCGCTATATATAAGCTTAACTTCAGGCATTTGCTGCCCCTATCTGTAAGCAGCCTACTTTAAACCCGCTGCATGCGTATATACCTTAAAACCATATATGAGCCTCTATGAAAAATAATCTATACAAGCTGCTTTTTGCTTTTTGCCTCCTGACCGGTGCCTCCTGTGGCCAGAGCAGTCAGGAGGAAGTGGAGACCACAGAAGAAACCGCTACGCCAGATGCATCCGGCACCGAAGACACCTCCTCCGCGAGCAATGAAGTGCCAGCATCGCTGCAGCAGCATTAGGGCCTGGCACAGGGGCGGCCTTGCTTCTATATAGACCTCTGCCCTTCATTTGCATCATATATAATACAGATGAGAAAACTTACCTACCACCTGCTGCTCTTCCTCACGCTGTGTACTGCCTTGGCCTGTAAGCAGAGCAGCCGCGAGGAGGCCCAGGAGCAGTTCAGGCAACGGCAGCAAGCGGTACTGGAGCGGGACGCGGAACAACAGACATCCAATTCGCCCGAGGCAGGCCCTTCCGCGGCCACTCCCGAAACGGCAGCCGCTGAAGGAAACCCCTCGAAACCGGCGACTACCGCCGGAGACAAAGTAGTCGGCATAAAAGACGGCGATACCGTTGAACTGCTCCGGAACGGGAAGACGGAGACAGTGCGCCTCTTCGGCGTGGATGCCCCTGAGAAAGCGCAGGCATATGGGCAGCGGGCCAGGCAGTTCACCTCCGACCTGGCCTTCGGCAAAAATGTGCGCCTGATTGTCAACAACACCGACCGCTACGGCCGCACGGTGGGCACCATCATACTGCCCGATGGCCGCAGCCTTAACGAGGAACTGGTGCGCAACGGCTACGCCTGGCACTACAAAGCCTACTCCAACGACCTGAAGCTGGCGAACCTGGAAACCGACGCCCGCCGCTACAAAAGGGGGCTGTGGCAGGACGCCAACCCAGTGGCTCCCTGGGATTACAGGAAGGAAAAACGCAGCGGCGGCACGGCAAAAGAGACGCCGGCGCCGCTGCCTGCAGGTGCCGCCAAACGTACCGTTTATATCTGCAACAGCACCAGCTCCGGCGTTTATCACCTCACCAGAGACTGCCATGTGCTGAAGCGCTGCAAACAGGAAATATTGGCTATAACGGAGGAGGCGGCCATTCAGGTATATGACCGCCGCCTGGACAAGGCCTGCAGCCAGCCCTGACAGATTCCCCAGTGCCGCCAACCTAAGAAAATGCTCTATAAGTATATGCTCTTCCGGATTTCCTAATCCGGAAGGTGGCCGTTGGGATTTCCTAATCCCCTGTAAGGATTTGTGCGGATGAAGAAATCTGCTTCAGACAAGGTTCCGAAGTAAGAAACCGGGAACAGCTTCGCTCTTTTCCTGAAGATGACGGCATTGATATATAGCCTCTTGCCGCGCAGCTGTTAAATGACCAGGCTAAACAGGTATATAAATCAGGCTGCGCTATATATACTTGCCCGAATTCTGATAACCGGAGGCCCCATCCCCTGGAGGGGTAGGTTATATCTCAACGGCGGGAGTAAACCGCGGCTTGGGTTATATAATTTTTGGTTCGTCGCGCTGCAGGCTGCTATTTTAACTATATATGGTTATATTCACCTTCCCATATAGCCATCCTAACCTCCACCCATGACACGCACCATACCCGCACGACTCCGCCTGGCCCTATTGCTGGCCATCACCTGCAGCTTCATCGGGTGCCGGCAGACCGACGAAAAGACTGAAGCCTCCCAGGCCTCTCCCGCCGCAACCGTTGCTGTGGCAGAAGCCCGCACAACAGGCAGACCAGCCCCAGAGTTTTTTGTCATCCCGCCACATATGGCGCAAAACCGCGTGTGGATATGCGTGGATGAGTCGGCGGATGTTTTCCATACCAAGCATGACTGCCCGGTGCTGGGAGCGTGCCAGGGCTCATTCCGCAACATGACGCTATACCGGGCCATCGATGACTTCGGGCGCTACAATTGCCAGGAGTGCAGCGGGGCCCTGGACCATATTTTCGACGAGGACCTGGTGCGCTAAAAAGGAAGGCTCCGCTGCAGCAGCGGAGCCTTCCTTTCAATGAATTTCAGGTAGTGGCGGGCATCTCGCCCTGCAGCACCAGCAGCGGCACCTCCGCCTGGTACGTCAGCCGCTCCGTCAGGCTCTGCGAGAACAGCTCCTTCAGAAAGCCCTTTTTCCTGCGCACCACCGCCAGCACATCGCCGCCTGCGTCTTTCAGGTATTTCTTCAGCCCCTCGTCTCGGTGCCTGCTGGGTATCTCCTGGAAACTGAGCGGCACGCCCGGGAACTGCTCCTGCAGCTCTCTCCAGAAATGCTGTGCCTCCTCACTGTTGTTCTTCACCCTCGGTTTCACCACGTGCACCACGTCTATATGGGACCCGAAGAAACTCCCCAGATGGATGACCTGCTGCAGGGCATGCCGGTCTTCTAGGCTGTAGTCGGTGGCATACACGATTTTATCAAGCGATGGCGGCGGCGCTGAGGCGGGTATCGACATCACCGGACACTTCACCTCCTCTATCACCGACTCGGTGTTGCTGCCAATCAGCAGTTCCTCCATGGTGTTGTCCAGCCCTGTTGTTCCCATCACAATCAGGTCGTAGCCACCACCCGAGGTTAACTCGGACGCGAGGTCCGTCAAAAGCGCCTCTCTCAGAATGTAATCGCAGGAGAAGCCCCCGTTGCGGTTTGCCCCGTGCTTCTCTTCCATATCCCGGCACATGGCCTTCAGCTTCACCGCGGCCTCGCGCATCTGCTCCCCCAGCAGTTCGCTCGCCACTAAAGCCGTATCAGAGGTGTCAATTATGGGTAGGTGCAGCACGTGCATCAACGACAGATGCGCCCCCGCGTGCTGTGCAATATAGACGGCATAGTCTACCGCCTTCGCCGATGTGCTCGAGAAGTCGGTCGGACATAGAATCTTTTCCATATATAGCGTTGTGTTGTTTGGTTTAGCATGGGATGGTGACTCTTTTTTCGCTGTATACGCAAAGTTTCAAAATTAATAGAAAGTTAATATATGAATATTGCCCTACGGGCAGCATGCGCCATATTTACCGCCTTCGGGCCCCCTAATGGCAGAAAAAGGCGGATGATTAAATCATAAGCAAGGCCGCTATTATACTGTTTTATACTATTTTCCTACCTGTCCTTCACCGAGTGCATTCACTTCCTTCCAGGTCCAGTTATACTTTGGCTTGATGCCGCTGCAGGCCTTTCTAAAGTAAGTCACCACCTCCTCTTTCAGCTGCGGCACGGGGATGGAGGAGCTATATATGGCCCGGTCGGTGGGGTTGTCGAAGGCCTCGGTGCGGGTAAGCTGGTCGCCGTCCAGGCGCAGCAGCGGGCCGGTGTCGGTCACAGAGTCGTAAGTCCAGCGGCGGCCGGAGGTTTCGAGCTGGTTCAGGTGGGCCGCCAGCGGTGCCAGCGGGAGCCGGGGCAGCGTGGGCCGCGAGGCGATGTCGACCCAGGTGGTGTATTTGTACTCCAGCTCATAGCGGTTCTGCCCGTAGCAGGCCAGCACCATATCAAACCCCTGCGTGCGGCTGAAGAGTGCGTAATAGTGGACGGGATGCTCAATTTCGACGATGATGAGCCCGATCTCCGGGTGGCGCGTGAGTTTGGTCTGCGGCTTGTACATGTCGCGGTAGCCCAGCAGCACGCTGCCCACCTCGTCTTCCCAGGCGCCCCGCTCCCAGTCCGGGTCCTGCAGCACCCGCCCGAACTCCCGCAGGAAGTACCGGAACTTCTGCACGCACTGCGCCGCTTCCTTCTCCTCCGTCTCGTCGGCAGCAAAAGGCTTGTAAAAAAGCTCCCGCTCTTTCGCGTTTATCCAGCAAACCAGTTTCAGCGCCTCCCCCGCCAGCGGGTGGTTCAGGTCCAGCTCCCGGAAATCGCCGATCAGGGCCATTTGCCGCAGCAGTTCCTCGTTCTCCAGCGCGACTTCCGGGTTCAGCAGCGCCCACACGCCCACAAAGCCATCTATGTTGAAATGATTCGCCGACACGCAAGGGAGGTCCAGTTGGGGCAGGCGCAGCCGCAGGGCATGCAATACAATGGCGGCGCTGGTATCGACGCGTATCTCGGGCGGCGTGGGCGCGCCGCGCCAGTGCGACAGCATCACCCCGTTGGGGTGGGTGCTGTCTACTACAATGGCACGCTGATTTTTAACTTCGGCGAAGGGAATGAACTGTCGGTTGTGCATGGCTTAAAATTGCAGACGAGCAGATCAAGATGCAAGACTTTAATTTCAAATTGCGTTATGGTTGATTGTCGGCTTGTAAAAGGGGGCGGCTTTCACTGGTTTTTTTGTTCCTTTGCGTTTTCTGACGCTTAATGCTTAATTTACGGGCATGGCTCTGAAAGATATATACGCAACCTCGCTCTCGCTGCTCACCGACCTGTACCAGCTGACGATGGCCTATGGCTACTGGAAAAACGGCATGGCAGAGCAGGAGGCGGTTTTTCACCTTTACTTCCGGAAAAACCCTTTCAACGGGGGGTATACCATTGCCGCTGGCCTGGAGCACGCCGTGCAGTACCTGCAGGAGCTGCGGTTCGGGGAGGAGGACTTGGCCTATATAGCCGGCCTGAAAGGAAGCCAGGGGCAGCCGCTGTTTGAGGCGGAATTTGTGAACTACCTGCGTCATATGGAATTTTCCTGCAGTGTGGACGCCATTCCGGAGGGCACGGCGGTGTTTCCGGGTGAGCCGCTGGTACGGGTGCGCGGGCCACTGCTGCAGGCGCAACTGGTAGAAACCCCGCTGCTCACCATCATCAACTTCGAAACCCTGATTGCCACCAAAGCGGCCCGCATTGCCGACGCCGCCAAAGGCGACCCGGTGATAGAGTTCGGGATGCGCCGCGCGCAGGGCATCGACGGCTCTTTGTCGGCGGCCCGGGCGGCCTATATAGGCGGTGCCTCGGCCACCTCCAACCTGCTGGCCGGGCAACTGTACAACATCCCTGTAAAAGGCACGCATGCGCACAGCTGGGTGCAGGCCTTCGCCACTGAGGAAGAGGCGTTCCTGGCTTACGGGAAAACTTTCCCGCACGACTCCGTTTTTCTGGTGGATACCTTCGACACGCTGGAGGGCGTGCGGACCGCAATAAAAGTGGCGCAGCAACTGCAGCCGTCGGGCTTTACCTTCGGGGGCATCCGCCTCGACTCCGGCGACCTGACCTACCTCAGCAAAGAGGCGCGCAAGCTGCTGGATGCCGCAGGCTTCACCGACACCAGCATTGTGGCCAGCAACGACCTGGACGAGCACATCATCACCAGCCTGAAGCAGGAGGGCGCGCAAATAAACGTGTGGGGCGTGGGCACCCGCATGATCACTGCCTACGACCAGCCTGCCCTGGGGGGGTGTATAAAATGGCGGCGCTCCGGCGGCAGGGCGGCGAGTGGGAATACAAAGTGAAGCTGTCGGAACAAAGGGCGAAGACCTCCACGCCCGGTATGCTGCAGGTGCGCCGCTTCCGGGACGGGGTGTTTATTGCCGATATGATTTATAATGAGCTGGAAAGCCTGCCGGATCATATCCAGATAGTGGACCCGCTCGACAGTACCCGCCGCAAGACCATCGCGCCGGGCACCGCCTCCGAAGAGCTGCTGGTGCCGGTTTTCGAAGCAGGTGAGCTTATATATGATTTGCCGGACCTGCCTGCCATCAAAGCCCGCACCAAAGCCCAGCTCGACAAGCTGCACGAGAGCATCCGACGCTACCTGAACCCGCACAGCTACCCCGCCGGTCTGGAAGGCAGCCTGCACCAGTATAAAATAGATCTGATTCTGCAGCTGCGGGGCGAGTAAACCAGAGCAGGGGGCTATATATAAATGAAGGTAAGTTGAGCGAGACCTATATAACCGAACCCGCTGAGAATGCTTTCCTGATGATGCATTGATCAATCTCTGCCATCCTTTCAGGATGACAGGTGCGGTAGGCTATCGTTTTCTTCAGGAGCCTTTCCCCCGCCTCACCGCCGTTTGCCCCTGCTGTTGGAGATGTGCTGGATGCGTTTGGTGCGGACCCACTTCAGGTATTTCTGCAGGCCCTCCGCCTGCTGCAGAGCCGGGATGCTGTTATATGCGCTGGCCAGGTCGCGGTTAGAGAACGTGAGGTGAACGGTGCTGTGGCAGGGCTGGCAGAGTTCGGCGGTGGCCCCGTAGCGGCCGCCCTCCTCCCGCGGCACCAGGTGGTGGCGCGACAGGATTTGCACCTCCCGGCCGCAAAGTTCGCATACCGCCTCGCCCTGCTGCTTCGCCATTGCTGCTGCCCTCACACTTGATTTTTATATATAGAGAACAAATCAGGAAAGCTGATGGTTTAAAGAGCTTGTCGGCAGACATAAAAAAGCAATTCTGGCTGGCCAGAACATAGCCTGTACACACCTATACCCTGAATTATATATAAATGAACACCTCCCCAGAAGAACCCACACCTGCCACATCCGCTGACGCAGCTGTTCCGAAAACCGTTATCCGTGAGGGCCTGCTGATCTTTTTGCTGGCGGCCATCCAGTTTACCCACATGATGGACTTCGTGATCATGATGCCGCTGGGGCCGCAACTGATGCGCGTTTTCAACATCACGCCGCAGGAATTCGGCCTGCTGGTGTCGGCATACACCTTCAGCGCGGCCGTGGCAGGTTTTCTCAGCGCGCTCGTCATCGACCGGTTCGACAGGAAGCATGCGCTGCTGGGGCTGTACCTGGGCTTTGCGCTGGGCACCCTGGCCTGCGCCATGGCGCCTTCCTTCGGGCTGCTGCTGGCGGCGCGCGTAGTGGCGGGGGCATTCGGAGGCGTGCTGGGTGCCCTGATACTGGCCGTGATCGGGGATGCGATTCCGGAGCAGCGGCGGGGGGCCGCCACGGGACAGGTGATGGCCGCTTTCTCGGTGGCCTCTATTGCGGGTATACCGGTGGGGCTGTACCTGGCGAGCGTCACGAGCTGGCACGCCCCGTTCTACCTGCTGGCGGCGCTGAGCTTTGTCGTGCTGCTGGTGGGCACCTTCTTTCTGCCTGTCATGCGGGGGCACCTGAGCAGCGCCACCCGCGAAAGCCCTTTCCTGGTGATAGGTGACATCCTGCGCAGGCAGAACCTGCGGTGGGCGATGGCCCTCACCGTTACCCTCACCATGGCCGGCTTCTTCGTGGTGCCCTTCATCAGCCCCTATATGGTTGCCAATGTGGGCTTCGAGGAGGCGGAACTCAGCTACATCTACCTGTTCGGGGGGCTGGCCACCGTGTTCACCTCGCAGTGGGCGGGCCGCCTGGCCGACAGGCACGGCAAAAAGCGGGTGTTCGCCAGCAGCGCGGTCCTGTCGCTGTTGCCGATACTGGCGATTACGAACCTGCCGCCTGTGCCGCACTATGTGGCCCTGATCGTCACCACTTTTTTCTTTATTCTTTTCGGTGCTCGCTTTGTGCCCGCCATGGCCCTTATCACCTCCACCGTAGAGCCAAAGCTGCGCGGCAGCTTCATGAGCATCAACTCCTCGGTGCAGCAACTGAGCGCGGGCCTGGCCTCTTTCGGAGCAGGGCTGATTGTGCAGGAGTCGGCTTCAGGCAGGCTGCTGCACTTCAGTTGGGTGGGCCTGGTGGCCTGTGCCATCACGCTGGCGGCGGTGTGGGTGGTGCCACACCTGAAACAGGTGAGCTAGGCGCAACAGGGCCCCGGCGCGTGCAATATACGAGCTACACCCACATGCGGCAATTCAAAGTCAGTGGCTGGCGCCGTTGCTAATCGCCTCCGGGAAGTAGCGGTTACCGCCCTTCAGGGTCTGCAGGGCACCCCGCAGTTCGGCTGGCTCGGCGTTTTTGAGCAGATAGCCCTTCACCCCTTCTTCCAGCAGGTGCTCCACCAACGATTCATCCCCGTAAGTGGACATGATCAGGATGTTGACACCCGTGTACTTCGACAGCAGGTAGCGCGCCGTCTGAACACCGTCCATTTCGGGCATCTCCAGGTCCAGGACGATCACATCGGGCAGGTTTCCCTCGATTTTATCCAGCAGCTCGGCACCGTTGCTGGCGTCGGCCACTAAAGTTATCTCCGGAAACGCCTTCAGTAATTCCAGAACCCCCTTCCGGAATAGAATGTGATCGTCGGCAATGGCGAGTGTAAGTGATTGATAGGCCATAAATACAGCATCTATAAAGTTTGTTGATCGTGTTGTTTAGTTGGCACTGTTATTCTGACACGGGTCCCCAGCCCGGCCGCAGATTGTATGTCTATTTTTCCGTTCAGCACGCGCACGCGGCTTTCGATGCTCACCATGCCTACCCCCTGGGCTACCGCCTGTCCGGAGGCGGTGGCATCAAACCCAACGCCGTTGTCTTCAAAATGCAGTGTCACCTCGTCGTCTGCAAAGAGCAGTTCTACATGGATGGTGGTGGCGCGGGCATGTTTGAGGGCGTTGTTCAGCAACTCCTGCACCATCCGGTACAGGACAAGCTCCAGCCTCGGATCCAGCCGCCTGCTTTTGTCGTTGCACGCGTAGGTCGCCGTAACGCCCGCCGTGGCAGGCACAGACCGGCACAGCGCCCCCACCGCCTGCACAAGGCCCATTTTATCCAGCACCACCGGCATCAGGTCCTGCGAGATGCGGCGCACGCTACCGATTGCCTCGTCCAGCAGCTCTTTTATCCTCTGTTCGGCCTCGCGCACTTCTGCTCCGCCCCCTCCACACCTGCCACCAGTTGGTGCAGGTTCAGCCGCACCAGCGACAGCATCGATCCCACCTCGTCGTGCAGGTCGCGGGCCACCCGGCGGCGCTCCTCCTCCTGGGCGCGCATGGTGGCGTTCAGCAGCTGTTCCTGCTTGCTGATCTGCAGCCGCTGCATCTGCTCCTGGTGCTGCAGTAGCCGCTTCTGGTACAGCACCACAAACACGATGATGCCAAGCACCAGCAACAGGAGGATGGGCGTGATGATGAGCAAGGGCTGGAGTACGTTCATGCGCTTACCGCTTTCCGTTGCACGACCACCAACAAGCAGTTAAACGAGATATTCAAAATATAAGTGATGCTCAGGCAGACACGCGCCATGTTATCAGATATGGCCAGCGCCTTGTTAAACATGCCGTACGCCATGGCAGTACCGGCAAAATAAACCATCACGCCACAGCTCAGCACAAACAGCGGATCTTGCGCCAGGTATATATAGTTCAGGTCCTTGTACAGCACAAACAGGTACAGCAGCGCCAAAGCGATAAGCAGGGTGCTCTCCATGACCCTGGAATAGGAATTCAGGCTCTGCACACCAGCGCCCCACAGCGACTCGGCCAGGCAAAACAGCAAAAAGAGAATGCCCACCCCGATCATCCCTGCCCTGATCTTCTTTTGCGCAAAGCTTCTGTAATATATGGCGGTGACAAGGACATACTCCAGGGGCACGTACACATGCGATATCCAGATGTTGTTGTCAGTGCCCAGCACAATGCTTAAGATGCCGCTGGCCTCCACTGCGGCGATAAAGGCCACATACAGCAACACGCCCCTGAACACTTCGCTTTTATACCCGAACTTCACCATCAGGAACAGACCGGCCAACAGGGGGACCAGAACGCTGTAAGAAGACGCGTAGGATAACAAGTAGTAGTATTTTTCAAAAAATACCTGCATCAGCCGTTAAGCGCACCTGTGGCACAATCAGGCGGGCAGACCCTCGACCTGTCGGCGATGGTGCCGTCTTCCATATCCTGCCCGGCGGCATCCACCCCGATCAGCACCAGTTGCTTGCCTCCTTTGTCATCCAGCCCGTAGTACATCCGGATACCGACGCAGCCCTCCTGGTCCAGCATCCGCTGCAGAATCTCACGTCCGAAGAAGTGTGCTTTCACTGTTTCTGCCACTCCCTGGTTCTGGCTCCTGTAGTTCGCGGTGAAAGCCGCCGCTTCCTCCAGGGTGATCGCTTCGCCTTCTGATCCGTTGTAGTAAGACATGACCATTTCAATTTTTGTTTTCCTTTTCCAAATATATATATTAATTGATATAACAACTATTTTTTCACATATATATCTTGCACACAGGGTTTAAGCCCCACCGGGGCACACTGCTGTGGCCGGGATAGGTTAAAATGAGCCAAGGGCGTTAGGAATGGCGCGCTGCACCATGTCCACGCCTGCTGTAAGCCTGTGTGATACGCGTTGCTAAGGCCCGGCAGGTGTAACCTCTCCTGAGGCCACACCCGTATTCAGGTTATATATAAATTATTGGAGCTATGCCTAAGAAATCTTTCCAGGAACTCATCAACAGCCCAGGCATGCCGGTGCTGGTAGACTTTTACGCGGACTGGTGCGGGCCGTGCAAGACGATGTCGCCAATTGTGGAGCAGGTGGCGAGCCAGTACAACGGCAAGTTGAAAGTGATAAAGGTAAACGTGGACAACAATCAGGCGGCGGCGCAGCAGTTCCGGGTGCAGGGCGTGCCCACCTTCATCCTCTTCAAGCAGGGCCAGCAGGTATGGCGGCAATCCGGTGCCATGCCCGCCAACGTGCTGGCGCAGGCTGTGCAGCAGGCGATTAGTTAATTTTGAATAACTGAATATTGAATAATTGAATAAAGCAGCAATGTAAAAGGAAAGGCTTGTTGCAATTGCTATACAGGGAGAGGAGTACACATCTCATATTCAGTAATTCAGAATTCAGTAATTCGAAATTCCTTTCAGTTGCAGGCTGAAAATAGTGGGGCCGCCGGGCGGAGAGCTGACACGGATACTGCCCCCGTGCTGCCGCAGAATCTGTTTCGACAAACTGAGGCCGATGCCGGACCCCTGCTTTTTGGTGGTGTAGAAGGGGATGAAGATTTTATCCAGTTCCTCTGCCGGTATACCGGGGCCGTTGTCCGTCACGTCAATCCGGACATGGCTCTTTTCCTGATCCGGTATATAGGCCAGCACTTCCACGCAGGGCCTTTCTATCGTCTCACAGGCCTCCATGCCATTCTTGATGAGGTTGATCAGTACCTGCTCCAGTTGCTCGGCATCGCCCAGTATCACCAGTTTCTCATCGGGCATATAGAACTTCAGGCTGATGTGCTGAGTCTGCGTGGCAGGTTGCAGCAGCAGGCGCACGTTCTGCAGCAACTCCCGCACCTTTACCGGACGCAGTTCCGAAGCGGGCAGGCGCATCAGGCGGCGGTAGTTCTTTACAAAATGGAGCATCCCGGCGCTGCGCTTCTCAATGGTTTGCAGCCCCGCCTGCATGTCCTCCAGCACCTCCTGGTCAATGGCTTCCCCCATCGCCTGCTTCGAAATCACCTCTGTCTCCAGCAGGCCGGCAACCGTAGCGGTGAGCGAAATAACGGGAGTCACGGAATTCATGATTTCGTGCGTCAGCACCCGGATTACTTTTTGCCACGTCTGCAGTTCCTGCTCCTCCAACTCAGGCCGGATGTTCTGCAAAGTCACGATGCGGAGCAGTTGTCCCTGCGAAAGCAGTTCCGTCACGTGCAGGTTCAGCTGCAGTTGCTCCTGCCCCAGCGCCACCGTTACCAGCGCCTTCTGGTTGTGCGGCGTCTGCCACAGGGCCAGCACCAATTCCGGGCTCACCCGCTCCAGGGCCTGTACCTTCCGCAGGTGCGGCACGCGCAACAGGTCTTTCGCCACTTGGTTCACCAGTTGCACCTCCCCATGCGCATCGAAGGTGAGGATGCCGATGCCCACCTGCTCCACAATGGTCTGCAGGTAATGGTAATGTGCCTGCTTCTCGGCCTTCACCCGCTGAAAGGACTCCGATATCTCGTTAAAACCGCCGTACAGGTCCCGGAAAGAAGAGCTCGCCCCTTCCACGGCAAAGCGCTGCGTAAAATCCGATTGCTTAATCGACTCCAGAAAGCTACTGATGTCGCGGTTGGTGCGCTCCACAAAGTAAAGCATGTCATATAGCTGGAACAACGCCAGCAGGAGCAGGCAGCCGGCCGTTATATACCAGTCGGTGCGGTACACCACATAGATGGCCACCACGATAACGGCCACCAGCAACAGCAGGCGCAGCAGCAGCCGAGCCCTGAAGCCCTTAAAGACCATGTTTCTCGATTCTTCGGTAAAGGGCCGTGCGGGTAATGCCCAATTCTTTTGCCGCGTGCGTAATGTTGCCCCCATGCTTCACCAGCGCCTTCTGCACCATCATCTTCTCCAGGGCCTCCAGGGTGTAGTCGTTGTCGGCAATGCCTCCCGACGGCTGCCGCTGCTCCGGGCTTGCCCCGCCGGGGGCAAAATAAAAGTCCTCCGCCTGCAGTTCGGCTCCGTCGCAGAGGATCACGGCGCGCTCCAGGGCATGATCCAGCTCACGAATGTTGCCGGGCCAGTGGTATTCGCTCAGGAGGCGCAGCGTGCCCGGGTTCAGGCGCAGGTGCGGGCGGTCGTATTTCCGGCCGTAGACTTCCAGGAAATGTTCGGCCAACAACTTTATATCCTCGCGGCGTTCCCGCAGCGGCGGCAGGTGTATCTCCACCGTGTTGATGCGGTAGAGCAGGTCCTGCCGGAAGCCGCCTTCGCGCACCATCTCGTAGAGCGGCATGTTGGTGGCGCAGACCAGGCGGATGTTGATAGGCCGGGGCTTGTTGGTGCCCAGCCGGATCACCTGGCGGCTTTGCAGCACCGTCAGCAGCTTGGCCTGCAACGCCAGCGACAGGTTCCCGATCTCGTCGAGGAAAAGCGTGCCGCCTGTGGCCGCCTCAAAACGGCCAGCGCGGTCTTCCTTGGCATCGGTGAAGGCGCCTTTGGCGTGGCCGAAGAGCTCGCTCTCAAAAAGCGTGGCGCTTACGGCCCCCAGGTCTACTTTCTCAAAGGCTTCCTTCGCGCGTTTTGACTTTTGGTGGAGCGCCCGGGCGGCCACTTCCTTTCCGGTGCCGTTCTCGCCCAGTATCAGCACGTTGGCGTCTGTTCCGGCCACTTTCTCTATCGTCTGGTACACCCGCTGCATGGCCGGCGATACGCCAATGAACTCCCCGTAATGATAAGCCGTGTTCTGCTGCACAGCCGTCTCGGCTGTCCGTACCTCCTCCCCGCTTCTCTTCTGGCACGCCGACTTCAGAATCGCAACCAGCTTTTCGTTTTGCCAGGGCTTCAGCACAAAATCGGTGGCCCCTTCTTTCAGGGCGCGCACGGCCAGCTCTATATCGCCATAGGCTGTCATCAGGATAACGCTGGTGGCGGGGGAAATCTGCCGGATCTGCTTCAGCCAGTGCAGCCCTTCCTTGCTGGAGGTGGCCCCGGTGCTGTAGTTCATGTCCAGCAGCACCACATCCACTGCCCGCTCCTGCAGCAGTGCCGGAACCTGATAAGGATCGGAGGTGGTCTGGACGGCGGTGAAGTGCTGCTTGAGCAGCAACCTGCCAGCTGTCAGGATATCTTCCTCGTCGTCAACTACCAGGATGTTGCAGGGAATTTTGCTCATGGTGCAGGGCGGCTTGTGTAGGAGTGTATAGCGTAAAAATACGTTTTATATAGGAAATTATGCCACTTTTCTTGCCTGCTATATAGGGGCGGAGTGAAATCTTCTTTACAGGCGAAGCCCCATGTTGTGGCTGCTGTTCGGATGCAGACACCAAGGTGTTCGGAAGCGGACACCTTTCCCTTTCTGATTTGCCATTTTTATATGTATAGCGCTGTTTATCAGATACATATATAAAATGGCATACTTATTGGCAAAAGCAAATCAGACAGTTCAACATCTACACGAACAAACACAAACCTTCGCAATGGACCGAGTAATCGAAAAGAAAACGAACACCCCCAAACGCATTGCCATTTTAGTGGGCGTTGCGGCTGTACTGGTGCTCATCCTATATAACCTGCTCTTTGCGGAGCATACCTCCAGGCTGAACGTAGACAGCGAGCGTGTGACGCTGGGAAGCGTGAAAGAAGGCGTGTTTCAGGAGTTTATCGCCATTGACGGTTCGGTGGAGCCGCTCAAGACCTTTTACCTCGACATCGCAGAGGGCGGGCGTGTGGAGCAGATATATACGGAGGACGGACAGACCGTGGAGGTCGGCGACACCATTCTGAAGCTCTCGAACACCACGCTGCAAATCGACTTCATGACGCGCGAGTCGCAACTGTACGACCTGATGAACGAGCGCCAGAACTCTGAGATAACGATGAAGCAGGACCTGATCCGGAAAGAAAACGAACTGGCCGAGATCGAATACAACCTGGCGCAGGCCAAACGGACGTACGAGCGCAACAAGATGCTGATAGCCGAGAAGGTGATCCCGCAGGAGGAGTTCCAGGCCTCGCAGGATGAGTACAACTACCTGACCAAGCGCAAGACTCTGGCCGAACGCTCCGTAAAGCAGGACGCCCAGCTGATGAACGACCGCCTGCGCCAGCTCGACCTGTCCATCTCCCGCATGAGCGCCAACATCGACATGGCCCGCCACACCCTCGACAATTTATATATAACCGCCCCGATCTCCGGGCAGCTTTCCACACTCAAGGCTGAAGTGGGCGAGTCGAAGGGAGCCGGGGAGAACATCGGCCAGATCGACAACCTGAGCGGCTACAAGGTTTCGGCCAACATCGACCAGCATTATATATCCCGCGTGTACGAGGGCCTCACCGGCTCCTTCGACTTCAACGGGAAGACACATGAGGTGAAGATAACCAAGGTGTTCCCGGAGGTGCAGAACAACACCTTCAAAGTGGATATGGAGTTCGTGGGTGAAGCCCCGGAGGGCATCCGCCGCGGCCAGACGCTGCAGCTGAAGCTGAACCTGAACGACGGCGGCAAGGCGGTGCTGGTGCCGCGCGGCGGCTTCTACCAGAGCACAGGCGGCAACTGGGTGTTCGTGGTGGACGAGTCCGGCGACTTTGCCACCAAGCGCAACATCAAGCTGGGCCGCCAGAACCCGAACCACTACGAAGTGCTGGACGGCCTGCAGCCCGGCGAAAAAGTAGTGCTCTCGTCCTACGACAGCTACGGCGACATCGACAGGCTGGAGTTGAAGTGATTGCTGGTTGTTAGTTGCCGGTTGTTGAATGGTCTAATGGGTGAAATATATTTATGCGAAATCATATATAAACTACTCCATCGACTTACACCAAATCTTAATAATGAAACTGATAAACAACCATTTAACAATCAAGCCATTTAACCATTCAACAACCAGCAATCAACAATTAGCAAACAGCCACCCATTAGTACAAAATAAAACTATCAAGACCTCTCAACATCATAAAGACAAAACCATGAACAAGGAAGATCTGATTATCGAAACACAGAACCTGCAGAAAAAATACGTGACCGACACCGTGGAGACCACTGCGCTCGCGGGCGTTGATCTGAAAATTGCAAAGGGCGAGTTTGTGGCCATCATGGGTCCGTCTGGCTGCGGCAAGTCCACGCTGCTCAACATCCTGGGCATGCTCGATAGCCCCTCTTCCGGCAGCTTCCACTTCCTGGGCCAGGACATCAGCAACGCCACGGAGCGCCAGCGCGCCAAGCTGCGCAAGGAGAACCTGGGTTTCGTGTTCCAGAGCTTCAACCTGATTGACGAGCTGACCGTGTCGGAAAATATTGGGCTGCCGCTGGCTTACCTGGGCGTGTCGAAGGACGAGACGAAAAAGCGCGTGCAGGCGGCCATGGAGCGCATGGGCATCGCGCACCGCCGCAACCACTTCCCGCAGCAACTGTCGGGCGGCCAGCAGCAGCGGGTGGCCATTGCCCGCGCCACGGTCTCTAACCCCAGCCTGATACTCGCCGACGAACCGACCGGTAACCTCGACTCGGTGCATGGCCGCGAGGTGATGGCTTTGTTGTCAGAACTGAACGAGGCAGGCACTACGGTGGTGATGGTAACGCACTCCCCTTCTGACGCGGAGTACGCCCACCGCATCGTGAACCTGTTCGACGGCCAGATCGTGACGGAAAACCTGAACGTGAAGCGCCACGCGGCGGAACTGCTGTAAGCCACACCGTAGAGACGCAAAATCTTGCGTCTCTACAAGCCTGCCATTACCAGCTTTTGCCTATACCGGAGCACCAACCGCACCTCAAACCTCAAAACCATGCTGCAGAACTACTTTAAAATCGCCATCCGCAACCTCATCCGCAACAAAGTCTACTCGGCCATCAACATCGTTGGGCTGGCGATTGGGGTGGCATCCTGTGTGCTGATCTTTCTGTATGTGCAGGATGAGCTGAGCTATGAAAGCCATTTTTCAAAAGCAGACCGCATTGTCCGACTTGCCGGCGAGGTGAAGTTCGAGAGCCAGGAGACGAACAAATTTGCGCTCTCGCCTGCGGCCCTGGAGCCTGCCCTGCGCCGGGAGTTCCCGGAGATAGACAATGTGACGCAGCTGCTGCCCGCCCGCACCCAGACGGTCTGGTACAAGGACAAAAGCTTCAACGAGAAAGACATGGTGTTCGCCGACAGCTCCTTCTTCCAGGTGTTTGATTATGAATTGCTGGCTGGTGACCCTAACACCGTGCTGGATGAACCGCTGACGATGGTGGTAAGCGAGGATATGGCCGAAAAGTATTTCGGGGCGGTGGAGAACGCGCCGGGCGAGTTGCTGAAAGTGGGCAATGTATCTTACAATATAACCGGCGTATACCGCGACCCGAAGCACTCCCACATCGAGGCCAGCGCTTTTCTGTCGCGCAGCGCCTACGATGCCTCGCTGGATGAGGACACCCGCACCAACCAGTGGTTTGCCCTGAACCGGTATACCTACGCCCTGCTGCAAAACCCGGAGCAGCTACCCGCCTTCAAGGAGAAACTGGACGCCTTCACCGCCAGCACCGTTACCCCCTGGATAAAGGAAAACGACCTGAACGCCACCATGACGTTCGTGCTGCAGCCGCTCAAATCCATCCACTTCGACACCGAGTATGGCGCAGACATCAGCCCTGCCGGGAACATTTCCTACGTATACATTTTTGCGGCCGTGGCCGTCTTTATCCTGCTCATCGCCTGCATCAACTATATGAACCTGGCCACCGCCCGCTCGGCCAGGCGCGCCAAAGAGGTGGGCCTGCGTAAGGTGGTGGGCGCCTACCGCAGCCAGATCATCCGCCAGTTCATCGGCGAGTCGGTGCTGATAACGCTGATTGCCGTGGTGCTGGCGCTGGGCATCGTGCAGATGATGATCCCGACATTTAATGCCCTGACAGACAAAAATTTCTCCTCCGGCTTTATTTTTCAGTGGGAGTTTCTGCTGGTGGTGCTGGCGATTGTGGTGTTTGTGGGAGGGGTGGCAGGCAGCTACCCGGCCTTCTTCCTGTCCGGTTTCAAGCCCATCGATGTGCTGAAATCAGAGAAAGCCCCGAAGAGCGGCAGCGTGTCGCTGCGGAGGGTGCTGGTGGTGGCGCAGTTCACCATTTCGCTCATCCTCATCATCGGCACCATCGTGGTGTTCACGCAGATGCATTATCTGCGCAGCCGGGATTTGGGCTTTAACAAAGAGCAGGTGATGGTCATCGACATCCCGAACAGCGACTCCACGCTGGTGCAGCGCCTGCCGACTTTAAAGCACCAGCTCCTGCGCAACCCGAACGTAGAAATGGTTTCAAACACCAACGACATACCGGCAGAGTCGTTGTCGAAGCTGATGACACTGTCGGAGGTGGACGGTAAAATGGTGGAGCGGGCCCTGAATGTGATGTTCGTGGACTACGATTTCCTGGACGCCCTGGGCATCGAAATGAAAGAGGGCCGCAACTACAGCCGCGACATGAAAACAGACCTGAAGGGGGGGCTGATCATAAACGAAGCCGCCGCCAAGTGGCTGGGCTGGTCGGAGCCGGTTGGCAAGCGCATGCAGATGGCCGACTGGGACGCCAGAGTCATTGGGGTGGTGAACGACTTCCACGTGAAGTCGCTGCACACCGAGGTGGAGCCGCTGATACTGGCGCTCCGGCCTTCCTCCGCCGGCTACCTGCTGGCCCGCATCAAGGCGCAGGAAATGCCAGCCACCATCAGCTTTGTGGAGAGCCAGTGGCGCAATTTCGACTCCAAACACCCCATGGAGTATTTCTTCCTGGACGAGCACTTCGATGAGCAGTACCGGGCCGAGGAGAAAATGCTGACGGTGTTCGGCTATTTCGCGGGGCTCACCATCCTGATTGCCTGCCTCGGGCTTTTTGGCCTGGCCTCCTTCACCGCGGAGCAGCGCACCAAGGAAATCGGCATCCGCAAGGTGCTGGGCTCCTCCACCGGCGGCATCGTCCTGCTGCTGTCCAAAGACTTCGCCCTGCTGGTGCTGGTGGCCATCGTACTGGCAAGCCCGGTGGCCTGGTACGGCATGCGCACCTGGCTGCAGGACTTCGCCTACCGCACCGAGCTGAGCTGGTGGATATTTGTGGTGGCAGGGGCCGCCGCCATGGCCATTGCGCTGCTCACGGTAAGCCTGCAGGCGATGAAGGCAGCACTCACCGACCCGGTAAAGTCGCTTCGGACACAGTAGCTGTATATAAACGGCTGATTTCACACTTATACAAGGCATATGAAAAAGATCACGGTTTTCGGACTCCTCCTCTTCTTACCACTACAGGCACTGCTGGCGCAGCAGGAGTACGAGTTTAAAAAAACTGCGGCGGCGGGCGGCGCAAAAAAAGGCACTGTCACGCTGGAGATACCGGCGGGCGAACTGCAGGTGAAGGCCGACGGGGCATCGCTGGTGGAGGCGCAGGTGCAGTACACCATGGCGGCGTGGCTGCCCGTGTTCACCAGCAACAACAGCAAGACCGAGCCGGAGGTAAGCATCCGGCAAAAGGAGAAGGCTGACAACAACGGCAAAAACGCGAAGAACGCGTGGAACATAAACCTGAGCAAAACCACCCCCATCGACTTATATATAAAAATGGGTGCGGGCCAGTCGACGCTGAACCTGCGGAACAGCCATATCAGAAAACTCACCCTGGACGCCGGTGCCGTGGGCTCCGACATTGATTTGCGCGGCAGCAAGGTAAGTGACGTGACCGTGAATGCCGGTGTGGGCGAGGTGAACCTGGACCTGCGGGGCAACTGGGACCACGACGTGGATGTGGACGTGTCCGGGGGCATTGGGGACGTGCGCATCCGGGTGCCCAAAGAAACCGGTGTGCGCGTGAAGAGCAGCGGCATGGGCAGCAGAAACATGGACGGCCTGCAGAAAGAGGGCAACGCCTACGTGAACGCGGCGCTAGGCAAAAGCAAGCACGTCATCGACATTACGGTGGCCGGAGGTCTGGGCAGCATCAGTGTGCTGCCGGACAAGTAACCCCGGCAGTGATAAGCACACGGCTATATATAAACAGCCCGCTATGTGGTGCCATGCGGGCAGCGCAGTTTTCAGAAGCCAAGAGATTTGCCCTTGTAAGAGGAGCCTTCTGTAAATAAAGAGATTTAAAACGCTGCCGAAGCAACCTAGTCCGCTGTTTCCACATCTTTAAAAATAAAGATAAAACCTATGAAAAGTACACCAGCCGTTTTCCTGACCTCGCTCGCCGTCAGCGCCATTAGCCTCACCATTCCTTTGCCAGAGGCTACTACTGTGCTCAATCTTTTTATAGGAGAGGATTTAACCGCACAGGAGACAGCCTATGCTGAAGGAGATGTATGCGAGCACGAAGCAGACGATGCAACATCTTCCTGCACCAGCACAAACCACCATCGACACGATAAAGCGACGCAGACAGGCGGCGCTCCCCTCACCCGGAGCACGGTATATAGAGAGCGCATCACGCCCAACGTTACCCAGCCGCTGCAGGTCAGCAGCCCCGAACAGAAACACGCGGTATATAGCCGCCTCACCCGCCGCTTATATATAAATGAGCAGGCATCCAACCCCGACGCCAGTTACGTGAACGAGCTATCGGACCGGTTCGCCAGTTCATATAAGCGCCTGGCGCGGCGCATTGGGGAGCGGTGCCGCCAGGCAGGAGCCAGTGAAATAGCAGCAATCCTGCACAGGTAAGGCGAAGTGCCGGAGGCGCGCATTGCCGCCTTCGTCTATAAAAACTGTCGGTTGGTCGGAAAACTGTGTCGTTGATGGCCCGAAAAGCTATATTAGCAGGAAAGGAGGTTGCCGTGCCGCAGCAATTGCAAAGACAGCCACTCCCGGAGCCTGAAAGAACAGCGCATGAATGCGTGTAAAGCGCGTATATGCTTTTCACAACTCAGCAGTCTGCCCGTTCATGCGCCCGCCGCCATTCGTTAAACCTGACACATGACCTTGAAAAAGACACTTTTGCTGCTTGCCTTGGGCCTGGGCCTTGCTGTCTCCGGCTATGCCGGGCAGCAGGAACGCGCCGCCGACCGCTACGCTTTCACCATCGACCTGACGCAGGTGAAAGACGACAGGGTGCCCGTGACGCTGGAAGCCCCCGCCATCACCCGGAACGAGATTATATACATCATGCCCAAAATTGTGCCGGGCACCTACTCCGTGTCTGACTTCGGCAAGTTCATATCCGGTTTCACCGCTTACGACACCAGGGGCAACAAACTGGCTGTGCAGCAACTGGACACCAACCGCTGGCAGATCAGCAACGCGCGGAAGCTTGACAGGATTACGTACTGGGTGGACGACACCTTTGACGCGGCCAAACGGGAGGACGTGCTGTTTGAACCCGGCGGCACCAACATCGAGGCCAACAAGAACTTCCTGCTGAACACCTTCGGCTTTGTCGGTTATTTTGAGGGCATGAAGCAGGTGCCCTACGAGCTGAACATCACCAAACCCACGGGCTTCTATGGCTCCACCGCCCTGCAGGCCGTCGCCTCCACCGACTCCTCCGACACCTTCCTTGTGCCGGACTATATGGACCTGACGGACTCGCCGCTGATGTACAACCGCCCCGACACCACCATCATCGACATGGGAAACACGGAGGTGCTGGTGTCGGTTTACTCCCCCTCGGGCCGGGTTACCTCGGAGCCGGTTGCCGCCACCGTGAAAAGCATCCTGGAGGCGCAGCGCAGCTACCTGGGTGGCACGCTTCCCGTGGTGAAATATGCCTTCATCATCTACGTACCGGAGCGCGTGGGCAAGTCCGGCTCTTACGGCGCGCTGGAACACTCCTACTCCTCCGTGTATTTCCTGCCGGAGATGCCGGAGGAGCAGTTCAGCAGCACCATCCGCGACGTGGCCGCGCACGAGTTTTTCCATATCGTCACGCCGCTGAGCATCCACTCCGAGGAGATCGGCAACTTCGACTACATCGATCCGAAAATGTCGGACCACCTGTGGCTGTACGAGGGCGTGACGGAGTATTTCGCTTCGCATGTGCAGGCCTACGAAGACCTGTACGACCTGGAAACCTACCTTGACAAGCTGCAGGAATACATCATCACCTCCAAAGCCTACTACAACGACACGCTGCCCTTCACGGAGATGAGCGCCGGGGTGCTGGACGAGCACGAGGAGGAGTATGGCAACGTGTACCAGAAGGGCGCCCTGATAGGCCTGGCGCTGGACGTGACGCTGCGCGACCTGTCGGGTGGGGAATACGGCCTGCGCAACCTGATGCTGGATCTCTCCAAAACCTATGGCAAGGACAATGCCTTCCGGGATGAGGAGCTGTTTGACAAAATCGCGGAGCTTACCTACCCGGAGGTGCGGGAGTTTTTCGCCCGCTATGTGGAAGGCCCTGAGCCGCTGCCGCTGGAAGAAATTTTCCGGAAAGTGGGCATCCGCTACGAGCCGCAGGCCACGGAGCAGGTCATCTCCTACGGCGGTTTCGTGCCGGGCTATGACCAGGAGGCTGGCAAGATAACCGTGGCAGAAACCGCTGATATGGACGAGTTCGGGAAGAAGATGGGCTTTAAAACCGGCGACCAGCTGCTGCAACTGAACGGCACCGACATCACGCCGCTGAACGTGCGGGAAGTGATTGGAGAGCAGTTGCAGGAGATGAAACCGGGCGGGAAAATCACCATCACGGTGGGGCGCACGAATGCCAGGGGCAAGTTGAAAAAGAAGAAGCTGAAAGGGAAAGTGACTGCCGTGGAGCGCCGCCAGCTGCACGTGCTGGAGCCGGACCCGAATGCCACGCCGGAGCAGAAAGCCCTCCGCGCCGCCTGGCTGAACGAGGAATAGGTTGATTGCTGATTGTTAAATGGCTATATGGTTGAATGGTTGGGTGGCTAATTTATACAGCAAGCTTGAGCGCAGCGGTAACTTGTGGTAGAGAATACCCTACAGCGAATAAAAACAACAAAAACCGGGCCGCTACGGCCCCTGCCATATATGACAGGACTTACGCAAACGTCAGCAAACCCACAATGTCTTAGCTTTATCTCGCCGCTGTTGCGTGTTCTCACCAACAGCCTGCTGGTCAAAAGACACTGCAAGGGCGGCTGTGCATAAGTCCTACATAAATCCGATATCGCTGATTTAACCATTAAACCATCTAACAATCAGCAATCAACAACTAACAACCAGCGACAGAAAACAAACCGCCGCTAAGTATAAATAACTCCGTGAAAAACTTAAAGGCCAGCTGTGAAAAAGCTTGGAGGGCCGGTCTTTGGCCACAGCTGCGCTACTGCAGCGCAAGTGCGAATACTTCTTCATGCTGTGCATCCAATGGCCTGACCAGGATTAAACAATTTTATTTTTAGAGTGTTAATTTCAGAAGCCGTGCCCCTGGTGCGGCTTCCTTGGTTTGCGGCGCTTCATATTTTAGCACATATGAAAACCATTTGCAACTTATATATGTAGAAGTGTACTTTAACAAAGATATATAGTTAAATTACAAGTTACCCCTTTTACACTGCCAAGCACCTTTAAAACCACCCGGCCCCAATGCGCGTTCCTCACCTTCTGCTTCTGCTTCTGTTTTTGTCTCTTACGCTGCCTGCCTTTGCCCAGAGGGCCGTGGTGCGCGGAATTGTGAGGGCCACCAACGACGGGGAGGTGCTGGCAGGGGCCACGGTGGCGGTCCCGGCGCTGAACCTGGGCACCGTTACAGACGAAGACGGCTTTTACACCCTGATGCTGCCCCAGGCGAACACAAGGTGCAGGCCTCTTACCTCGGCTTTACCCCCTACACCCGGCAGGTGCGCATAACAGGCGAGGAGCAGCAGCGCCTCAACTTCTCGCTGGAGCCCGCCAACACCGAGTTGCGGGAGGTGCAGGTAGAGACAAACACGCTGCGCCAGAAACTGAACGATACCCGCATGAGCGTGGAGCGGCTCACCTCGCGCGAGGCGAAGCTGCTGCCCGCCCTGTTCGGGGAGGTGGACCTGGTGAAGGTGCTGCAGCTAAAGCCGGGCGTCCAGTCCGGGGGGGAGGGCACCTCGGGGCTGTATGTGCGCGGCGGCGGCCCCGACCAGAACCTGGTGCTGCTGGATGATGCGGTTCTCTACAACCCTTCGCACCTTTTTGGCTTTTTCAGCGTGTTTAACCCCGATGCCGTGAAGAGCGTGGAACTCTTCAAAGGCGGCTTCCCTGCGCAGTACGGCGGCCGGCTGTCGTCGGTGATGGAGGTGAAGCTGAACGACGGCAACAACGAAGGCATCCGGGCAACCGGCGGGCTTGGCCTTATCTCCTCGCGCCTGACCGTGGATGGTCCCATTCTCAAAGACAAGCTCCACTTTGCAATATCCGGCCGCCGCACCTATGCCGACATTTTCACGCGCCAGATAAACCGCCTCAGCGAGGGCAGGGATGACTTCAGCCCCATCCCCGACTATTACTTTTACGACCTCAACGCCAAGCTGACTTATAAAATCGGCGAGAACGACGAGCTGGCCCTGAGCGGCTACTACGGGCGCGACTTTTTCGGGTTCAACGACGAGGACTTCAAATTCGGGTTTGACTGGGGCAACACCATGGGCAACCTGCGCTGGCGCCACAGGTTCAACAACAGCCTATATGCCACCACCTCGCTCCAGACCAGCCGCTACCAGTACAGCATCCGGAACGAGATAGACGTGTTCGCGCTGAGCCTCACCTCCGCCATCCGGGACTATACCTTTAAAACGGACTTCGACCTTTTTGTAGATGGCGGGCACAGCATTAAGTTCGGGGCCAAGGCCACACACCACCATTTCACCGTGGGCCGCCTCAACTTCCAGGCCACCGACAGCACCCTCGACATTGGGGCAGGCAGCACGTTTGGCGGGGTGGAGTTCGGCGCCTACGCCTCCGACGATTACGAGGTAAACGCGCGGCTGTCGGTTAATTACGGTCTGCGCCTCTCGGGCTTCCACAGCGACACCACTTACCTGGCCCTGGAGCCGCGCGTGGCCGCCAAGTTCAACCTCACCGAGAATGCCTCGCTGAAGGCGAGTTTTGCCAGTATGAAGCAGTACATCCACCTGGTGGCTTATTCGGGCGCCTCCCTGCCCACCGATGTCTGGTACCCCTCCACCGCGAACGTGGCACCCCAGCGTTCGCAACAGGTGGCCCTCGGCTTCAGCCAGCTGTTTGGCCGGGGCCGCTACCTGCTCACCAATGAGGTCTATTACAAGTGGATGCGCAACCAGCTCGATTTCCGGGAAGGCGCCAACCTGTTTGTGAACGACAGCCTGCAGAAGGAGTTCCTGTTCGGCATCGGGAGGAGCTATGGCAACGAGATATACCTGGAGAAGATAAAGGGCAAGACCACGGGGTGGTTGGGCTACACCCTCTCCTGGACCTACCGCAAGTTCGACGGTGCCAACACCCTCGACGACATCAACGACGGGCGCTGGTTCCCGACGCGCTACGACCGGCGCCACGACCTGAGCCTGGTGGTGCTGCACCAGCTGAGCAAACGCCTGAGCCTGACAGGTGCTTTCACGTTCAGCTCCGGCAACCCCTACTCCATTCCGGCTGCCCGGATGGCCTTTCAGGATGTGGAGGGGAAAGGCACCTCCATTGTGCCCATATATGAGGACCGGAATGGCTACCGGCTCAGCTCCTACCACCGCCTGGACCTGAGCGCTGTGCTGAAGCTGAGGCCGCGGCGCGGCGAGGCCGACCTTACCTTCAGCGTTTACAACGTATATAACCGCCGCAACCCGTACTTTGTGTATTTCGACCAGTTGAAGGATGAGGAGACCAGACAGGTCGTCGGCTTTCAGGCAAAGCAGGTGTCGCTGTTTCCCATCATCCCGTCTGTTACCTACAATTTTAAGTTCTGATGAATATCAAGCACCTTTTCTACGCCCTGCTGCCGCTTGCCGCCTCTCTCTCCGGCTGCGACCTGGACAAAGACATAGACATTGATCTGCCAGCCCATGAGTCGCAGTTGGTGGTGGAGGGTTACCTCCGGCCCGGCGAGCCGATCCGCGTCGCCGTACACGAGAGCTCCGGCTATTTCGACCCGGCCATATCGCCGCTGGTGCCGGACTCCAAGGTGTTTATCACCCACAACGGGCGCCGGATTGAGCTGGAGTACAAGCCTAAAATGGATGAGCTGACCCGCTTCATATATACCCACAGTTCCTCGGAGGAGGTGGAGGGAGTGCCCGGGGACGTGTATACCATAGAGGTGTCTGATGACAGGGGCCGCATGATTACGGGCTCCACCACCCTGCTGCCAGCGGTGCCCATCGACACCATCGAATGGCGCTTTAACAAGGCGGAGGGGGAGGAAGAAGAGGCACTGCTGCTCACCTCTTTCCAGGACGACGCCAGCACCGACAACTATTACCGCTATATGGTCCACCGCGACAGCCTGACCAACGGATCAGAACAGGATATAAGCAACATCGACAACCTGACCAACGGCAAGCGCGTCACCTTCGGGTCCGGGTACATGTACGACAGCGGCGACACGGTGATCGTGACACTTTACAACATGGAGAAGCAGTATTACGATTTCTTAACCTCCACCTCGAATGCCCGGGACGCGAACAAAAACCCGTTTGCGCAGCCCTCCAAAATCCATTCCTCGGTGCAGGGCGGGCTGGGCATCTTCACGAACCTCGCCTACGATAGAAAAGTGGTGGTCATTGAATAGCGGCGCAACAGGCACCATCAGTCGCCCTCTTTGCTTTTGGCGTGCTATATATAAAACTACTCCAGAGGGATAGCGAAGCCCTGCCTGAACCGTCTTTACCTGTAGCAGGCAAGACGCTCGCGGGTCTGAAAGACACCGCGAGGTCTGGGCGCTCAAACTCCCTAACTTCTCCTTATCATTTCGCGGATGAGCATCGTCATCTGTGGCTCGGCCAGGGCAGCGGCCTCTAAAATATCGGCCAGCACCACTTTCCTGATTCTGTCGGGGGTACACATGTCAGTTATCACCGATATAGCAAACACAGGCATGTCCATATGCCGCGCCGCAATCACCTCCGGCACCGTGGACATGCCCACCGCGTCGGCGCCGATGGTGCGTAGGTAACGGTACTCCGCTTTTGTCTCCAGCATCGGGCCCGGCACGCTCACGTAAACACCCTCCTGCAGCACGATGCCCTTGTCCTCTGCCACTAACATGGCCTCGCGCACCAGGCGCTCGTCATATACCTCGCTCATGTCCGGGAAGCGCGGCCCCAGTTCATCCAGATTCTTGCCTATCAGCGGGTTGGCGGGCAGCAGGTTGATGTGGTCGGTCAGCACCATCAGGTCGCTGGTCTTGAACTGCGGGTTCAGGCCACCACCGGCATTCGACACGAACAGTTGCTGCACGCCCAGCAGCTTCATCACCCGCACCGGGAACACCACCTGCTCCATGGAATAGCCTTCGTAATAATGAAATCGCCCCTGCATCACCACCACTTTCCGGCCAGCCAGCAGGCCCAGTATCAGCTTGCCCGAGTGGCTCTCCACCGTGGACACCGGGAAGTTGGGGATATCAGTGTATGACAATGTATATTGTACTTCTACATCCTTCACCAGCGCCCCCAGGCCCGTGCCCAGTATGATGCCGAACTCCGGCACAAAGCCGTTTGTCTTTTCTTGTATATATTGAGTGGAGGCCTCCAAGAGCTGCATCATATCTTTAATTTTGAATGAGTGATTGAGTGAATTTTGAATGAGTGAATTTTGAATAACTGAGTGTTGAATGAAGGAGTGTTCCTGTTGCGCAGGAGTGAATTGCTGCAATTCATTTCAGTGGGCAAAATTGCGAAAAATAGCATTGCCGTAAAACAAAAACCGCCTCAGGATAAAATATCCGGAGGCGGTTCTATGGTTTATATATGGGTTCTATATATGCTTCAACAGATTTTACACCATCAAAGCATCTCCCAGATTAATTTATTCAAAATTCAGTTATTCAAAATTCACTCATTCACTCATTCACTCATTCAAAATTACTCCAGGCGCAGGTCGTACGGCAGGCGGGCTTGCACGCCATGCAGGTTGCTTACTTTTTTGTACAGCTTGTAATATGGGTACAGTTCGCCAAGTTCCGCTTTGATGGACTCTTCTTTGGCCTGCGCACCGAAGCCGCTGAACATCTCTTCGAAAAAGGATTTGCGGGCAGGCAGCGCCTTCAGGCGGTAATCGTCCTCCACGTTGGCTTTTTCAGCCGCAATGGCGATGGCTTCCTCCAGGCCGCCATATGCATCCACGAGGTTGCGCTGCTTCGCCTCTATCCCCGACCACACCCGGCCGGAGGCATACTCCTTCAACTGGTCCTGGCTCATATCACGCCCCTGGGCGGCTTTGCTGGTGAAGGTGTCATATATCTGGTCTATCTGCGTCTGCACAATCTCCTCCTCCTGCGGCGTCATGGGGCGGGTGACGGTGGGCATGTCTGAAAACTGGCCGGTGCTGACGTGGTCCACGGTGATGCCCAGCTTATCGTTCAGGAAGCCCTGCATGTTGGGAATGATTCCGAACACCCCGATGCTGCCCGTGATGGTGTTGGGGTGGGCCACAATCGTATCGCAGCCCATGGCGATATAGTAGCCGCCGGAGGCAGCCACATCCGACATGGAGGCAATCACCGGCTTCTTCGCCTTAGTGAGCTGCACCTCGCGCCAGATCACGTCGGAGGCCAGGGCGCTGCCACCCGGTGAGCTGATGCGCAGCACCACCGCCTTCACGTCCTCGTCGAGGCGGGCGTCGCGCAGCGCCTCGGCAAAGCGGCTGCTGCCGATGTTATCCTGATCGCCTTCCCCGTCCACGATGTCGCCCTCGGCATATATAACGGCGATGCGGTTTTTAGACGTGCTTATCGCTTCGTTGCCTTTTACCTTTTTGTAGGTGTCGAGCGGCACCAGTTCTATCTCCTCGGCTTCTTCAATGCCGGTTTTCTCTTTCATAAAGCCGATGGCCTCGTCGTAATAACCGATGTCCGTTATCAGCCCATACTTTTTGGCGTCTTCCGGGTCGCGCACCAGCAGGCTGTCCTGCACATTCTTCAACTCTGCCACCTCCACGCCGCGCGCTTCGGCAATCTGCTTTAGCTGGAAATCGTTGATGGAGTTGAGGAAGGAGTTCAGCTGCTCTTTGCTGGCCTCGCTGGCCTGCTCCAGAAAGAACGGCTCCACGGCGCTTTTGTAGGTTCCCACCTTGAATATCTGCGCCTCGATGCCCAGTTTGTCGAGCATGCGCTTGAAGAAGTACAGCTCCGAGCTCATGCCGTTAAACTCTATCGTGCCCATCGGGTTCAGGTAGATTTTGTCAGCCACAGAGGCCAGGTAATAGGCTTTTTCCGTCGACAGGTCAGTATAGGACACCAAAAACTTGCCCGACTTTTTGAACGCAATCAGCTCGTTGCGGATCTCCTCCAGTTTCGCCATGCCGCCATCCACAAAGGTCATGTTCAGGAAAATACCCTCGATGTTGTCGTCGGTTTTGGCGCGGCGGATGGCTGCTTTTATCTGGTCCAGCCCGTCGGTGCTGGACAGCGAGCCGAACGCGAAGCCCAGCTCCGCCAGCGGGTTATCCGGGTCGCGCTCCGAAATGGGCTTGTCCAGCTTCAGTTCCAGCACGGAGCTTTCCGTGAGGGTTATCTCGTCGGAGGAGGCGGTGCTGGCGGCAATACCCAACAGGATCAGGAACCCGATAAAGAAGAATATGAACAGGCCCACAATGGTGCCCAGCACATATTTCAGAAAACTCAGCATGTTCTATCTATATTAGTAATTGTACGGATTTTAAGGAGGATATATACGCACCCTCTAAGCAATATACAAAAATAAGGCAATTTGTTCCGCCCGGCCCCACCTTCTCGACCAACCACGCCTTTTTATAGACCAACTTTGGAAGTTAGAAAGTTAAAAGTAGAACTAAGTTAAGTTTTGTTCTCAGGCTCGTATTGCTATATATAACCTGTTGATATTGCTTCATCAAAAATTGAAAGCAATTCCGCTTTCTAACTCCTAAACTTTCTAACTGTTTAACTCTCTAACTCATAACTAATAATTATATTTTTTTCCCCACTGCGCCTGCAGTTGCTTGCGCATCTCGTTTTCGCGTCCGTTCTGGCCGGGCTGGTAGAAGGCGGTGCTGCTGAGCTCCTGCGGCATAAACTCCTGGGGCACGAAATTCCCTTCGTAGTCGTGGGCGTATTTGTAGTTGTTGCCGTAGCCGATTTCCTTCATCAGTTTGGTGGGCGCGTTGCGGATGTGCAGCGGCACCGGCAGGTTGCCCGTTTGCTGCACCAGCGCCCGCGCCTGCTTGATGGCCTTGTAGGAGGCATTGCTCTTGGGCGAGGTGGCCAGGTATACCGTACACTGCGACAGGATGATCTCCGCCTCGGGATAGCCAATCATCTGCACCGCCTGGAAGCAGGACGTGGCCATCAGCAGCGCGTTGGAGTTGGCCAGCCCGATGTCTTCGGAGGCGGCGATGAGCAACCGGCGGGCGATGAACTTGGGGTCTTCGCCGCCCTCTATCATGCGGGCCAGCCAGTACACGGCCGCGTTCGGGTCGGAGCCACGGATAGACTTTATATAGGCCGACACCAGGTCATAATGCATCTCGCCCGACTTGTCGTACATCACGATGTTCTGCTGCGCCACCTGCTTCACCAGGTCATTGGTCAGCACCACCTCGTCGCCTGTCACGGCTTCGGCCACAATCTCCAGCAGGTTCAGCAGTTTGCGCGCGTCGCCGCCCGATATGGTCAGCAGCGCCTCGTACTCTTCTATCCGCACGTTGCGGTGCCGGATCCACTCGTCCTGCTCCAGGGCCTTGTCTACCAGTTCTATCAGTTCGTCCTTCGTCAGGTGCTTGAGGATATATACCTGGCAGCGCGACAGCAAAGCCGAGATCACCTCAAACGAGGGGTTTTCGGTGGTGGCGCCCACCAGCGTCACGGTGCCTTTCTCCACAGCGCCCAGCAGCGCGTCCTGCTGCGACTTGTTGAAGCGGTGGATCTCGTCGATAAACAGCACCGTGCCCTGCCGCTTCCGGGCCTGCTCAATCACCTCGCGTATGTCCTTCACGCCGGAGTTAATGGCGCTGAGGGCCACAAACGGCACCTTCATCTGGTTGGCAATGATGTTGGCCAGCGTGGTTTTGCCCACACCCGGCGGTCCCCACAGAATCATGCTCGGTATCACGCCCCCCTCTATATAGCGGCGCAGGATGCCGTTGGGGCCAACGAGGTGCTTCTGGCCGTAGTACTGGTCCAGGTTGTGGGGGCGCATGCGCTCGGCAAGGGGTATGTTCGGGTGGTTCATCGGCTATCTAAAACTCCGGGTTCGGTGTAAGACAAAGCTACGGATTTGGCGGCAAAGAGGTAGAATCTATATCCCCTTCTTCTCCCCGGAAGGAACTCAAACCGGGTATGGCAGCAAAGCAGAAGCCTGCTTAAATGGTCGGTGTACAGCATCATCAAATTTCTATTTTATATCTGCTGATTCTGCTTAACTTACTACGCAATCCTCAACTCCATAAAAGCTGCATGCTATATAAATTTACCTTCACGCTGGCGCTTTGCCTGTGCCTCAGCACCACGTTTGCCCAGAAACCGAACCCGAGTGTTTTGCAGGAGGCGAAACCCGAGAAAGCGGGCATGAGCGCCGACAGGCTGCAACGCCTGGACCGGGTGCTGCAGGAGTATGTGGACAAAAACTACATACCCGGTGCCGTGGCGCTGATTGCCCGCGACGGGAAAATAGTTTACTATAAAAGTGTAGGGTTTGATGATGCGGAGGCAAAAACAAAACTGGACCGCGACGACATTTTCCGGATTGCCTCCCAAACCAAAGCCATCACCAGCGTAGGCGTGATGATGCTGTATGAGGAGGGAAAATTCCTGCTGGACGATCCCATCTCGAAATACATTCCCGCCTTCCGGAAGCCGCAGGTGCTGGACACCTTCAACAAGCAGGACACGACTTATACCACGGTGCCGGCGAACCGGGAAATCACCATCCGCGACCTGCTCACCCACACCTCCGGCATCGGGTACCCCGGCATCGGGGGCCCTGAGGCGGTAGCCATATATGCCAAGGGCAAGATATCGAGCGGCATCGGCACACCCATGGGCAAGCTGTCCGAGACTATCACGGCGCTTGGGAAGTTGCCGCTCGTACACCAGCCGGGCGAGCGTTTTACCTACGGTCTGAACACCGATGTGCTGGGGCACCTGATTGAAGTTGTTTCGGGGCAGCCGCTGAATGAGTTTTTCAGGGCGCGTATTTTCGAGCCGCTCGGCATGAAGGACACTTGGTTTTACCTGCCCGACGAAAAGGAGAACCGCCTGGTGAAGCTATATACCGAGGGGCAGAACAAGAGTCTGCAGGCTGTGCCTGCGCAGGGCAGGCAAGCACCTGATTTCCCGAAAGTGAACGGCTCCTATTTCTCCGGAGGGGCAGGGCTGTCTTCCACCGTATATGATTATGCCGTGTTCCTGCAGATGCTGCTGAACAACGGGGAGTACAATGGCCGCCGCCTGCTGAGCCCGACAACAGTGCGCCTGATGACGACTAACCAGATCGGAGACGTGAACATGGGGGATAATAAGTTCGGGCTGGGCTTCAGCATTACCACCGAAAAAGGCGCGGCCAAATTACCGGTTTCAGAGGGCACCTACGATTGGGGCGGCATTTTCGGCACCACCTACTGGGTAGACCCGGAAGAAAACGTGGTGGCCCTGCTTTACACCAACAAATTCCCGAACAGCTACGGCGACCTGAGCGATAAATTCCGGGTGCTGGTATACCAGGCGATTACAGACTCAAAGCTTGCTGAGGAGTAGCTTTTGCCTTTGGCTATGTAGAACATTTAGTACAGGCTATGAATGAGGCTGAACCGAGGCTGAAGCCTGAGCCGCGTTGTACCAAGAGATTTTTCATTCTATCCAAGGGGTTTCATGAACAGACTCCACATTGTTCTTCTCATCAAAAAAGAATAGGTACATACTTCCTGCCGCACCTTCTTTCCCGAGCCTGCTGGTTGTAATGCGCAAGAGTATTGTATCACTGTCTAATTTTGAAATCAAGGTGTTAGGCTTACGGGTGTTTGAGAAGCAATTGGCATTCATATTACTTCCAGACAAGTATGCTTTTCCATCGAACGATGCATAGACTTTTCCTATCTCATTACTGTCTTGGTTGTAAACATCTTTAACCGCTACATTGAGTTTCTTAGCCACGTATGCATTTGCAAAATACCCATAGCCCCACCCGTCTCTGATTAAAGTGTCTACTCTAATTTTATTCTCTTTGAATTTCTTTGTTTCAGATAAGTATGAAGTTGCAGCTTCGAACTGCTGACAAATTTGTTCTTCATCATACTTTTTACCTGTAGCTGATTGCCCATAGTGGAGCAAAGGGAAAAGAAGTAGAAGTAATACAGTAAAGGCTTTCTTCATACTTGGCTCTGGCATAACCGGCATATAAACATAACTTCTGTTCCCATATATAACAAGCCTCTCTGCCACCCACCCCCATCATAACATCAGCCTTTGGTTCTGTCTGTTGGTTCAATTTTGTTTTCCTGCTCCAATTGCCGGTCCACCCGTTCATCGTCCTGCCGCAGGGCGGGCACTTCCATCGGGCTGCGGGAAGGGCGCTCGTCGCCGAACAGGACGCCCCACTGCCTGAACCGCTCCGTCCGGTCGAATATGATTTTGAGGACGGCGATGATCGGCAGCGACAGGAACATTCCCACCACGCCCGCAATCTCCCCGGCCACAATCACCCCGACAATGGAGGCCAGCGCATTTATCTTCACTTTAGAACCGACAATGCGCGGCATGAGGATGTTGTTGTCCAGGAACTGCACCGCCGCTATCACGCCCAGCACCGTGACGATGGGCCAAAGCTCCGACGAGGAAGCCAGCGTGATCAGCACCCCGATGATGTTGCCGATCAGTGCGCCCACGTATGGGATCAGGTTCAGAAAGGCGAATATCACCCCGATCAGCAGCGCGTGCTTGATGCCGACAATCATCAGGATGCCGCCGAGCAGCACGGTGATATAGCTGATCTGGATCAGGAGGCCGAAGAGGTAGCTTTTGATGATGACTTCCATCTCGCGCATGGCTCCCTCCACCTTCTCGTGGTTTTCGGGTGGGAACCAGAAAAAGACAAAGCGCAGCAGGAGGTTTTTGTAGAAGAGCAGCAGAAAGATATAGATGGGCACCAGACCCAGGAAAACAAATATGCCCGTGATGGACAGGGCCGCCCCGCTGAGCATGTTGCCGGCATAGCTTAGTATCTTGCTGCTTTGCTCGCTTATGAAGCTTGTCTGCTCCTCGGTGGATATCGGGGAGATGTCTTCAATCCAGGCGCTGAGGGCCTTGAGGTGCTGCGTCACGTTTTTCTGGATAACCGGGAAATCAGACACCAGGTTGCTGATTTGATAGGAGAAAAACCAGATAATGAGTCCCAACACGAGGATAAGGGCCAGCAGGCTGATGCCAATCGCCAGCGACTCCGGCAATCGCTTCGACCTGAAAAAACGAAAAATGGGCAGCAGCATGATGCCCAGGAAAAAAGCCATGAGCAACGGGGCCAGTATCCCCTTCCCCAGCACAATGAGCCAGCCCAGGAAGAAAAGGCCCATCAGCTCAATCGATCTCCTTACTGTCAGCGGTAATTTATCTATCATAATTTTATCAGCATAGCTTTCATAATGCCCCTATATACGGCCCCAGCGCAAAAGCACTTACCTTTGCGCCATGAATAAGCAAGTGCAGGTGCATGGGGCGTTGTTTCTGGTGGCGCTGATATATGGGAGCAACTACAGCATCGCCAAAGAGGTGATGCCGTTTTATGTGGGCCCGTTCGGGCTGATTGTAATCCGGGTGGTGTCGGCGGCGCTGTTTTTTGGCGTTTTTTCGAGGCTGGTGGTGAAGGAGAAGATCGTGGGGCGGGCAGACAACCTGCGCTCCGTTGCCTGCGGCGTGACGGGCATTGCCATCAACCAGCTCTGCTTTTTCGGGGGACTCAACTTAACGGCGCCCATCAACGCGGCGCTGCTAATGGTCATCAGCCCGGTGGCGGTGCTCTTGTTCTCGGCGCTACTGCTGCGGGAAAGCGTGGGCTGGCGCAAGGCAGCCGGTATCGCGGTGGCCTGCCTGGGCGCCCTGCTCCTCATCAGCCAATCGGGCGGTGAGAGCGCCACCGGCAACATGCTGGGCGATTTGCTGATTGTCCTGAATGCCGTCTCTTTCGGGATGTACCTGGTGCTGGTAAAACCGCTGATGCAGAGATACAAAGCCATCACTGTCGTCAGCCGCATATTTGCGGTAGGCGCTGCCATCGTGGTGCCCTTTGGCTGGCAGCAGTTGCTCACGCCCAACTACGAAACATTTCCCATCTCCATCTGGCTGGCCATTGCGTTCATGGTGCTGGCGGTCACTATCCTGGCGTACCTGCTCAACACATGGGCGCTGCGCTATGCCAACCCGTCGCTGGTGGGCGCCTATATATACCTGCAGCCCGTGCTCGCCATCCTCATTGCGATAACTTTCGGGAAAGACATGTTCACACTGCAAAAAGGCCTGTATGCGCTGCTGATTTTTGCCGGGGTATATATGGTGAGCCGGACCCGGCAGAACCTGGGCAAAGGAGTTTAGGCTCACCCAAAGACCTCGCGGTGTCCGAAGGTCCCGCGAGTGTCTGCGCCAAAGGCCACAGCTATATATAGCCAGACGCTCGCAGGAGCTGCGCACGCTGCGAGGTCTGTATCGTCCTGAAATCCTGCAAATCCTGATTCAGACAAAAAAAGTCCTGCCGGTTTAGCACCGACAGGACTTTATAGTATCTGCTATAAGCAGTTTTAGTAGTTCGACTTGGCGAAGCTGTTTCGGTTGCGGTTCTCGCTTCGGGGCGCGGCGTTGCGGTTGCCCTGGCTGTTGCCGCCACCATTGCGCGGGCCGCCTGCTGGTCTGCCACCGCCACCGGAAGGACGCCTGCCTCCACCGCCGCCGCCTTTTTTCTGCTGCTTTGCGGTGCTGGCCGCCTCGGCGAAGTCTTTGGCCGTCATCGGGTACGGGTGGTTGTCAATCACAGGCACTGATTTGGAGATCAGCTTCTGGATGCTCACCAGGTAAGAAGTCTCTTCGCCGTCGCAGAACGACAGGGCCACGCCGCTGGCTCCCGCCCGGCCTGTGCGCCCGATGCGGTGAACGTAGGTTTCCGGCTCGTTCGGCAGCTCGTAGTTAATCACGTGCGAAAGGTCGTCCACATCAATGCCGCGGGCGGCGATATCTGTTGCCACCAGCACACGCGTCTGGCTGTTCTTGAAGTTGTTGAGCGCACGCACACGCGCATTCTGCGATTTGTTACCGTGGATGGCCTCCGCCTGCACACCGGCCTTGCTCACATCGCGGGCCACGCGGTCGGCGCCGTGCTTGGTGCGGGTAAATACCAGGGCGCGGTCAATAGCGCCGTCCTTCAGCAGGTGAATGAGCAGGTTCTTTTTATCCCCCTTCTTCACATAATACACCGCCTGCTTGATGGTGTGGGCGGTAGAAGAAACCGGTGTCACCTCCACCTGCGCCGGGTTCACCAGTATGGTGTCGGCCAGTTTCTTGATTTCAGGGGCCATGGTGGCCGAGAAGAACAGCGTCTGCTTTTTCTCCGGCAACACTTTCAGCACCTTCTTCACATCGTTTATAAAGCCCATGTCCAGCATGCGGTCGGCCTCGTCCAGCACGAACATCTCGATCTGGCTCAGGTGTACATATTTCTGTGCCATCAGGTCGAGCAAACGGCCCGGCGTGGCCACCAGTATATCAATGCCGGCACGCAAGGCAGTGGTTTGCGGGTGCTGCGAAACACCTCCAAAAATGACCGTGTGCTTCAGGTTAGTGTGCTTTCCGTAGGCTGTCAGGCTGTCGGCAATCTGCAGGGCAAGCTCGCGTGTCGGCGTCAGGATGAGCGCTTTGATTTTGCGTGGTCCCCGCTCCTGCTGCGCGCTGCTCTCAGACAGCAGTTGCAGGATTGGAATAGAGAAGGCGGCCGTTTTACCGGTTCCCGTCTGGGCACAACCCAGGATGTCTCTTTTCTGGAGTATGAGCGGTATGGACTTTTCCTGGATGGGGGTGGGGGTCGTGTATCCTTCTGTTTTAAGAGCTTTTAGGATTGGCTCAATGAGGTTAAGATGCTCGAATGTCATTAATTGGTTTTTGAAAGAAACCGCGCAACGCTTTGTGCGCTGCCTTTGCGGTGAATTGGCCGGAATCTGAAGAGTGCCTCTGATAGGTTTATATAGGCACAAGGGCCATTCCCGACCTGTGTTTCAACCTCAACTCATAAAACGGAGATATAGTTCTATTTTGCTGTTGAAGAACACGAAGGTACGCGAATGCCTCTTCATATCCTACAGCTCATTTCGGCGGCAGGAATGCATTATAGGCGCAAAAGGCTGTTTCGCGTCTGCTTTGTGCTGTATCATATATACTCCGAGTGCAATTTTATTTGCTGCAGAAGCATATCCCGCGCCTGATGGGGAATCATATAGGGCGCGGGCGTGCATGAGCTGCGTAAGACATAAAGGCACCACCCCGGCCTCGTCTGGATGACAAGGCCGGGGTGGTGCCTTCCGGCAGGTTGCGCCGGTAGCTATATATGGTTACGGGGTGCTTAGTACCCCACCGTGAAGCGCTGCCGGATGTAGTGCGGCTCTTCCAACTCGTTCAGCACAGCCACGGCAAAGTCCTGCCGCGATATCCTGCTTTCACCCCGCTCGTCAAACACGGGGCTGTCGGTGTTGTAGCGGAACTTGCCGGTGCGCTCGCCCGGCTCAATGACAATGGCGGGGCTCAGGAAGGTCCAGTCCAGTTCCTGCTCTTGCTTATATACCTCCAGCGAGTCGCGCTGGGCGGCCGCGCCGCCTCTCCAGGCCTCCGGAAACTCCTCCGTGTCCACCAGTTGAATGCCGTGCTCGGGGTCAGCGTACAGACTGCCTGCGCCGCCCACGTTCAGTATACGCTTTACGCCGGCCTCTTTCGTGGCCTGCAGCACCTTCTGGGCCACCTCCACGTGCTGGCTGAAGTCGGTGCCCGGCTCCCAGCCCGGACTGTACGACACCACCACGGCATCGTGGCCCTTCAGCAGGCTGGCCATTTCGGCCACATCCAGCACATCGCCCTCCTTCACGGTCAGGCTCACGCTTTCCTCCGTCACCTTCTCCGGGTTGCGGACAATGGCCGTGACGTCATGCCCCCTGCTCAGGGCCTCCTGGGTAATTCTGGAGCCGATGTTTCCGCTGGCACCTATAATGGCTATTCTCATGTTATATAAGGTTCGGTTGTGTTTGCTCCGGTTATATATGGTTTCGGCTGCATTTGGTTACAGCAATCATTTAAACCTGTGGTGGCTGCGCTTTTCCAGCTTCGCTGATGTGCTTCACAATCTTAACAGCATGCTCCCGCGAGTTCTCGATAAACCAGACGTGCGTGTCCATGCCGCCGCAGATGACGCCCGCCAGGTATACGCCGGGCAGGTTGGTTTCCATTGTCTCCGGGTCATGCTGCGGGTAGCGTTTGTTGTCATCCGATAACATTACTCCTATCTTCTCAAGGAAGCTGAAGTCAGGCTGGTAGCCCGTCATGGCCAGCACAAAATCATTTTCAAGGGTGATGTTGCCTTCCGGCGTCTGTATATCCACCTCCCCTTCCCGGATTTCGGTGAGCCTGGAGGAGAAATAGCACTTGATGGAGCCTTCCTTGATGCGGTTCTCCAGGTCAGGCTTGGTCCAGTACTTGATGCGGCCCAGCGTTGGCTCGCGCACCACCATCGTCACGTCCGCCCCCTTGCGCCAGGTTTCCAGGGCGGCGTCCGCCGAGGAGTTGTTGGCACCCACCACCACCACTTTCTGGCGGAAGTAATAGTGCGGGTCGAAGTAGTAGTGCCGTACTTTTGGGAGATCCTCGCCAGGGATGTGCAGCATGTTCGGGATGCCGTAAAATCCCACGGCAATGATGACGTGCCGCGCCCGGTACTCCCCCTTGCTGGTGCTGATGCGGTATATGCCTCCCTCCGGCTCCATTTGTTGCACCTCCTCAAACAGGTGTACCTTCAGGTGCTGGGAGTCGGCTACGCGGCGGTAGTACTCCATCGCCTCCATTCTATTTGGCTTCGGGTGGATGGAGACAAACGGGATGCCGCCGATCTCCAGCCTGTCGGAGGTGGAGAAAAAGGTCATGTTCAGGGGGTAGTTGTAGATGGAGTTGACCAGTGTGCCCTTGTCGATGATGAGGTAATCGAGGCCCGTGCGCTGCGCCTCCAGCCCGCAAGCCAGCCCGATGGGGCCCGCGCCGATGATGAGTATGTCGAGTGGTTTGTCCAATGCTGCTAAAGTTCAGGCTATTGCGGTGTTTTTATATATAACTGTTACAACACGTAACGGCTGCCCAAGGTTTTAATTTTCTTCCAGCAGGCGCTGCATCACGTACATGCCGCGGTACTCCGGCTTCATCGCCTCAAAATCGAGGTGGTGTGTTCCACATTTCTCAAAGCCGTTCTGCTCGTAAAAGTCCACGGATTTGCTGCTGTCCATTGCCTTCAGCCAGATGAGGCGCTTGTTCCGCTGCCGCGCAAAATCCACCGTAAACGCCACCGCCTGCCTGCCCACGCCTTTGCCTGAGGCGCTTTTGGTGAGGTAGATCCGCTCCAGTTCCAGGCTCTCCTCCGCGCCGCCGCCCTCTAAGGCTTTGTCTATGTTCAGCTTCAGGAAGCCTGCCAGTTCCTCCCCCAGGTATAGCAGGAAAAAGGCGGCGTTCGGGTCTTCCAGTTCTTTTTTGAGCGCCGCTTCGCTGAAGCACTTGTCTATATACCACCTGCCGCCGTCGTACCAGAGGTACAGGTAATGGTCGCCGTAGGCGTTGATGGCGATGTCCTGGAGGGTATATAAATCGGCGGTGGTGCAGGGCGTGATTCGGATGTTGGCCATATATGCTTTTCTGATTGCAATTTACGCAAAAGACCCCACAGTGTCCGAAAGTCCTGTGAGGTCTGGATGGAAATGCCGCAGCTTCGTAGCGCAGACGCTCACGGGACCTTCGGACACCGCGAGGTCTTGGGCCATATATACCTGAGCCATATATAAAAGCGGCGGCGGGGAGTAAAACCATCCGCCGCATCCAAATCATTTATAAACTGGCTTATGCCATTACCTCGTTCAGGTTGGGCAACTGCAGCCTTCCGAAGCGGTGCAGGGTGCTCAGGTGCGAGCGTATGGCCTGCGCCAGCGTCTCGCTCTCCAGGTAAGGAATGCCGTGCTCGGCGGCCGTTTCTTTCACAATGCCGGCGATGGCCGGGTAATGCACGTGGCAGATGCGCGGGAAAAGGTGGTGCTCGATCTGGAAATTCAACCCGCCCACGTACCACGAGAGCCACCTGCTCTTTCGGGAGAAATTCGCCGTCGTGTTCATCTGGTGGATCGCCCAGTCGTTCTCAATAACGCCGCTTGTGCCGGGCAGCGGGTGGCTTGTGCCCTCCACCGTGTGCGCCAGTTGAAATATGGTGGAGAGGATGATGCCGCTCACGAAGTGCATCAGCAGGAAGCCCAGCAGCACCTCCCAGAAGGGGATGCCGAACAAAAGCGTCGGGGCCACCAGGATGGAGAAGAAATACAGCGCCTTAAACGCCAGTATCTTCGCGAAGGCTACCCTGTTCTGTGCCTTTGAATTTGCGTTGACGCCAATCCTGACATACCGGTAAAACTGCACAAAGTCTTTCAGCAGCACCCAGTAAAGCGTGAGCAGGCCGTAAAACAGGAAGGCATACGCCCACTGCAGCTTGTGGTAGAACCGAACGTGGGTGTGCGGCGAGAAGCGCATGAACACCATGTCGTCTATGTCCTCGTCCATCTCCGCCACGTTGGTATAGGTGTGGTGCAGGATATTGTGCTGCAGTTTCCAGTTAAAGGCGGAAGCCCCCAGCAGGTTCACAGAGTGCGCCATCAGGTAGTTCAGGGTTTTGCTTTTGGAGAAGGCGCCGTGGTTGGCGTCGTGCATCACGCTCATGGCAACGCCCGAAACCCCGATGCCCATCACAAGCCACAGCACCAGGCTGGCTCGCAGCGCAGGCGTGAAAGCAAGCAGCAGCGCAAAAGGCACTATATATAAAAGCAGCAGGATGATGCTCTTGGCCAGTATCTGGTTGCTGCCCGTCTTGGGCAGGCTGTTTTCTGTGAAGTAGGTGTCCACGCGCTTGCGCAGCGTCGGGAAAAACAGGCTTTTGTCTTTGCTGACGAATTTTACTTTGCCTTTAAGCTTCATTTAGTAGGCTTGATGTTAAAAAAGAGAACGATCCTTCAGCAGAAAAATCGCTCAGTCAGGAATGTACGGTGACGGAACCGGCAAAGCCGGTATATGTTCAGGCGAAACTTCCGGGGTGCTGGCAACGGCAGAAGCTTCAGAAGCAAGGCCTTGCGGCGAACGCCGTTACGCGACCCCTGATACGACCCCGGCATCCGGGAGCTTGGTTGTTTCTAAGCGACTGAAGCCGCTTCGTTGTTTTCCGGCTAGCCAATGGCGTCGTTCATGTCGGGTAGCCGAAACCTCCCGAAGCGGTGCAGGGTGGCGATATGGGAGCGGACAGCCTGCCCGAACGTCTCATTCTCCAGGTAAGGTATATTGAACTCGGCGGCCGTTTCTTTCACGATGCAAGCGATGGCGGGGTAGTGTACGTGGCATACGCGCGGAAACAGGTGGTGCTCTATCTGGAAATTCAGCCCGCCCACGTACCACGAGAGCAGCCTGCTGTTGCGCGAGAAGTTGACGGTCGTGTTCATCTGGTGGATGGCCCAGTCGTTCTCGATGTTGCCGTTCGCATCCGGCCTCGGGTGGCTCGTGCCCTCCACGGTGTGGGCCAGTTGGAACACCACCGTCAGAATGATGCCCGCCACGAAGTGCATCAGCAGGAAGCCCAGCAGCACCTGCAGGAACGGGATTCCGAACAGCAGCGTAGGCGCCGCGAGCATCACCGAAAAGTAAAGCACCTTCATGGCGATGAGCTTCAGGAGCCAGTTTCTGTTTTCAGCAGCAGAGTTGGCGTTCACCCCGTTTTTGATAAACAGGCCATACTGCACAAAATCCTTCGCCACCACCCAGTATAGCGTGAGCAGCCCGTAAAAAACGAAGGCATACACCCACTGCAACTGATGAAAAAACTTAACCTTGGTATGTGGTGAGAAGCGCAGCACCAGCCTGTCCTGTATGTCCTCGTCCATCTCCACCACGTTGGTGTAGGTGTGGTGCAGGATGTTGTGCTGCAGTTTCCAGTTAAAGGCGGAGCCGCCCACCAGGTTCAGGGTGTGTCCCATCAGGGTATTGACGCGCTTGCTGCTCGAAAAGGCCCCGTGGTTGGCGTCGTGCATCACGCTCATCCCGATACCGGCCACGCCCAGGCCCATTACAAACCAAAGCAGCAGGCTCAACGGCCATGCCGGCTGAAAAGCCAGAAGTGCGACAAAAGGCAACAAATAACAGCTCAGCAGCACGACGCTTTTCACGACCATTGCCGTGGTAGCGGTTTTGGGGATATTGTTCTCTAAGAAGTGCTTGTCTACGCGCTTGCGCAGGGTGGCGAAGAAGAGATTTTTATCTTTGGGTACGAATTTAACTTTGCCTTTAAGACTCATATAGGGGATTTGTGTGGTAAATATACACACTCACGAAATGCTGAAAGTGCATGGGGTGATGGGCGGGTACCTCTAACCTCTAAAGGTATCCCTGTGACTTTAAGTTCAGATAAAGCCGCCGGGAGTAGTAATAAATACTGACAAGCTATGCTAAAGCTCTAAATAAATACGTACAAAAGGGATGAATCCGTACAAGTTATATATAAATATTGTGAAAAGTACGGCACCCTGAATAAAAGCCCCGCCCGCAGTATGCCACCCGCCTGTGCCAGCGGCTGAACCAACAAAAGAGGCTGACCGAAATCTCGACCAGCCTCACTTGCCTCTTTTATATATACCCTGCTACAGGTGAATCACTTCGTCGTATGCGGCGGCGGCGGCTTCCATAATCGCCTCGCTCATGGTGGGGTGCGGGTGTACGGCCTTGATGATCTCGTGTCCGGTTGTCTCCAGCTTGCGGGCAACCACCACCTCGGCAATCATCTCGGTCACGTTGGCGCCTATCATGTGCGCGCCCAGAAACTCGCCGTACTTCGCATCAAAAATCACTTTCACAAAGCCGTCTTTCACGCCGCCTGCGCTGGCTTTGCCCGAGGCTGAGAAAGGGAACTTGCCCACCTTTATATCCAGCCCCTGCTCGCGGGCCGCTTTCTCTGTCAGGCCAACCGACGCGATCTCCGGGCTGCAGTACGTACAGCCCGGTATGTTGCCGTAGTTCAAAGGCTCTGGGTGATGGCCAGCAATTTTCTCCACGCAGATAATGCCTTCCGCAGAGGCCACGTGCGCCAGCGCCGGACCCGGCACGATGTCACCGATGGCGTAGATGCCATCCACATTGGTTTTGTAGAACTCGTCCACCACCACACGGCCCCGGTCCACTTTTACGCCAAGCTCCTCCAGGCCGATGTTCTCGAGGTTCGTCTGGATGCCTACCGCCGAAAGCACGATCTCCGCCTCCAGCGTCTGCTCGCCATTGGCCGATTTCACCTTCACTTTGCAAAGCTTGCCGCTGGTGTCTACAGAGGCCACCTCCGAATCGGTCATGATGTCGATGCCAGCCTTCTTGAAAGACTTGGCAAGTTGGCGGGACACTTCCTCGTCCTCCACCGGCACAATGTTCGGCAGATACTCCACCACCGTCACTTTAGTGCCCATGGCGTTGTAGAAGTAGGCAAACTCCACCCCGATGGCCCCGGAGCCCACCACCACCATCGACTCAGGCAGCTTGTCCAGGGCCATTGCCTGGCGGTAGCCGATGATCTTCTTGCCGTCGATGGGCAGGCTGGGCAGCTCGCGGGAGCGGGCGCCCGTTGCCAGGATGATGCTGGTCGCCTCTATCGTCTCCTTTTTGCCGTCGGCGCTGGTCACCTCTACCTTGCCTTTGCCCGTCAGTTTGCCGGTGCCCATGATGGCGTCGATCTTGTTTTTGCGGAACAGGAACTGGATGCCCTTGCTCATGCCGTCGGCCACGCCCCGGCTGCGCTTTATCACCGCCCCGAAGTCCACTGACGCGTCGCCCACTGTAATGCCGTAATCAGCGGCATGGTTGATATATTCAAAAACGTTTGCGCTCTTTAGCAGTGCCTTGGTCGGGATACAGCCCCAGTTCAGGCAGATACCGCCCAGCGACTCGCGCTCGACAACACCCACCTTCAGGCCCAGCTGCGAGGCGCGGATAGCCGCCACGTAACCTCCCGGACCACTACCAAGCACTACCAGATCGTATTTTGATGCCATAGTCTCTCTTTATATATAGTTGATGAGCAAAAATAGCCTTAAATCCCAACACTGCAAAACCCGCCGCCGCACCGGCTTCTCCTTTTAACGCCATGTGGCGCAATTCCCTGAAAGAAAGCATATAGGATGATGGTCAAGCGCTAATTCAGGTAAAAAACGTGAACTCGGGAATCAATTAAATGCAATATTATGATATTAAACCAATTACAATATCAAACTCACTGGCTCAGAGCGAAACCGTTTCCAGTTTTCACCTGAGGCACCTTGTAGATGTTGCTGTGCCACACGCAGTAAGGCAGCCTGAGCAGAGCGAAGGCCGCTTCAGCTACACAGTGCTGAAGGGGGAAACGAGGCCTCTCGGCCTGAGAGCACCAAAACCAGCTATAGAACTTAAAAGTAGTGAAGCCCGAGGCATGGACCGCGGCTACAAGCTCAGGCAGAATAATTCCCGAGTTCACGTTAAAAAAGATATATAGCCCTGTTTAACGCAGGCATGCGTTTGCTCAATGGACACGGCAGCACTGCTTCTGAAACATTATTTTTCGCCGGATATAATAAGACTTTCTGGTGTGGAGTATTAACGGTACGACCTACAAGCTCGCACCAGCGATGATCACCGGAATTAGGAGAAGCTTATATATAGGCTGCTCATATATAAACAGAGAAAGGCACCGTAAGGGCGCCTTTCTCAATATCAGTATGTTTTGCTATATAAGCGCTTAAACGCCGCTAGTCTGTCCTGATTTGCCGGTTGCCAGCAGGTCCGGTCTTGCATCGGCTATATCAATTGCCTCCATCCGCTTCACGGTCTCCTCTTTCACAGTCTCAAACTCCTCCTCAAACTGCTTGCTGATCGGGTTGGCCGACGGCAGCTTCACGTTGAGGGCGTCCACCTGGCGGCCGTTTTTCCAGAAGCGGTAGCAGAGGTGCGGGCCGGTGGCCAGGCCAGTGCTGCCCACGTAGCCGATCGTCTGGCCCTGCTTCACGCGCCTGCCAGGCTTCATGCCCTTAGCGAACCGCGACATGTGCAGGTACTGCGTGGTGTAGGTCTTGTTGTGCCTGATTTTGACGTAATAGCCGTTGCCCCGGGTGTAGCGGGCCTCCAGCACCACGCCATCGCCCACGGTGCGGATAGGCGTGCCGGTGGGGGCGGCGAAGTCGGTGCCCAGGTGTGCCTTGTAGCGCTTCTGCACCGGGTGGAAGCGCCGTTTGGTGTAGCGCGAGCTGATGCGGGTGTACTCCAGCGGCTCCTTCAGGAAAGCTTTCTTCATGCTCTTCCCCTGCTCGTCATAGTAGCTGGCGCCGTCGCCCTGGTCGAAGGCGATGGCGTAGAGCGGCTCGCCCTGGTGCTCAAAAAAAGCGGCCTTCAAGTTGCTGAAACCGATGGAGGTGCCGTTCACCACCTTCTCGTCATATATAAGCTTGAACTTGTCGCCGGGCTGGATGCGGTTCAGGTTGAGGCGCCAGGCGTAGATGTCGGCAAACTTGTTCACCAGTTGCGGCGAGCCGCCCGCCGCCACAATAGACTCGAACAGCGAGCTTTCGATAGTGCCCGCCAGAGTGCGCTCCAGCACTTCCATCTCCCGTTTCACCTTCGTCACGCACATGTCGCCGCGCAAATCATATATGATGTACTCCAGTTGGTTCGGCTCATATATAAAATACTGCGCCGTCTGGGCAGAGTCGGGGGCGTGCAGCAGCGTGTAGCTGCGGTTGGCGGCAATGCGGCGCAGGTTAAACACGTCCTTCGATTTTTTGGCCAGCTCGTCTATCTGGGCGGGAGAGATATTATAGCCGGAAAGAATCTCCGACAGGCTCTCGCCGCGCGCAATCTCGTCCTCCACGAGCACCAGCGAGTCGGTGGGGATGCCGTAGACGACGGGGGCCGGCATTTTTTCTTCCTCCGCCTCTGCCTCCACGGCATCAGGCGCGGGGGCGGTTTCCTTTGGCTGAGCCATCAGGCGCTCGGCGCTGAACTGGAGGGTGTACTCTGCGGTAAAGAAAACCAGCACCAACAAAGCGAAGAGGGTGGCAAGCCCTTTGCTGCTTTTGAACATCTCGTAATACCTTTGGTTGAATAATCGTCACGAAAATAGGCTTTAACCATTACAAATAAAAGTATAGCCGAAGACAATATTCAGACTACAAATATGTTACCCTGTATCTTCCGGCGTAAAGGATAGCATCTCTCCGATATATACACCTGCGCCTGCAAGCATATAAACTACAAATAACCAGCGGTTTAGGGCTAATCCGCCCCTGTTCCGCCAAATATTAAAATCTTTTATATCTTTGGCCTCTATGAAAGCATTAGAAGGAAAAGTGGCCCTGGTAACCGGGGCATCCAAAGGAATAGGCCGCGCCATCGCGCAGAAATTTGTGGAGGCGGGCGCTCAGGTGGCGTTCACGTACCTGTCAAGCGTGGAGAAAGGCCAGCAACTGGAGCAGGAACTCTCCGCCGGGGGCGGCAAAGCGAAAGGCTACCGCTCCGACGCCGCAAACACCGCCCAGGCAGAGCAACTGGTGGAGGACGTCGTGAAGGAGTTTGGCAGGCTGGACATCGTGGTGAACAACGCGGGCATTACGCGCGACGGGCTGCTGATGCGCATGAACGAGGAGCAGTGGGACGCGGTGATCAACACCAACCTGAAGTCCGTGTTCAACGTGACCAAGGCGGCCACCAAGCACATGATGCGCGCCAAGAGCGGCTCCCTCATCAACATCACCTCGGTGGTGGGCATCAAGGGCAATGCGGGTCAGGCCAACTACGCGGCCTCCAAGGCGGGCATCATCGGCTTCACCAAGTCAGTGGCGCTGGAGCTGGGCTCCCGCAACATCCGCTGCAACGCCATCGCGCCGGGCTTCATCGAAACGGAGATGACCGCCGAACTGGACCAGAAGGTGGTGGACGAGTGGCGCAAGGCCATTCCGCTGAAGCGCGGCGGCACGCCCGAGGATGTGGCCAACGCGGCGGTGTTCCTGGCCTCCGACCAGTCTGCTTATATCAGCGGGCAGGTGCTGCAGGTAGACGGTGGCATGCTGACTTAATTACGAGTTCCGAATTACGAATTAGGGTATATGAATCAGTTGTCATAAGACTATAGTTGAAGATATAGCTATCAAAATGAGCACATCATATATCCATATATAATCAGCCGCTTGTCTTGAGGAAGAATGAATAAGTAGTAAGAAGAACTCCCCTCCTGGGGGTAAGGGCCCTCGAAAAGGACAAGGAGGGGCAGGGGTGGTTGGATATAGTTTCAAAACGAACATGTGTAAAATCTGATTGATAATGGTGTAACTTATCTTTTCAACCGATTAGGGGTATATAGAGACCAATGCGCTGGCTTTTGCGTTAGCAGCATTGGTCTTTTTCTTTTATCTTTAGTACCCGTATATAAACGTCCTGCCCGCTTGTTATATATAACCCGAAAATTATAGGCATAGAAATAGAAGCCTTGCTTTCACGTTATATATGGCCCGGCCATTTTACGGGCAAAGCAAAGCTCATTCGTAATCCGGAACTCGTAATTCGTAATTCATAAAATTTGGATTCCTTCAGACTCATCACCACGTACTCGCCCTGGCTGCTGCTGGTTTGCCTGGCCGCGGGCCTGCTTTATGCGTGGCTGCTGTACAGCAAGCGCACGCCCTGGCCGAAGTCCGTCAACTATATGCTGGCCGGGCTGCGCTTTGTGGTGGTGAGCTTCCTGTGCTTTCTGCTGCTGGGGCCGCTGGTGCGCTACGTGGCCAACACCACCGTGGAGCCCACTATCGTTTTCGCGGTAGACAACTCCCGATCCGTTTCGCTTTTCTCTGACTCGGTACAGTTGCAGCAGGCGGAGCAGGGCCTGCAGGCGCTGCGCGAGAAACTCCAGAGCGAAGGATATAAAACCGAGGTGCGCACGCTTGCAGAACAGAGCCCGCAAGATGTCACAGCAATTCAATATGCCGCCGAGACGAGCAACCTGAGCCAGCTGCTATCGGAGGTGCAGGACGACTATACCGGGCAGAACCTGGCGGGCGTGGTGCTGCTGTCGGACGGCATCGTGAACCAGGGCATCTCCCCTACTTACGCCAACTACAACTTCACCATATACCCCGTGGCTGTGGGCGACACTGTGCCGAAGAAAGACGTGCTGGTGGCCTCGCTGCGCTACAACAAAGTGAATTACAGCGGCAGCCGCTTCCCGCTGGAGGTGGAACTGCAGCAGGAGGGCTTCGGCGGTACGCAGGCCACCGTCGCCCTGCAGGAAAACGGCAAAACCATCGACCGCAAAACCGTGACGCTGAACCCTGACCAGCCGGTGCAGCAGGTGCCGTTCCAGGTGCTGGCCGGAGGACTAGGCAAGCGCCATTACGAGGTGCAGGTGCAGCCGCTGCAGGGCGAGTTCACCACCCTCAACAACACCAAGCACGCCTATATAGACGTGGTGAAAGGCAAGATAAAGGTGCTGATAGCCGCGGCCGCCCCGCATCCCGACATCAGCGCGCTGCGCACCGCCATCGAGACCAACGAGAACTACGAAACCGAGCTATATATACCCGGCCTCAACACCCTCAAAAAGCAGGACTATGATGTGGCGGTGCTGCACCAGTTGCCAAGGCGCGGGGCGGGAGGTGAGGACGCGCTGAACCTGGTGCGCCAGAAAAACCTGCCTGCGCTTTATATTCTCGGCCCGCAGAGCGACCTCGACGCCTACAACCGCCTGAATGTGGGGCTCAACATCAACGCAAGCGGCCAGACAGACGAAGTGACCGCCGTGGCAAGCGGAAATTTCACAACGTTTAAGCTTCCGGAGGCCGCATCCGAACAGCTGGAGCAGTACCCGCCCGCGCGGGTGCCTTACGGCGAGGTACGCATCGCCCCCAACACCGAGGTGGTGCTGTACCAGCAGGTGGGGCAGGTGCGCACCACCAAACCGCTGCTGGCCGTGCAAACTGCCGGCGACAAGCGCAACGCCACCCTCCTCGCGTCCGGCACCTGGCAATGGCGCATCACGGAGGCGGCCAACAACGAGCAGCCAGCCGTATATAATGAGCTCATCACCAACCTCATCCAACTGCTGAGCGCTCCCCGCAACAAAAAGCGCCTGAACGTGTACCCGACGCAGGAAGAATACACCAGCTCCGACGAAATCCGGTTTAACGCCGAGGCTTACAACGAGGCGCTGGAACCCATATATGGCCAGAACATCACCCTGAGCGTAACGGGCGAAGACGAAGAGACAAAGCGCTTCAATTTTGCCAACGGCGAGAACCAGTCGGGGGTGAACATCGGCACCCTGCCCGGCGGGCGCTACACTTACACGGCCTCAGCCAGCATAAACGGGCAACAGCAGCAGGACAAGGGCGAGTTTGTGGTGGAGGAACTGCAACTGGAGGCCCTTAACGCCGTGGCCGACCACAACCTGCTCTTCCAACTGGCCAGCAACACCAACTCAAAGTTATATTACCCGGCGCAGCTGCAGCAACTGGAGCAGGACCTGCTCGGCGCCGACCACAAAGACGTTATCTACAGCGCGGAAGAACTCCAGGAACTGGTGGACCTGAAATGGCTGTTTTTCCTGATTCTGGGGCTTATGTGCGTGGAGTGGTTCGTGCGGAAGTACAACGGCAGCTATTGATTGCTGAATTGTTGAATGGCTTGATGGTTAAATTGTTGTGGTGTTCATGTTCCATCAGACGCGATACTGCCATTATCTTCGTATCAACTTTTCAGACTTGTAAAATATATAGGACTTACACAAAAAGTTTAAGCAATGTGAGAAAGCCCCTCTTTGAAGTGGGCAGGTGGATGAGAGGCGGCTGGGAGTACCCAAACTGCTCTGGCTTAATATAGGAATAGTTCCGAACACTATCTCGTGATATGATTGCCTACAAGTGGTGTTATCCCCCTCACCCCCTTCAAAGGGGGACAAAGTATGTCTTGCGTAAGGCTTCTATATATAGGAGCCTTACCAGCGTTTAAAGTCTTACGTCTTTTGTCCTGATACCTGTTTCCCTTTTAAATTATATGCTGGCAATGCTTCCTGCTCCCACGCTGCTTGAAACAGAGCGGCTGCTCCTGCGGGAGCTGACGCCGGACCTATATGGCAGGCTTTTCAGGTCGTGCAGCGAACGGGAGATAAAAGCGTACCTTGGCTTGTCCACCCCAGCGGAATATGAAGAGGCGAAACGGCGGTTTGACGAAGGGATGACCACTTACTTTACTTCCTTCCAAAACTTCCACCTGCTGGATAAGCAGGACAGACAGGTGATTGGCCGCTGCGATTTCCATACCTGGGTACCGACGCACCGGCGGGCAGAGATTGGTTATATCCTCACGAGCGAAGCCCATAAAAACAAAGGACTGATGACGGAGGCTCTGCGGGCCGTGCTGGCGTATGGGTTCGAGCAGATGGGCCTGTACCGGGTGGAGGCGCTGGCCTCGCCGCGCAACGTGCCCTCGCTGCAACTGCTTAAGCGCTACGGCTTCAAAAAGGAAGGCCTCCTCCGCAACCATTATATGGTGAACGAGGTGCTGGAAGACTCGGTGCTGTTCTCGCTGCTGCGCCCCGAATTTGAAGATTTGAAAGCAACCTGGGCGCAAGCGCAGGCTAACCCTAATTCATAATTTCTAATTTTTAATTTCTAATTCCTTGAAATACTACCTCCTGAACAAGCCTTACGAAGTGCTCACGCAGTTTACCGATGAGGCCGGCCGCGCCACGCTGAAAGATTACGTGGAAGTACCTGGCATATATCCCGTCGGCCGCCTCGACTACGACAGCGAGGGCCTCGTGCTGCTCACCGACGACAAAACGCTGCAGCACCGCCTCTCCGACCCGCAGTTTAAGGTAGAGAAAACCTACTGGGTGCAGGTAGAAGGCACTCCGACGGATGAAGCCCTGACAAGGCTTCGGTTGGGTGTGCGCATCAAAGAGACGAAAACAGCCCCGGCCAAAGTGCGGCTCTTGGAGGAGGAGCCGCAGGTATGGGAGCGCTCCACTCCCATCCGCTTCCGGGCGAACATCCCGACCACCTGGCTGGAAATCAAGATTGCGCAGGGCATGAACCGGCAGGTGCGCCGCATGACGGCCGCCGTGGGCTATCCCACGCTGCGTCTCATACGCCCGGCTATCGGATCGCTCAGCCTCGGCAACCTGCAGCCCGGCGAGTACTGCGAACTGACACCGGAGGAAGTAACGCAGCTAAAAGCCATCGCCGGGAAAGGAAGTCCGAAAAGCAGTGGCGGCATCCGAAGCAAAAACCTCGGCAGCGGCAAAGGAAAGCGCGGCGGGCAAAGCGGTTTCCGGAAGCAGATAAACTGAGAAGCACGATGGCAGTTTGCTATGCATGCATAAAGCTGCAATCTATATAATCTGTGAATTGCAACTATATTGTACTCTTCGCACAGCATGATAGCTTTTCCAGTTTTATCTGAGAGGCATCGGCGGCAGGAGACTTCATCAGTGAATGTTGCTATACATCACAATTATGCTTGTGCTTTTATTTATATATCAGCAAGTTGCAATACATTAACTTAGTTTAGGGACTGGATTAATGGATATGATTGTTGAATCAAAATTTATTTAACGGACAAGGCTAAAAAGTGCTTTAGTGCTTTTTAGGTGTGGTTAGTGGTTCGTTATTATTTTATATTACATATCATGGTATCTTTACTTGCGTTTGTGAGCTCATAAATAGTACCATTGTAACATACGGTATGTATTCCATCTTTCCCGCCATTTAAGAAAACATTTCCGTCATTTGGACGAACGCCGGTCTCAATGATAGTTCCTTCCGGGAGATAAACCTGATGTGAATGATTGAACACAACCATAAAGGGCTTTTTAGAAGGATTTATACTTAGCCAATCATCAGACATGGGATGACCGGAATAAACATTTAATGTAGATATACCGGAAATATTGAAGTTAACCGCTGATATGCCAGAAGCCGGATTAATTTCTTTAATCAAATTGCCGTTTTGTACACCAAAACATACAAGGGGTCTGTCGTCACGCATTAAAAACCCACGCTTATCCATCTGTATATCAAAAATCTTTTTCCCGTCAGATGAAAGATTACACCCATAGGTGTTTGTGTTGCATTGAAAATTCATGTCAGCAATAAACTTTGGGTATCCCCATTCTGACCTTCCAGCAATTAAAGCCGCTTGGGATGTTACCGGTAAATGCTGTATAAGTATACCAAAAGCCGGGTCCTGTGATTGACGGATAAGCGACAACAAGCCCTTCTGTTTCTTATTAAATGTTACCGGAATGCCAATAGCTATCTCCCCATAGGAACCTATTGTTGTATGAATGAAATTTGAAACAGCTATAGAAATTACGCAACGTTTTTGGGATATTTTAATCAGGTGCAATTTATCCGATGGCAGAAAATGCTTCACTTTTTCGGCATCGGCCGTAAAACAGGCATAAGCATAATCATTCCTGAAATATAATATCGGTAAATCTAATTCGCCGTTTTTTCCTTTCGAAGCAGGTCGAGTACCTTCAAAAAGGTCATGCTTTATGTCTTTTCTTCCAAACACAATTTGGTGAATTAGTTATCATACCAGAAATTACAAAAATTTATATAGAAATGGCTGGTGTTAACTCGGGAAATTAATTAGAATTTCTAATTTGAGGAATGACCACTAACGTGCTTGTGTAGACGATGTGCAAGGCGTAGCCGAAGCATAGAGTCTACACGTGGTTGGGCATTGCAATTCTTAAACCAAGGAATCAGAGTGCTCAATCATGCTGCCTCAAATGAGAAGCTTTTTAGTATTTCATGCATACTGCTTTCATGCTCTGCCATTTTTGAGGCTGGCACAAAGAAGTAGATGTTAATCAAGGTGTCATCCTTTTTAAGAAAGAACAAGTTTAAATACTCATTTGAATCATTATTTAACAGCACAACAGACTGGGCCTTCACATCACCAATCACCATTTCTTCCATGCTAACTTCTTTTAGATTGTTTGCGCCTTGTGCCTCTTTTGTTTGCTTGCTAACTTCAATGCTTAATGGCTGAGAGCTTGCATTTGCACCCATCATCAGACTAATACCTTCCTCCTTATTCTTGAATAAAGCAAATGTATTCGAGCTGACCGAGTCCAGCTTAAAGCTTGAGGGCATGGTCACGTTGAAACCTGCTGGGAAACTAATATACTCCTGCGTACCGTTTGCATCCCTTATTAATGCGTAGCGTGCGCCTGAGTCATAATAACCCCTTGCCGCTACTTGCCCACTGTTATTGTAGGAAACGACTTCACCTTCCAACTTGTCATTTTGGTAGATTCCTTCTTCCTTCTTCTTACTGTTTCCAAAGTAATAAACATAATGACCATGTTTTTTACCGTCTCTGATTGAAAAGGCTGTCTCTACGACACCGTCACTATAGAAAGTCACAAGCGTGTCCTGCTGCACACCATTTTCAAAATAAGTTTTCTTACGCATTGTCCCATTCTTGTGGAAGAACTGTGACCAACCATGCTGCTTTCCGTCTTTGAAGTCAACCAGAGAAGAAATGCTTCCTCCTTCAAAGTACTCGGTTAATCTACCGTCTGCTCCACCCTCACTATTCACATAGTACTCTTGTTTGATTTCTCCTGACGAGTAGTATTCAGTCCTTTTGTCCTTCTCATATACCTTACTCAGGAAAAAGAGAACCGCTACTGCAATGAATATAACAGGAATAAATTTTCTGTAGCTTCTCTTTTTTCTCATTGCTTAAATTTTCGATGCCTGCACTGCAGCATAGTTTGTAATGTTGAGTAGAATGGTAACGGAATTCTATATTTTATTTGCTTTATGTATTGCCCAACGGAACCGGCCATAAGACGGTGAAGCTTGTCTGACTTGATTCAATGTCTTATGGGCAGTGTTGGTCGGGGTTGTTTTTCCCTTTTTTCTCCCGGCTCTGCGTGTTTTTAATAAGGGAAAACAACCCGGATGGTTGTGGGAATTTACACCAATTTAAAATCACTTTCTAAGTGGCGCTTTAGCCGGAGGCAATGCCGTTAATAGCGGGGTATTAGCGACGTTGCCGCAGGCGCCGGGCTGGCCTGCAATAAAAAGAATGACGAACTAATCATTGGCCTCTCTATTGCCGGCAACTTGCTCGGGAAAGAACCACTCGGGCGAAGTTCTATACTTGACTTTGTCATTTGGCAGGTATAACTTCGCCCACCACAGTCTTGCCTGGACGCTTCCGTCCGAAAGCACGCGCTTTCTCCCGGCATCGCCGAAGCAAGACTTCTCCGGCCCAAATTCCATTTATGCCTTTGGTTCTTTCCCGAGCAAGTTGCCTTAGCTTTAATGGCCTTTGATGCCATCCAGCCCCTTAAAAGCCCGAAAGACACGCCACTTTTAAAACTGTAAATCCACAATCACGGCCAACTCTCAGATATATGTGAATCTACGGTTATCTGCACTATGTGCGGAAGTGGTACTACCTATTATATAGCAACTTTTAAATACTTCCGCTCTATGTTTAGAACCATTTATGCAGTAAACTTTCCTGCTAACTAAGATAAAGGGCATCCGCTAAGGCTCCTAATTCAATCCATAAAATAAACATTCCATATATATCCAGGCACCTTCCACAACAATTCAGAAAGCAAAGCATGTAAAATCTTCTGAAAATTCTTACTTTATACTTTCTCCTGAAGAAAAAGCCATAAAAAACAGAAACAGGAACTGTAAATGCAGCAAGCAACGCATAACATCAACGGCCCGGGAACCGCGCAGCATACGTACGACGCCATTGTCATCGGGTCGGGCATCAGCGGCGGGTGGGCTGCCAAGGAGCTTTGTGAAAAGGGCCTCAAAACACTGGTGCTGGAGCGCGGCAGGAACGTCGAGCACAACAAAGACTACCCCACCGCCACCATGAACCCCTGGGAGTTTGAGCACCGGGGCCGGATGACGCGGGAGTTTCTGGAGGAGAACCCGCTGATCAGCAAGGCCGCCGGGTTCGGGGAAGACACCGCTCACTTTTTCATCAAAGACAAAGACCACCCCTATGTGCAGGAGAAGCCCTTCGACTGGATACGGGGCTACCAGGTGGGCGGGAAATCCCTGACCTGGGGCCGCGCCTGCCAGCGGTGGAGCGATTTTGAGTTCAGCAGCCCCGCCCGCTTCGGCTACGGCCTCGACTGGCCCATCCGGTATAAGGATGTAGCCTCCTGGTACTCCCATGTCGAAAAATTCATCGGGGTTTGCGGCAACAACGATGGTGTGGAAGCCATGCCCGACGGCGAGTTCCTGCCTCCGTTCGAGCTGAACTGCGTGGAGAAAGCGTTGCAGAAAAGTTTTCTGGAGCATTACGGCAACCGCTACCTCGTGCAGGGCCGGTGGGCGCACCTCTCGCAGCCTCAGGACATCCACCTGCAGCAGGGCCGCGGAAAGTGCCAGGCCCGCAACCTGTGCATGCGCGGCTGCCCCTACGGCGGCTACTTCAGTTCGGTGTCGTCTACGCTGCCGTGGGCGGCCAAAACCGGCAACCTCACCATCCGCCCGTTTTCGGTGGTGCATTCGCTTATATATGACGAGGCCAAAGGCAAAGCCACCGGCGTGCGGGTGATTGATACCAACACCAAAGAGGCCACCGAATATTTCGCCAAGGTCATTTTCCTGAATGCCTCCGCGCTGAACAGCAACCTCATCCTGCTCCACTCCACCAGCAACCGTTTCCCCAATGGCCTCGGCAACGACAACGGGCTGCTGGGCAAGCACATCGGCTTCCATCTGTACAGGGGCTCGGCGGGTGCCACCGTCGAGGGCTTTGAAGACAAGTACTATTTTGGCCGCAACCCCACAGAGCCTATCATCGCCAACTACCGCAACCTGCACCAGCAGGACACCGATTATGTCGGGGGCTTCACCACGTTTATGAGCGGCTACCGGTCCCGAACGAACCAGGTGCCGGACGAGGTGGGCATCGGCGCGGACTACAAGGAAATGCTGACGCAGCCCGCCCCGAACTGGGGGGTCTATATGTACATGCAGGGCGAGACCATCATGAAGGAAAGCAACCATGTCAGGCTGAGCAAAGACAAGAAAGACCAGTGGGGAATTCCTTTGCTCGTCACCTCGGTGGGCTACGACGACAACGACGAGAAGATGATACAGGACTTCCTGACGCAGAGCCGCGAGATGCTGGAAAAGGCGGGCTGCACCGACATCCACACCCACGACAACAAGCAGGCGCCCGGCCTCGACATCCACGAGATGGGCGGCGTGCGGATGGGAAGAGACGCTAAAACCTCCTTGCTGAACGAATGGAACCAGCTGCACCACGCTAAAAACGTGTTCGTGACCGACGGCGCCTGCATGACCAGCACCGGCAACCAGAGCCCGTCCATCTTATATATGGCCCTGACGGCCAGAGCCGCCGACTATGCTGTCTCCGAGCTCAAAAAGCAAAACCTGTAGCCATATATATATACAATCATATATAAGCAGGAATGCCTGCCCCAATATTGGTATGCAGCAGCACACTCTGCTGCTGAGAAGCTGCTCAGCCTCTTTATCAGAACCTCATTCAAAGCCCAACCTATGAAAATAAGCTCCTACACCAACTACATTACCGTAGACACAGACCTTTACCTGCGGCTGGCCACAGTGGAGGACGCGCCTTTTTTATACCGCCTCATCGACGCGCACCGCGCATATTTGCGGGAGTGGCTCCCCTTCATTGACTTCAGCCAGTCGGTGCTGGACACGAAGGCCTACCTGCGCGCCGTGACAGACAGCAAAAACACCGCTGAGCAGGTATATGTCATCCTGTATCAGAAAAGCATCGCGGGCATTATCGGCTTCAAGGAAATCGACCACGTAAACCGCAGGGCAGAAATAGGCTACTGGCTCTCCGGCGATTTGCAGGGCCAGGGCATCATGCGCCGCTCCTGCAGTGCCCTGCTGCAGTACGCGTTCGGGGAGATGGGCCTGAACCGGATACAGATAAAGACGGGCGTCGGCAACATCCGGAGCAGCAATATCCCCAAAAAATTAGGATTCACCTTAGAGGGTGTGCAGCGCGACGGCGAGTACCTGAACGGGCGCTTCCACGACCTGGAGGTATATAGCCTGCTGCAGCGCGAGTGGCTGCAGCAGGAGTAGTAGCCGCGGTTTCATATAGGCTATATGGCTGCACCAGAAGCGATGGACACAATTCATATATAGCTGGTCATATAGAGCCGGCAGCCTCCGCGGTGGCAGCGCCATATATGGGTTGTCTTTGTCAGGCGCAAACTTTGTCTCAGACCTATATAAACAGCAGGTAGCGCTATGTAAAACTGGCGGATTTCAAGATCTGGAAACGCACCCCTAACCCCTCCGAGGAGGGCTAGGTGAGTCATATTTTGTAAGTAAATTGCAGCCTGGCTTCATTAGCCAACGGTAACTATTGATTGGGCTCTTACTTCTGTCCATATATAAACTGCTGCGCGACGCCAAGTAAAGCTATCTATCTTTCCTATAATCATAACAATGAACAAATTCATATATAACCTGCTTGCCCTTGCCTGCGGCCTCAACACGGTAGCCGCCCAGAATCTGGCCCCTATCACCCAGGCCGAAACCTCCCGCATCGTGCAGACCCTGAGCGCCGATGACATGCAGGGCCGCGCGTCCTTCACACCGGGCATCGAGAAGGCCGCCGATTTTATAGTGAACGAGTTTCAGCGCATTGGCCTGAAGCCTTTGCCCGGGGAAGATGACCTGAGGCAAACCTTCTCCATGTACCGCGTGCTGCCCCAGCAGCAGGAGGCAACACTGAACGGGAAAATGATAAAGCCGGAGCACGTGTTTGCCATCACGGATAAAGCGGAGCTGGAGTGGACCGGGAAAGAAAAACGGAAGGTGCTGGTCGTAAGCGAGAAGGACGATTTAAGGGCCGTGGTCAGTGAGTTGAATGAGGCGCCGGAGGACGTGCTGGTGCTGGTGCATCCGAAGCAAGCGGAACTCTTCGGCCGCTACCGGCACTATATGGGCAGCGGCACGGTAAAGCAGCAGCTCGGCCAGAGCGGCAGCAAAGTGTTTGTCCTGACGGACGAGCAAGCTGCCTCCGGCTACCAGATAGAAGTAGAGAACAAAGTGGAGCAACTGCAACTCACCAATGTGGGCGGCTTGATAGAGGGCAGGCGCAAGAACGAGTACGTCGTGTTCTCGGCCCATTATGACCATATCGGCATACAGGAGCCGGAGGCGGGCGACAGCATTGCCAACGGCGCCGACGACGATGCCGCCGGCACCACCGCCATGATCATGCTGGCCGACTACTACAAGCAGCAGCCACAGCCCGAGCGCACTCTGCTGTTTGTGGCCTTTGCGGCCGAAGAGATGGGCGGCCTCGGCTCCCGGTACTTCTCGGAGCAGCTGAACCCGGACCAGATCGTGGCCATGTTCAACATCGAGATGGTGGGCAAGCCTTCCAAGTTCGGGCCCAACACTGCCTATCTCACCGGCTTCGAGCGCTCTGACCTGGGCCCGCTGATGCAGAAGAGGCTGGAAGGCACCGCCTACGACATCCACCCCGACCCTTACCCCGAGCAGAACCTCTTCTACCGCTCCGACAACGCCACCCTCGCCCGCCTAGGCGTTCCGGCGCACACCATCTCCTCGGTGCAGATAGACCAGGACACCACCTACCACACCGTAAACGACGAACTGGAGCAACTGGACCTGGCGCACCTCACCAACATGATCAAAGCCATCGCCCTCGCCTCAGTGGGTGTGGTAAACGGAGAAGACACGCCCGCACGGGTGGATAAATCGCAGGTGAAGTAAAAGGCGTGCTGAGAATACGCAGACAGTGCAGGCTAGCATATGTTCGAACTCCATTCTAACTTTTCTGTGAATAGCATGGAACCCATGCATCAGGAGAATTCCTTTTGGAAGTTCTAAAAAGAAGGACAGAAAGTATCCCGAAAAATCCTGAAGTTCCGGATTATCCCCAAAAGAATGTTTAAAGGTCATTTATGGATATGATTTTAATCATATAAAATTAATCCATGCCATAGTATATTTACCATGTTCATCAAAAGCAGATGGACATGAAAATGAGAACCGGGCATTAAAAAAGCACATGAACTTTACTGCTGCTGGCAGACGCTGCCAAAAAGCCGGGAACAAATGCCTAAGAAAAGTGAGCGCGACTTAGCGGCCGTACCCATATAACAACATCTCTAACCTACAGCAATGGACTTAACACACCTTCACCTGCTGCTGAATCATTTCCCGATCATCGGGACCCTGATCGGCGGCGGCGTCATGCTCTGGGGCATGGCGCGAAATCAGAAAACCATACAGGCGGTAGCGGCCGTCATCGTCATGGCCATGACAGTCATGGCAGTGCCGGTGTACCTGACCGGGGAACCTGCCGAAGAGCGGGTGGAAAATGTGCCGGGCATATCAGAGAGCGCCTTGGAGGAACACGAAGAGGCCGCAGAACTGGCTATTTGGGTGATGGCCGCTGCAGGCATTGCCTCCCTGGCCGCCTTGCTGCTGCAGTACCGTAATTCCTCCAAAGTACCTTTCAGTATAGCCACTCTCCTCACGCTGCTGGCGTTCGCGGCCATGGCGCGCGTCGGCTACCTGGGCGGACAAATCAGGCATACGGAGTTGCAGTCGGACCAGCAGATAAGCCAGCAGGCGCACAGCGACGCCAGCGAAAGATGACGGTGAAGCTATAGAAGCCATGCTGAACAGGATCATATCCTTTTCGATACAGAACAAGCTCATCATCGGTTTACTCGTGATCGGGTTAATCGTGATGGGTATATATAACCTCATGCGGTTGCCCATCGATGCAGTACCTGATATCACCAACAACCAGGTGCAGGTCATCACAGTGGCGCCCTCACTGGGCGCACCCGACATCGAGCGCCTAGTCACCTTTCCGGTCGAGCAGGCCAACAGCAACATCCCCGGCATCAAAGAAATCCGCAGTTTCTCCCGCTTCGGCCTTTCGCTGGTCACCATTGTGTTTGAGGACGGGGTGGATGTGTACTGGGCCCGGCAGCAGGTGGCGGAGCGGCTGCAAACGGTGCAGCAGCAGATTCCGGCAGGCGTAGGTACGCCGGAACTGGGGCCTGTCACCACCGGCCTCGGTGAGATTTACCAGTACGTGGTGCGTCCCGAAAAGGGCTACGAGGGCAAGTACGATGCCATGGAACTCCGCACGATACAGGACTGGATCGTGCGGCGGCAACTCCTGGGTGTGCCCGGTGTGGCCGATGTGAGCAGCTTTGGCGGTTATTTGAAGCAATATGAAATTGCCATCGACCCCGCCCGGCTCAAATCCTACGGCCTGACAATCTCAGACGTGTTCACGGCGCTGGAGAATAACAACCAGAACACCGGCGGCTCCTACATCGACAAAGGCGACGCCGTGCTCTTCATCCGCAGCGAGGGCCTGCTGGGCAGCCTGGAGGACATCCGGGGCATTGCCGTTAAGAACACAGAAAGCGGCACGCCCCTATACCTGCGCGATGTGGCGGAAGTAGGCTATGGCCATGCCAACCGCTTCGGGGCCATGACCTACAACGATCAGGGCGAAGTGGCGGGTGCCGTGGTGATGATGCTGAAGGGCGCCAACAGCAATGAAGTCATCCAGAACGTGAAGGCGCGCATTGATCAGATACGCGAGTCGCTGCCGGAAGGCGTCGTGATCGAGCCGTTCCTGGACCGGACCAAGATGGTGAACAATGCCATCAGCACCGTGGAAAAAAACCTGCTGGAAGGTGCCCTGATCGTGGTGTTTGTGCTGGTCCTGTTTTTGGGCAACCTGCGGGCAGGCCTGATCGTGGCTTCTGTTATTCCCCTCTCCATGCTCTTTGCCGTTACCATGATGAACACCTTTGGCGTGAGCGGCAACCTGATGAGCCTGGGTGCGCTGGACTTTGGCCTGATCGTGGACGGTGCCGTGATCATTGTGGAGGCGGTGCTCCATACCTTTCACTTTAACAAGCGCTTTGCCACCACCACCCGTCTGTCTCAGCCCGAAATGGATGACACGGTGCAGCAATCGGCCAGCCGCATGATGAACAGCGCCATCTTCGGGCAGATCATCATCCTGATCGTATACCTGCCGATCATGGCGCTGGTAGGTATAGAAGGCAAAATGTTCCGGCCTATGGCGCAAACCGTATCCTTCGCCCTGATCGGTGCTGCCATCCTGTCGCTGACTTACGTGCCGATGATGAGCGCGCTGTTCCTGAGCAAGAAGATCAGCCACAAGGACACGTTCTCTGACAAAATGATGGCCCGGATAGAGAATTTTTACCAGAAGCGCCTGCGCCGCGTGATCGAGTTTCCCAAAATGGTGATAACCGGGGCGGTGCTGCTGTTTGCCGGGGCGGTGCTGGTGCTGATGTCGCTGGGCGGTGAGTTTATACCTGCGCTGGAGGAAGGCGACTTTGCCGTGGATACCCGTGTACTGACAGGCAGCAACCTGAACACTACGATCAAAGCCACGCAACAGGCATCGGGTATACTGCTCGATCGTTTTCCGGAAGTAGAGAAAGTGGTGACCAAGATCGGCTCCGGCGAAATACCGACCGACCCGATGCCGATCGAAGCCAGCGACATGATGGTGATCCTGAAGCCCAAAGCCGAATGGACTTCTGCCACGTCTTTTGATGAGCTGGCAGAGAAAATGGGCGATGCCATACAGGAGGTGCCTGGTATAACTGCTGGTTTCCAGTACCCGGTGCAGATGCGCTTTAACGAACTGATGACGGGCGCCCGCCAGGATGTGGTCTGTAAGATTTTCGGGGAGGACCTGGACACGCTCGCCCGCTACGCCAGCCGCTTAGGCGAGCTGGCCACCACCGTAGAAGGCGCTACCGACCTGTACGTGGAGACGGTGACAGGTATGCCGCAGATCGTGATCCGGTATAACCATGCCGCCATTGCCCAACACGGCTCCAATATCGCCGATATCAACCGGACCGTAAATGCCGCTTTTGCCGGTGTGAGCAGCGGGCTGGTGTTTGAAGGGGAGCGGCGTTTTGACCTGGTGGTACGCCTGCAGGGAGAACTGCGCCAGAACCTGAACGACGTGCAGAATCTGCTCGTCCCGACGCCTTCCGGGCAACAGGTGCCCCTCTACCTACTGGCTGATGTGCAACTACAGGAAGGCCCTTACCAGATACAGCGCGAGGATGCCAAGCGCCGCATCATGGTGGGCTTTAACGTGCGTGGCCGCGATGTGCAAAGCATCGTGGACGAGCTGCAGCAAAAAGTAGCGCAGCAACTGGCCCTGCCGCCCGGCTACTACGTGGTGTATGGCGGTGAATTCGAGAACCTGGAAGCCGCCCGTAAGCGCCTGACGGTGGCCGTGCCCATATCACTGGCACTTATTTTCCTGCTGCTCTACTTTGCCTTCCGTTCGGTGCGCTACGGCCTGCTCATATACTCCGCTATACCTCTGTCAGCCATCGGCGGGATATTTGCCCTCTGGCTACGGGACATGCCCTTTAGTATTTCGGCTGGCGTTGGTTTTATCGCCTTGTTCGGGGTGGCCGTGCTCAACGGGATTGTGATGATCGCTGAGTTTAACAGGCTCCGGCTCGCCGGAGGACTCACCCTGCAGGAAATCGTGCTGGAAGGCACTAAAACACGCCTGCGCCCGGTGCTGATGACAGCATCGGTGGCCAGCATGGGCTTTCTCCCCATGGCCCTGAGTATGGGCGCCGGGGCCGAAGTGCAGCGACCGCTGGCAACGGTGGTGATCGGTGGTTTGATCGTAGCCACCTTTCTGACCCTGTTTGTGCTCCCCTCGCTTTACATCCTTTTTGAGAAAGCCGCGCACCACGACAAGGAAGTAGACAAACCGGTTGCCACTACTGTCGGCATCATCCTCCTGCTCCTCCTCCCGAACCTGGCCTCCGCACAGCAGCCCATCACGCTGGAAAAAGCTGTTGCAAAGACACTTCACCAAAACCTCCCGCTGCAGAACGAGCGCCTGCAGGCAGCTTCGCTGCAGAAACTGCAGGGAACAGGCTGGGATGTACCACAGACTGTGGTGTCCGGCGAGTATGGACAGATCAACACGACATCCAGCGATACCCGCTTCAGCGTGTCCCAAAGCATCAGTTTCCCGACGGTGTATATGCGGCAAAAGCAACTGCTGCAGCGCGAGTGGCAACAGGGCATGCTGCAGTCGGAATTGACGGCTTTTGAACTGCAATGGCAGGTGACGCAGGTATACTATGACATGCTGTATGCCCACGAAAAGCAGAAGCTGCTGCTCCGCACCGACAGCCTGTACGCCACCTTTCTGCGCAACGCGGAACTGCGCTTCGAAAAAGGCGCCAGCAACATCCTCGAGAGAAACACGGCCCTGACGCAGCGCGGGCAGGTGAGCCTGCAGCTGAAGCAACTGCAGCAGGAGATAGCCAGGCTGCAGCAACAGTTCCAGTTGCTGCTCAGCACGGATACCGTATATGTTCCCGCTGCACGTCCCTTAAAAATGACGCCGCCTGCAACCGGCGATACAGCAACGGTGGACGAGCACCCTTACCTGGAACTGCTGCAGCAGCAACAGGAAGTAAGCCGGGCGAAGACCAGGGTGGAACAGTCCAGACTCCTCCCCGACCTGCAGGTGGGCTACAACAACCAAAGCATCAGAGGCCTGCAGAATGTGAACGGCGTGGAAAAGAATTTCACTGGCTCCGATCGCTTTTCTGCCGTGCAGTTTGGAGTGGGCGTGCCGCTGTTCTTTGGTGCGCAGAAGTCCCGGATACAGGCCGCCAGGATACGGGAGCAGACCGCCCGCAACAGCTACAGCGCAGGAGAGCTGACACTGCAAACGCAACTGCGCAAGGCGCTGGAGCAGTTCCAGCTGGCAACCGAAAGCCTCGACTACTTCGAACAGACGGCCCTGCCCACTGCCATGTCCATCATCCAGACAGCCGACGAGCAGTTCCGGGGCGGGGAGATCGACTACCTGGAGTGGGTGCTGCTCACCAACCAGGCCATTACCCTCCAGACTGGCTACCTCGATGCTATCAGAAGCTACAACCAGAGCATCCTTGAGATCAACGCCCTGACCGGAAAAAGATAACCCCATGAAAAAGCTACTTTATATATACTCTATTGCGGCTGCCCTGCTCACCGGCTGCAGTAGCGAGCAACCGTCTGAATCCACCGTTACAGAAGCGCCGCAGGAGACCAATCTGGTGCAACTCACGCCAGCGCAACTCAGGAACGCAAACGTAGAAATAGCCAAACCCAAACGCAAAACCATTGCCACGGTGCTGCAGGTGAATGGCGTGATGGAAGCGCCGCCGCAAAACCTGGTATCGGTCAGCGTGCCGCTGGGCGGCTACCTCAAGAGAACCGACCTGCTGCCCGGCATGCACCTGAAAAAAGGCCAGTTGATGGCTGAGCTGGAAGACCAGGCCTATATTGAGTTGCAGCAGGATTACCTCACCGCCAAAGCCCGACTGTTATACCTGGAGCAGGAACATAACCGCCAGCGCGACCTGAACCTGAGCAAGGCCAGCAGCGACAAGGTATACCAGCAGACACAGGCCGACTACAAAAGCCAGCAGGTGCTCCTGAAGGCGCTGGGAGAGAAACTGCGCATGGTCGGGGTTAACCCCGACCGGCTCGCAGAGAGCACGCTCACCCGCACCATGCGCCTCTACTCCCCCATCGATGGCTATGTGACGAAAGTGAACGTGAACATTGGCAAGTACGTCGTGCCGACGGATGTGCTATTCGAACTGGTGGACCCGCGCGATCTGCACCTCATGCTCACTGTCTTTGAGAAGGATTTGGATAAGCTGGAGATTGGCCAGCAAGTGCTGGCGCATCGGGCCAACCAGCCAGAGAAAGAATACCCTGCAAGTGTCATATATATAGGCAAGGATGTAGCAGGCGACCGTGCCGTGGAAGTACACTGCCACCTCGAGAAGGGAGATCTCTCGCTGGTGCCCGGCATGTTCATGAATGCGGAGATCGAGGTGCAAAGCAAGCAAGCATACACCCTGCCCGAAGATGCCGTTGTGCGCTACGGCAACAAGCAATACGTTTTCGCGGCGCGGGACAGCAGCATCTTTGAGATGCTGGAAGCACAGACCGGCAACTCCGAACACGGCTATACGGCTTTGCTGCCCAGCGCCACGCTTCACCCCGAAAGCCAGGCCTACGTGACCAGGGGAGCCTATGCCCTGCTGATGAAGCTGAAAAACAAAGAGAAAGAGTAAAAATACGGGTACACAACAACTACCGATTGTCACAACACAAGTGAAAACTTTGCAGTCACTGCTCAACAACAAAAGCAAGGTCTCCGGCGAGTACATCTCCCGCTTAGAAGGCTAAGGCACCATTGGTGGTAACGCGCTGCGGGCTGTCGTACTGGGCACTAACGACGGACTGGTAACCAGCAGGAGCCTGGTGATGGGAGTGGCGGGTGCCAGCGATGGTCAATGCGGCGTGTTGCTGGAGGTATGGCCGGTTTGCTGGTCGTTGCTTTGCCGATGGCCCTGGGCGAGTGGATTTCGGTGAAGAGTTCGCAAGAGCAATACAAAAGGCTGAGGGCGCTCGAAATGCTGGAAATCGAGACCACCCCGGAAGGCGAAATGCGCGGACTGGCTCTCATTTACATGGCCCAAGGTATACCCGGGGCACAGGCGCACCACGTGGCGGCCGCAACCATACAGGACACGGAACACCCCCATAAAATACTGATGAAGGAAGAACCTGGTACAAATACCGAGGAATGGAAGGGCTCTGCGTGGGAAGCGGCCCTTCGGAAGTGGCTGCAACTGACCGGGCAAGACGCCGAGAGCGCTTCCGGTGATTTTTCACCACGCTCATTCTGTTGCTGGCCTACCAAATGACGCAAGATCACCGGACCAGCTTACTGCTGCAGATGCCCCCGATGCACCGGTGGAAAAACCGGTGAATTCCTGCTTCAATTTCGAATTTTATAAAACCAAAAACCAGATCGGACTGGGCCGCGAAATCTGCCGCAGGGCTTTGGGAACACTTGCGGATTTTTAAGTTGAAACCGAAGCCGATGTAAACGAACTGTCACTGCTTATCGCTAACTTTATTTTATTGGCGTCACGAATCGATAGCACGACATGTGGTTCTCCAAATCAATAGAGGCTGTTCTGAAAGATCTGGCAGTAGACCCTGCTCAGGGACTTTCCGAAGCGGAAGTGAAAGTCCGTCTGGAAAAGTATGGCCCTAACAAGCTGACGGCAAAAAAGAAAAAGAGCATCTTGCAGCTATTCCTGGCGCAGCTTCAGGACTGGCTCATCTATGTGCTGCTCGCAGCGGTGGTCATCACTGTGTTCATGGGCGAATACATCGACGCCATCATCATCCTGGCTGTGATCATATTGAATGCGGTATTGGGTGTGGTGCAGGAAGTGAAGGCGGGCAATGCCATCGAGGCGCTGCAAAAAATAGCCTCCCCCAAAGCCCTCGTGCGCCGTGAGGGCATCGTGAAAGAGGTTGACTCTGAAACCGTAGTACCGGGCGATGTACTGATACTGGACGCTGGCAGGTATATTGCCGCCGACCTCCGCCTGCTTGAATCGGCCAATCTGCAGATAGAGGAGTCTGCCCTGACCGGCGAGTCCGTTCCCTCCCCCAAAGATGCCACCATCACCTTAAAAGCGCCCAACACGCCCCTCGGCGACCGCGATAATGCCGCCTTCATGTCCACATTGGTGACGGCGGGCAGGGGCGTGGGCGTGGTCGTGGGTACAGGCATGCAAACCGAGGTGGGCAAGATCGCCACCATCATCGACACCGAGGAGGATGTTAAAACCCCGCTGGAAATCCGGCTGAACAAGCTCGGCAAATCGCTCGGCAAATTCGCGATCGGCATCTGCGTGCTGATCTTTGCGGTGGCCCTGCTGCAAGGGAGAGACCTGGCGGAGATGTTTCTCATTTCGGTTTCGCTGGCCGTGGCCTCCATACCCGAGGGGTTGGCCGCCATCGTGGCCATTGTGCTTTCGATCGGCGTTACGAGCATGTCCAAACACAACGCCATTATCAGGCGTTTGCCAGCGGTGGAGACACTAGGCTCTGTCAACATCATCTGTTCCGACAAAACAGGCACGCTCACCCAGAACAAGATGACGGTTCTGAGGTACTTTAACTCCGAGGGGGAAGTGGCCGTGGAGCGTGAAAAGGCAAACCCCTCTACCGACGATGCCATCCTGCTCGCCAAAGCCATGGTGCTCTGCTCCGACGCCACCTACGAAAACGGCGAAGGAACCGGCGACCCGACCGAAATCGCCCTGTTGATTCTGGGAGACGACTTAGGTTTAGACCGCCGAGCACTGGGCAGGCAGAGCAAACGCATTGAAGAGTTTTCGTTTGATTCGGGCCGGAAGCTGATGTCGACCCTGAACGAGGAAAACGGCAGATATACGGTGTACACTAAAGGCGCTATCGACAACCTCCTGCAGCTGACCACGCATGTACACGAAAAAGGGCAGGTGGTCCCGATTTCTGAGAAACACAAACAGCAGGTGCAGGAAGCGACTGCCCGCATGTCGGAGCAGGCCCTTCGCACGCTGGGAGTCGCCTACAAGCCAGTGGATACAGTGGTTGGCCCCGATGAGATGGAGCAAGACCTGATCTTGCTGGGGCTTGTCGGGATGATGGACCCTCCGAGAACCGAGGTGAAGGACTCCGTGCGTAAGGCAAAAGAGGCGGGCATCAAGACCATCATGATCACGGGCGACCACAAGATCACCGCCTTCGCCATCGCCCATGAACTAGGTATAGCCGACAACCTGGACCAGGCCATTACGGGTCAGGAGATAGACAGGCTAAGCGAGCACGAATTCAGCGAAAAGGTCAACGACTACCGCATCTTCGCACGTGTTTCGCCGGAACATAAAGTTAAAATTGTGCGTGCCCTCAAGGCGCATGGCAATGTGGTCTCGATGACCGGAGACGGCGTGAACGATGCGCCCTCGCTCAACGCCGCTGACATCGGGGTGGCCATGGGCATTACGGGCACCGACGTGGCCAAAAACGCTTCGGACATGATTCTGACCGATGATAATTTTGCCACTATTGTATCGGCCATCGAACAGGGCAGAAACATCTACAACAACATCCGGAAAGCCGTCCTCTTTCTGCTGACCTGTAACCTGGGCGAGGTGGTGGTCATGTTCATTACGCTGATGATTGGCTGGGAAGCGCCTCTGATCGCAACCCAGCTCCTTTGGATCAACCTGCTCACGGACACCATGCCAGCCATCGCGCTGGGCATGGACCCCGGCGACCCGGATGTGATGCAGGAAAAGCCCCGCAACCCGAACGAAAGCTTCTTTACCGGCATTGCGGGCTGGCGTGTGTTGGGGGGCGGCATTCTGATCGGTGCGATCACCATTTTTGCCTTCTGGTTCGGCTACTACGAGCACGGATACACCCCTTTTGATGATGCCGCCCCTGCCGCCACGCTGGAGAACGCCAGAACCCTGGCCTTTATGACGCTGGTGGCCTGCCAGCTCTTTTACGCCCTGGCCATGCGGCATCAGACTAAATCCATTTTCCAGCTTGGCGTTTTCTCGAACAGGTACCTGATAGGCGCCATCATGCTGGGGCTGGCACTGCAATTAGTGGTGATAGCCGTGCCTTTTATGCGGAAAGCTTTCAACCTGACCAAGCTCGATACCCCCGGTTGGTTAGTGGTCCTTACCTTAGGATTGGTACCGCTGCTGGTAAATGAACTGGGCAAAATATACCTGCGGGCTCGCAGAAAGCAGCAATCATTTTAACCAGGCATGCCTCTCACCTGCTTCCCTGGCGATCCGGGTCTTAAGTCACTTTCTGGAAGGCGGCGTGAAGTTGAGGGCCGTGCTGATAATAAAAGCCCTGAGACCGTCGCTGCGCCAATAGTTGGCACCCCGCAGTTCTCTCCCTTTCAGCGGGATTTTGTCCATAGAGAAAGGCCGTCCGAATTTTGTTATTCCTGACACGGCAACTGCATGGCGCTGCCGCTACCTTTACGCTTCCGGGGCTGTCATATAGGGTGTGATGCTATACCTGGCGCTGGCTTCAAATCCCTTTTCCGCAAGCGTATATGAGAATGCTATACCTTTTGCCCTATCAGGATGAGTATATAATGATGCCATTGGTCTATTTAACCCAGCCTCATTTCCATAATATGTCGTTTATAAACTACGCTGAAGCTTTTTGAGCCGAAGCGACAGGGAGATCTGAAACACACCAATGGAGATCAAAGCCAGCGCAGTGTAGAATACAATGGTTAGGCTGCCAAATACAGGATTCAAAATCATTATAAAGGCAAAGAATAATCCTAAAACACCTAAAGCTAACAAATATCCCCAGTTAGGCACCTCCCGCCGTTTTAATTCAAATGCCCAGCCAATCGCCATAACGGAGCGGAAAAGGATGCCAAAGCCTACATAGATCGGAAGGACAGCCATAGAAATCACAGGTTTTGTAACCAGCATGACGCCTATGATTAAATCGACTATACCGACCGCCAGTGACCAACCCCAGTTGTGTATCCCATGCCGGTTAGAAATCGCATACATGATCTCCAGTATGCCCGAGATCAAAAAGGTAACTGCAAATATTATGGCCAAGGCTATATAAGATTCAAGGGGAGTGAAAATGACCCATACCCCTAAGGCAACAAACAAAATGCCCAGTAGCAATGGAAGATACCAGTAAGTGGATCTTCCTGCATGCGAAATATTAAGAGTTTCATTCATGGCTTTTACATTTAACACCAGTTATTTGCGCTACTAACTCAATCATGCTGCATCCTCAGCCGGGAGCCGCCCACTTTCCAAAAATTTTATTTGCTGAATTTATTTTATCCAGTAAAATCTTTTCTCCTTTATACGTTTTTAAATGATAACAGAATAACAATCAAGCGTTTAATAAAACATCAGAACCTTGTTATGGTAGCTTTACTGAATGGGTCCGGGTAATAAAAAAGTTACCCTGGAACTGGCAAGTGGTAGGGTTAGCAGGCATGTTGCCGCCGATCCACGCTTGCTTAAACCGGCCAGCCCGCAGATAGAGGAGTCTGCCTTGACCGGCGAGTCCCTTCCCTTCCCCGAAGACGCCACCATTACCTTAAAAGCGCCTACCGCGCCCCCCGGCGACCGGAAAATGCCGCCTTCATGTCCACATTAGCGACGGCGGGTAAAGGCGTGGGAGTAATTGCTTACTAGGCGATTGCTTTGAGGGCTGTTGTTCATAAATGCGTCTGATGACTCTGATCAGAGGCAAGGTGTCTGTTATACCATGTCGCCTGAGGATTTTACCATATATAGCTTTCTCTTTTTAAACCAAAGGGGAATGGCCTAAGCAATGTTGCTATGGAAGGCTGTATATATGATCAGGTATTACTTTGGATATCCAGATGCACGGATAATACCAATATGACCCGAAAACAGCGCATGAAGGTATTCTATATATGCTGCACCCAACTCCTCGAAGGAGGGGAGCCTGCGGGCGGGCAAAATTCAACGCGCATGTTCCGAAGGATATGGATATGATGCCTAAAATACCAGCGTCGCGCTTAGCCCCCCTGATCCAATACCCGGCTGGGGCATAATCAGGAGCCGCCGCTGCCTTCTTATTTTCAATTTCTGATCGGCCATTTCATACAGGTATATAGTTCCCTTCGCAGAAAGGTAGCCCACCAGGGCGCCTGCTATCACATCAGTGGCCCAATGTACGTTGTCGTTTATGCGGGAAGCGCCTACCAGCGTGGCAATGCCATAGGCTATCGGGGGCACATATTTGTACTCATACCCATACACGGACGCCACAGAGGTAGCCACTGCAAATGCGGTGGCGGTATGGGCAGAGGGAAGGGACGTATTGTCCGTCTGGCGAACGGGCCCGTCGAAGATATGGTTTTCGGTGGTGGCGTTGGGCCTGTGCCGGTGAAACTGATTTTTTAGTATGTCCGTTATCCCGGCGCTGACAAGTATACTTCCGAGTGACACCAGCCCCGCCTTCTGCAATTTGGAATCGTTCAACAGCAGACCACCCGCAAAGGCTGCACCGGCAAGGGGCGCCATGTATTGCTGCCGACCAAGCGGCTGCACCATATACGCCATTTTATCGGCCATATTGGAGCGGTGGCTTTGGACATACTGCTGCAGTGGCTCATCAGCCAGGGCAAAAGTGGCCGTCCAGACTCCTGACCCGACTACAACGAGCGCAGTTCCGATAAAAACAGGGGACTGCCGGGTCTTTTTAAGTAAACCAGCAGAGGCATACCCCTCCTCGCCGGACCAATGCTGCAGAAGAACGTGAGTGTTTAAAGAATCCGTTAAGATGGGGCTTGTCTGGGCCTGCAGCGCCTGGCAGTTCAGTAACAGCAGCAGCAGCAGAGACCATAGCCTTACGCTAGTGCTCCTGAAAGAAAATGATGCTCTTGCCATCGCAAAGGAGGTTTGAGGGGGATATAGCTGTTGACATCGTTTCAGTGTCCCAAAATGCAAGCACTTTCATTCCCTTTTCTCAACATGGCTCCTACTTGTGCGGCATGGTAAAGCTAAGGTCTGTGCTGATAATGAAGGCTTTGAGCCCGTCGCTGCGCCAGTAGTTCCCGAACCGCACTTCTATCCCTTTGAACAGGGTCTTGTTTTTGGTAAAGGGCAAGCCCAGGCTCCTGATCCCAAACAGCGGGGAATAGCGCAGCCCTATACCTGCCTTTTGGCTGCTGAAGCCCGAGAGATCATAGTCGGAGGTGTAAAATTCCTCGCTCAGGCTGTGCTCTTTGTAAGGGTCAAAATAATCAGCGGCGGACTGGGTATGAAAGCGGTAAAAAGGGTAAAAGGAAAAGAACGGCCCGAACTTGACCGGTGTCTCCAGCTCGAATGTATGGGCCGTCACACCCCAGCTATCGCCATAAAACCGGTAAAAGAAACGCGTGGTCACATAGTCGTTCAGGTAGTAATTCACCCGCAGCCCCACAGGGTATTTCAGCCGCTGGTCCGGCAGCTGCTCCACGCGCGGCATTTCCTGCTCCCGGAAATATACCCGGTGGAAAGGCGTGGAAAGCAATCCCGACTGGTACACCAGGTCGGTAGAGAGGGAGGCCTGCATTTTCTGGTTGATCACCTGCGCCAGCGTGGCCGACAGGTTATAGGATTGCCGCTTGTCTGTGCTGACGAGTTCCTCCCCATTGTTGCGCAGTTCCGCGGGGTATATGCGTGTCCATATATCATAATAGACCGTGGCGTTCAGGCTGAGTTCCCTGTTCCCGTCCCGTGACTCTTTCGCCCAGCCGGCACCGACCGACAGCGACTGGTAATCGTACTCCGTGGAGCCGCCAAGCGTCAGGCTTCTGGTGATACGAGTGGCGCTGTTGCGGCGGCTGATGCCCACATTGAGATGGGTGCGCAGATCGGAACTGGAGGCCGACGACACATTGAAGTCAATTTTATCGGAGGAAGCCGAAGAGTAAAAATCCATCCCGAAGTTCACGTTCAGGTTGGTCACCGTATCCAGCGGCACGTTCACGATGACGGCGGGCGTCACATCGGTGAGTTGTTCGGTGCCTGTCCCTCCGGTTACGGGCGAATGGTTGCCGTCCTGGCTGTAATAACTGCCCAGGATGTTTACCTCTGCCGGATCAAGCTTCCTTACGCGGCGTGCCGGAGCTGGTGCGGGCGTGCTTTGGGCAAAGGCCGATGTTGTCAGCGTGCAGGCCATCAGCAGCCCTATATACCTCAGTTGCATCCGCACCCCCCTCCCACTTTGCCGCCGTTAGCGCCGGAGGCGCCTTCGCGGTACGATTGAAAATTCGTCTCAAAGGATTCCAGCTTCCGGGCGCTCAGTTTCATCTCCTCCTCATTCAGGTATGTTTTCTGATAAGGCCTGACCACCTCGCAGCCGCTGAGCGAGCCAAACAAAATGACGCCAAAGACCAGCGCGACAGCACTTTTTATATACTTCATATAGATTAAGTTTTAGAGGCCTTGGCAGCTTTGCCGGGTAGTGGCTTGCTCTTGTAGTAGTGCAGGTGCAGGTTGTCGGAGGTGACTATTTCGTCCTTGTCCGTAATCAGCAGGCACTCCACACCTTTCAGCTGGTTGATCAGGTATAAACCCTCTTCCCGGCCCAGCACAAAAACTGAAGTAGCCAGCGCGTCGGCCAGTTCCGCGTCCGGGCAAATGATGGTGACGCTCTTGAGACCAGTAACGGGATAGCCGGTACGGGGGTCGATGATGTGCCCGTAGCGCTTGCCGTTTATCACGGCGAATTTTTCATAGCTGCCGGAAGTCACCACCGCTGTCTCGTCGGCGGTGAGCCAGGAGAAAACCTTGTCTTTCTCGGCAGGGTCGGCTATGCCTACAAACCAGGGCTGGCCATCGGCCTGCCTGCCCCAGGTGACCATGTCTCCGGCCGCATTCACCACCCCGCTTTTAATGCCCATGCCCCGCATCAGGTCGCGGGCGCGGTTAGCGGCATAGCCTTTGCCAATAGCCCCGAACCCAATCTTCATGCCTCCCTCTTTCAGGAACACGCTGTGCGTTTCCGGTATCAGCCGTATCTTCTGGTAGCCAATGTGCCGGACTGAATTTTCGACATCCGCCCGTGAAGGCATTTCTGTCATGGAGCCATCGAATTTCCATATCTTGTCAGCTGCTGCCCAGGTGATGTCGAAGGCACCGCCCGTCAGCTCCGAAATGCGGATGCTGCGCCGGATGAGCTCATACAGTTCCTCGTCCACCGGCACGGGCATGGCACCCGCGCTCCGATTGATGGCGCTTGTCTGGGAGGTGGGCTGCCACTCCGAAATGAGGGCCTCGATGCGCCGTATCTCCTTTATACCTGCCGCAATGGCCTCTTTCGCCAGCTGCTCATCCTCTGACACAGCCACCAGTTCAAAACGAGTGCCCATCAGCAAGAGCACCTCTTTCTGCGTCTTCAGCTCCGGTTTTGCCTGTTGCGCCTGCACGCTGCCCATGACTGCCAGCAGCAGGCACCCTATTTTCATGAACTTGTGCATATATGTATGCGCTCTTGGAAGAAGTTTTGCTAATTGTGCTGCAGGAGCTGCTCCAGGTGCGAGATGTACTTTTCGGGGCCGCCCGGCTGGTAACCAGTTTTCCCCAGCACCTGCCCCTGCGCATCCGTCAATACAACGAGCGGAAAGACGCCTTCCTGGTTGTACCGTTCGGCCAATTGCTCATTATCTTTCTTCTGTTCCGCCGGAAGCTGGTTTTTCTTAAAGCGCGGAAAGTCAAGTTCCAGGAGCACGAAGTGCTCTTTGGCATAGTCGCGGAACTCGGGCGTGTCCCAAACCTCTCTGCGTAGCATGATGCAGGGCTTGCACCAGTCTGAGCCGGCAAACACCATCAGGATGGGCTTGTGTTCCGCCGCAGCCTGCTTGGTTGCTTCCTCATAATTGTGTTGCCATTTTTGCTGATCAGGACCGGACTGGGCATTGGCGCGATAAGCCAGTAAGAAGCAAACCCACAGCAGGGTAAAAGAGAATGCACGTTTCATTATCACCATTTTAGTTGTTGGACACTTCCGGGCGGCCATTTCAAGAGTGGGCCGATTTCAGAATAAGGTGTAGAGTTCGTGCTATACGGGGTTGTGCTTAAAGGTTCACGTAGATTTAACGCAGCAGCAACAGTTGTAGTTCTATCCGGACCATTTTCTTTTTTAAGATTATTCATCTCGCCCAAATGGCAACTGCGCTACCTGTAACCGGCTTTTTAGCTTCTCAGGTTTATGACTGGTAGACCCAGACATCCAGCCGGAACCAATTAACCCAAACTGCAGGCATCGCCGCCTGTCAAGAACAGGCAAACAGCAACAGGACCGCCTTGCAGCCTAGGCATTATAATCCTGGATTCACGTTATATGCAGGACTTCTCCGCATATACCCGGGGCCTGCTTACTTGCAAGGACCGATGCTATACTATCCCCGAATTTTTACGACCTTTGCACAGGAAGGCAAAACCGATTCACCCTTGTCAGAGCTACTGAACTTCAACTTCCCCCCTGAGCCGGCCACGGACCGCGTCACGTTGTTTGCCGATGTGATCCTGCCGCTGCCGTTGCCCAAGCTATATACCTACCGCATCCCGTTCGAGATGAACGACGAGGTGCTGGTGGGCGCGCGCGTGATTGTGCAGTTCGGGGCGAAAAAGGTGCTGAGCTGCATTGTGGCCGACATACACGAAAACGCCCCCGCCGACTACCAGGCCAAGTACATACTGGACGTGCTCGACGACACGCCCATCGTGACCGGTCCACAGTTGAAGCTGTTCAAGTGGATGGCCGACTACTATATGTGCACGCTGGGCGAGGTGATCAACGCGGCGCTGCCGTCGGCCCTGAAGCTGAGCAGCGAGTCGCGGATACAATTGCACCCCCACTACAACCCCGAGGAGGACGAGATCATCTTTGCCCCGCAGGAGGAGAAAATCATCTTTGCGCTGCAGCAAAACCAGGCACTTACGTTTACCGAAGTCGGTAACCTGCTGCAGCTCCGCAACTACCACAAGTTCATCAAGTCGCTCATCCAGAAAGAGGCGATTATCATATATGAGCAGGTGAGCGACAAGTTCGCGCCGAAGGTGGTGAAGAAGGTGCGCCTGACCGAGCATTTTGTGCAGGAAGAAGGCATGCTGGAAGAGCTCTTCAACCAGCTCACACCGCAGCCCAAGCAACTCGACATCCTCCTGAACTACCTGCAGAAGGTGCCCGTGCACCAGGACATCCACCTGAACTACAAGGGCATTGAGAAAAGCGCGCTCACCGGCAACCCACACCTCTCCGCCTCCTCCATCAACACCCTGATCAAGAAAGGTGTGCTGGAGCAGTTCGACCAGATCGTGTCGCGCTTCCCGATGGACAACGAGCCGCAGCAACTGCCCATGGCGCTGTCGGAGCACCAGTTGCAGGCGAAGGACGAGATACTGGGGCTGTTCAAGGAGAAAGACACGGTGCTGCTGCACGGCGTGACGGGCAGCGGCAAAACCGAGGTATATATAGATCTGATCAAGCACGCGCTGGAAGGCGGAGGGCAGGTGCTGTACCTGCTGCCGGAAATCGCCCTCACCGCCCAGATCGTGACGCGCCTGATGAAGGTGTTCGGCGAGAAGCTGGGGGTATACCATTCTAAGTTCTCTGACAACGAGCGGGCCGAGGTGTGGCAGGGCATTCTGTCGGGGCGCTTCCAGGTGGTGGTGGGCGTGCGGTCGTCCATCTTCCTGCCTTTCCACAGCCTGTCGCTGGTGATCGTGGATGAGGAGCATGAGGCCAGCTACAAGCAATATGACCCGGCGCCGCGCTACAATGCCCGCGAAACCTCGCTGGTGATGGCCAACCTCCAGGGTGCGAAAACGCTGCTGGGCTCGGCCACGCCTGCCATCGAGAGTTACTACAACTGCAAGACCGGCCGCTGGGGCCTGGTGACCATGAGCAAGCGCTTCGGGCAGGCGCAAATGCCGGAGATCGAGCTGGTGAACGTACGGGAAGAACAGCAGCGCAAAACCATGCACAGTCACTTCTCAAGTAAGCTGCTCACAGCCATCGAAGAGCGGCTGCAGCGCCAGGAGCAGGTGATCCTGTTCCAGAACCGACGCGGCTATGCCCCTTTTATCTCCTGCGACGAGTGCTCCTGGATTCCTAAGTGCAAGTTCTGCGCCGTGAGCCTCTCCTACCACAAGTACAACAGCGAACTGCGCTGCCACTACTGCGGCTACCACGAGCGCATGCCCCACGACTGCCCCGCCTGCGGTGCCACCACCCTCAAAAGCATGGGCTTCGGCACAGAAAAGGTAGAGGACGAACTGAAGCTGCTGCTTCCCAACGCCGAGGTGCAGCGCATGGACCTGGACACTACCAAGAAAAAGAACAGCTACCAGCAGATTATCGCGGATTTTGAAACTGGCCGTACCAACGTGCTGGTGGGCACGCAGATGGTAACCAAAGGCCTTGACTTTGAGAACGTGAGCCTGGTAGGTATTCTAAACGCAGACACCATCATCAACTTCCCGGATTACAGGGCGCACGAGCGGGCGTACCAGCTGTTTGTGCAGGTAAGCGGGCGTGCCGGTCGCAAGAGCAAGCCCGGCGCTGTGATCATCCAGACCCGCGACCCCATGCAGCCGATCTTCCGGAAGGTGCGCAACAACGATTACCTGAGCCTGTACGAGCACGAGATTGAGGAGCGCCTGCGCTTCGGTTACCCGCCGTTTGTGCGCATGATCAAGATCACGGTGAAGCATGCCGAGGAGCATATAACGGAGAACGCCGCCATCGTGCTGGCCAAGGACCTGGCGGACCGCATGGGCAAGCAGCAGGTGCTGGGGCCGGAGGTACCCTATATCTTCAAAATCCGGAACCTGTTCCTGCAGGAGATCCACATTAAGCTGCCGCGCGAGAACACCAACCTGAAAGCAGCCAAAGGCCAGATCGCGCAGGCGATCTTCAACCTCCGGCTCCTCCCAGATTTTAAGGGCATCCGGGTAGTGGCGGATGTGGACCCGGTGTAGTTTAGCTATATATGGCTATCTTATACCAATCCTGCGCAATATTTGTCCCAGTAGTCTACAAACATCTTCTCGGCTTCAGGCGTGAAGAATTTGCCTTTGAATGGTGTCGGCGTGAACTCTCCGAACACAGCACCCTTGTCTGTGGCATAAAAGTCAATTCTGGCAAATATACCATACGATTTGCTCAGCAGCCTCGCCTGCGCTATCATATCCTGCAGGCATTGCGGTGGCTGCTGGTAATCGGCCTGTGGGTAGTAGGTATTCACGCTCGGCATAAGGTTCCAGTTCTCGTCGTAGCAGCTGGTGTACCCGCTCGAGGGCCCCAGCCTGTTGATGACCTGGATGCTGGCCACCTCCCCGTTAAACATGTAGAACTTATAATCGTCTGGGATGCGGTGCTCTCCCTTCTCGTCCCGCAGGAACTCCTCCACCAGAAACTCCAGATCCGGGTTTTGGTCAAGGGCCTCCTGCAATGTGCTCCGGATGCTCTCGGGGGTGTAGGTTTTCTGGTCCATCAGGTTCAGCGGCCCGTCCATCAGGAACACCAGGCCGGAGGAGTGCCCGATGGTGGGCCGGATGACATATGTCTCGGGCAGGGCGCCAAAGTCTGTCGTTTTAGGCTCCCTCCCCCGCCAGTACAGCTCCGGCACCCGACAGCCGTGCATCTTGGCGAACTCCCGCGAGTTGTGCTTGTTGCTCAGCTTGCGCTGCCAGTTCTTCACGTCCTGCCACTTCTCCAGCGCATCACTGGCAGACATCTGCGAATTGCGAACAGCCTCTGCGTCAGCCATATTCCAAAAAGAGGTATGCCTGCGCCTAATACGCTGGTGAAAGGGGCCATAGGCATCGGCTTTGCCCCTCAGCGCATAATAACGCGATCGAAATCTGTCTTTTAAAGAGGTAATAGAAAAATCAATCATAAAAGTTGAGGTATGGGATAAGGCCTAAGGCTCAGCAAAGATTGCCTTTAATTTTATATAGGATGTGTTAAAAGTATAAGTAAACCACCTAAATAACGTAATTCACGTCCCGAAGATTTAGAAAACTTAATATATTTAGTAAAAATTCTGGATAGTCCGTACATGGAGGGAAGCAGACTCCGTCAGTAGAACAGGCCAAAAAGATTTTTATTTTACAGTGCAAGCCAAACCACCTTCATCCACCTGCGTATATATGGATACCTTTGGCTAAAAGTTGAGAACCTGAGGGTCTGATTGTTCAGAAGGAACAGTATAGGCTCTCAGGTTTTTCTTTTATATACCTCCCCATCCATATCCCCTCAGTTTCGCTGGTCTTTCCGCAGCAGCAGGTAGGTATAGGTGAAGCCGAAGATCAGGAACATAACCAACAGGAAAACATCCAGTGCGTTGTAATCTCCCTTTATAATCTGGTAAGCATTGAGCCCGGCAAAAAGAAAGCAGGCGGCCGTCACGGCAATGCGGTAAGTCTTGCGGTTTTGCATAAAAAATATCAGTGTGTTTTGAAGGTTGTTTGAGAAGCTGAAAATTCCCGGCCCGGAAGCACTGCAGCCAGCTATAAAACCGGCCGCCGCTTACCTCAGCCTATATAGAGCAATACAAAAAAGGTAATCACCACGCTCCCGATAGCGTTCAGGAACACGCCCGCCCGGACCATCTCACCGACAGGCACCTGCTTGCTCCCATATATGATGGCGTTCGGAGGCGTGGCGATAGGCAGCATAAAGGCAAAACTGCAGGCCACCACCACGCCAAGCACCGGGTAAAGCAACGGTAAATGCAGCCCCTGCAGCACGCCGATGATAATGGGCACAAACGTGATGGCGATCGCCGTGTTCGAACTCACCTCCGTCAGCAGCAAGACCATTGTCACCAGCCCAAAAACCAGCAGCATTTGCTGCGCAGGGTCCACGAAGGTGGTGATGCTGCGGCCAATCACGTCGGCCAGGCCGGCGGTAACCACCAGTTGCCCCAGCGCCATGCCACCGCCGAAGAGCAGAATCGTGTCCCAGTCAATCTTCACCAAGTCGGGTGCCGTCAGGGTTCCCTCGCCGTTGTTCTCCCGCCCCGGCGGAATCAGGAAAAGCAGCAGCGCTGCCAGGATGGCCACGGTGCTCTCGGCAAAGTAGGTGCTCATAAACGCGTAGGCCTCCTGCAGCCCCAACAGGTTAAACACACCCGGCGACAGCCACAGCACCACTGCCACCAAAAACACGCTCATCGTCACTTTTTCGCCCTGCTTCAGTTTGTGCTGCTGCTGCTGGTGCTCGGCCACATAGGCCTGCACCGTGCTTTGGTTGTAGCTGCACTTCCTCAGAAAAAAGTGCATGTATAGCACCATCAGTCCGTACATGGTCAGCGCGATGGGCAGCGCCAGCAGCATCCACTCCAGAAAATCAATGGTGATGCCCTGCTGCTCCAGATAATTGACGCCTATCAAATTGGGCGGTGAGCCGATGATGGTGCTGATGCCCCCGATGGAGGCGCTGTAGGCGATGCCTAGCAGGAAGTACACGGCCGGGCTCCTCCCCTGCTCGGGTTGGCACACCAGTTGCGTCACGCCCAGCATCAGCGGCAGCAGCATGGCCACCGTCACGGAGTTGCTCACCCACATCGAGAGCAGGAAAGAAATGGAGGAGAAGCCCAGGAACAGCCTGAACAGGCTCTTCTGGAAAAAGGGGCGTGAAAGGATATATAAAGCGATGCGCTTGTCGAGGCCGTGGCGCGTCATGGAGCGGGCCAACAGGAAACTGCCGATGAAGAGCAGGATGATGGGGTGGCCCAGGTTCTGAAAAGCCGTGTTTATATCAGCGATGCCCAGCAGCACCGCCAGCAGCACCCCCAGAAAAGCCGTCATGGAAAGGGGAATGACCTCCGTCATCCAGAAAACGAGGCAGAAGGCCATGATGGTGGCCACCGCGCGCGCCTCATACGGCAAAACCGGTGTCAGCCACCACACCAGCAACGCCAGCACCGGCGCCAGCAACAGGCCTATGTTTCTACGCGTCAGGGGCATTTTCAATTGGTTCTATATGAGATAGACAATATAGGGATACATCCGTTAAAATGGCATAGTCCTGCTGCGCCAATCTCAAAAGTATTAAATAATGAGAAAGCGATAAGCCATATGTACACCTGTTCAATTTACTTGCTCAGTGTCAAATAATTTTAGCATATATATCCAACCACCCCTGCCCTTCTTTGGCTAAGGAGGGGCGTCTGATGCTACTTTCTCTAGCTTTAAAGACTATAGTTAAAGATATAGCCGTCAAAATAAGCGCTCCATATATAGCCATATATAATTAGGCCTTTGCCAAGAGGAAGGAAAAAGAAATAGTAAGAAAAACTCCCCTCCTTGGATAAGGAGGGGCAGGGGTGGTTGGAACATGCTTGCGCAGCGATAATGCGCTAGTTTTAAACTGACTACAACATAACTCCAGCAGCTACATATCCATATAACGCTTGGCTTGATCCTTACTTAGCAGATACCTTGGCCACTCTTCTTTCCACACGGAAAACCCCGTCGTAGTGGCTGCCCATATAACCTCCCCACGTTATGTTTTTCGCAGGGAAAGGCGTTTTGATGTGAAACACCCGCAGGTTGGTGGGCAGGTCGATTTCGTTGCGCTGCCCGTTCAGCTCGATGGTGCTGGAGATGATATCCAGTTTGCCGTCTCCGTCCATGTCTCCGAGCCACGGCGTGCTGGCCACGTTGCTGCCGAGCAGGGTGTCGCCTAGCTGATAGGTTATATCCTCTTTAAAATCAAAAACCATCAGCTGGCTGATGTGGCTCTTGCTGTGGTCGTACAGGTTCAGGCGGAGCAGGCTGTTCACGCTCAGCAGCACATCATCGTAACCGTCGTCGTTGAAATCAGCCACCACCGGCGAAGCGTAGGAGAAAATCCCGGCTGTGTCCGTCGCCAGCACTTCCCCTGTTTTGCCGTCTATCATCCGCTGCGTGGAGCGCTTGATCATGGGCCACACCCCGATGCTGTAGTTGGTGAAAACATCCGGCACCTCGTCCCCATTAAAATAACCTACGGCTGGCGTGGAGTATATCTCGGTGCCTGGCAACGCCACGCTCCACAGCAGCGAGTCAGTTGCCCCGTTGATGGCCAGGGTGCGGCCGTTCACTGCATTCACGATGATGTCATATATACCGTCCCCGGTGAGGTCGGCCAGGGCAGGCGGAGCAACAAAACCTTTATTTTTGCCGGTGGCCAGCAGCACCGCATCCGAAATGTCGCCTTCGAGTATGTCCGCCAGAGTTGTCCGGTACAGGCTGCCGCCGATGGTCTCTCCCCCCGTTCCGAAAATCACATCCTCGGTTCCGTTGTTCCGCAGGCTCGCTTTCACCACCGACATATAGGTTTCCCTGCCGTCCGGCACCTCCGCTTCTGCGATGATGCTGCCGTTACCGCTGCTAACCACCAGCAGTTTCCCGGCGGGCCTTCTGGGGTCGTGGGCTTTCACGGTATAATCGCCGCCGTTGGATATCAGCAGGTCTTCCTTTCCGTCTCCGTCCTGGTCGGGGATGAGCTGCGGGTTGTAGAAGTTGTAGATGCCGGAGTCGGCGGGGTTGATGGAATTGTCGTAAGGGAAAAACCGCCACAGCACCGCTCCGCTTTCCCCGTTAACTGCCATCAACTCCGCCGTGCGCCCGCCTATGAACACGTCCGGCACGCCGTCATCTGTCACGTCATAAAACAGCGGGGATCCCACCACCTGGTTACGGCCCGAAACGTGCCAGAGCAGTTTGCCGGTAGCACCGTCCATGGCGATGACAGCCGTATCACTGGGCTGATTCTCTGCCCCTCCCGCCCCCATCACCACATCCAGCACACCATCTTGGTTCAGGTCGGCCATTCGTGGTGAAGAGCCTGTGCCCACTCCCTCGAAATGCGTCATCCAATTGTCGGGACTACGGTTGACAAAGGTGAGGTAAACGGCTATTCCCACAGCCGCAAGCACAAGTAAACCTAAGCCTATCAGCAGGTAACGCTGCCGCATTGTCTTTTGGATGAGGGGGGTGGTGGGAGGCATGGGTTGGGAACTTCAAATGGTTTGCGGGAGGCAGTTTAAAAATACGCTACTTAATGCCTATAAACAGTATGAGAGCCGAGTGATTATATGAAGAAAAACACTACACCCATATATAACGCCGCTCCCACGCTTTGGTGCCATACAGGGCTGTTTCAAAACCTATGGCTGCCACTACAGATTTTGCAGCCCAACCATATATAAGAAGGCCCTTGATGTAGACCAAAAGCCTCTTTTATAAATATAGAGACATATATTATGTTGTCATCCTGAAAGGACATTGTGGGCGAACAATGATAGCATTAATGGAGCGCATTTACCGCTCGCAACCAAAATCCTTTGACAATAAAATAGGTCAAACTAATTTAGACTCTATACTTACATGATTTAATCCCTTACTGCCCCACCAGGAACACGGCGTTGCCGAACAGCAGTTTGCCGCTATGCCAGAACCCGCGGAACAAGGGATTGTCAGCCAGATACACCACCTGGCCGTGGCCCAATTCCTGCGTGCCCAATATCAGGGCATCCTGCAGTTTGGACTTAGTATCAGCCCCCACGAAGCCGGTCGTGTAATTATCCTTTTTGAGCACGCCCACATTCCAGCCGTCTTCGAGGAAGCTGAAGGTGTCCGTAGAGCGAATCAGGGCGAAGTATGTATCGCCGTAGCCGAAAGCCAGCGGGTGCGTTTTGTCCAGATCTACCCGGAAGATGCTTCCCTGCACCTCGTCCTGCAGCGCCTCGCGCGCACGGTCGCCCCAGGTGCGCAGGTTTTCATAAGGGTCTTCATCCTCGGCTTTCTTAACTTTGTCCTTGCTGCTGTCCTCCTCCTTGCTTTTCTTTTTCAGGTTGAACCCTGTTTTGCCGGCCAGGAAACCGGCGGCGCTTTCCATGGCAATCAGTTTGCCCCCGGCGCTGACCCAGTCCTTCACTTTCCCGAGCGTCTCTTCGTCCAGCACGCGGGTATAGGAGCCGGTGGGCAGAATGAGCACGTCAAACTCGTGGAGCGGCACGGTACTGAAGTAAGACGTGTTGAGCACCGTGACCGGGTAGCTGATTTGCTGTTCGAAGAAGTGCCACACCTCCCCAAAGCCATAGGCAGATACGCCCTCGCCTGAAAGAAGGGCCACTTTCGGCTGCCTCAGGTACCGCACGTTACCGGAGCCGAAGTCGGAACCGCTGCTCACAAAACCGGTACCGGTGGCGCTCAGGCTGATGCCGTACTCCTGCGCCAGTTGCCGAACCGTCGCATCCAGTTTATCGCCCATCGCCTCGTTCCCGGTGCGGGTGATGATGAGCGTGCCGGGGCCGTACTGCTGTCCGTCTGTTGCAAAAGGTTTCTCGGCTTGCCGCACCTTCACGTCCGCCTGCATCAGCGCCGTCAGGAATTTTAAATCCTGCAGGTTCGTCCAGCGGGCCAGGTATGCATAGGGTTTGTTGATGCTGATGGCGGCTGCTGCGGGAGCGGCAGGCTTAGGGGTGTTCACCTCAAGGCGGTTCTTCAGGGCGTAGGTCTGCACGCCGTAGGCATAGGGCAGGGCCCAGGAGGTGATGTCGTAGGTCAGGGAATCCTCGAGGCGGGCGTTCGGCTCGAACAGCACCTTCACCAGCGTAGACTTGGGCTGGTACATGCTGATGACCACATCCTGCGGGGCCAGCCGCACGTTCTCCGTTTTGCCGTTGCTGTAGTTGTATCCCTTCACGGTGTTGCTTTTGCTGGCATAGCCATATCGGATACCTTGCCGGTCGAGGTACTCCGTCAGCGCCTTCAGGTTGCCAGCGGTTCCGTTTTCCGCTCTCAGCACAAAGGTTTTGTACTCACCGCCGGGGTTGTTCAGGTTATTTTCGTAATACTTGCGGAACTCCTGCTTCAATTGGTCTGCTTTTTCGGACGTAGCCTGAATCGTGGCGCGGCTGGCTGCCACGTGGTGCGCGATGCGCTCTGTCAGCGTCAGCGTGTCGCCGTCCTCTTTCTGGTAAGCCAGCCCCGCCCTGCCGGAGCCGCCCTGCTCGTACGTCATCCCGATGGCGCCGTTGTAAGTGGGGTAGGTGTCGCCGTAGCTGGGGTAAAACAGGTCGAAGCTCTCGCGGGTGAAGTACAGCCAGTTGTTCTTGTCGAAGGCCTCGCGGTTATACTCCCCGATGGTGTTCTGGAACTGGCGCTGCCAGGGCGTGATGCTCTCGTGGAAGGGCCTGGCCGCCGGGGAGAAGTAATACGGCGCCTCGGCGCCCATTTCGTGGAAATCGGCATGCACCTGGGGCAGCCAATTGTTATATACCTGCAGGCGCTGCCTCGACTCAAGCTGCGTTTGCCAGGCCCAGTCGCGGTTCAGGTCGAAGTAATAGTGGTTCGGCCTGCCGCCCGGCCACGGCTCGTAGTGCTCCCAGGCATAGGGCGAGGCGTTTCCGCCCCGGTTCGAGGCCTGCTTGTACCACTGCACGTAGCGCTCCCGGCCGTCGGGGTTCACCACCGGGTCCAATATCACCACCGTGTTCTGCAGCCACTCCTTCGACTGCGCGTTGTCCGGGTCCAGCAAATCGTACAATACCTGCATCACCGCCTCAGAGCTCACCGCCTCATTCCCGTGGATGTTGTAGCTCAGCCATACCACAGCGGGCTGGTCTCCCTGCACCTGCCCGGGCTGCAGGCCCGCCTGGCGCAGGTTGTTCTCCCGGATTTGCTCCAGGCGCGGCAGATTTCCCTCAGAGGCGATGTAGGCCAGCACCAGCGGGCGGCCCTCATAGGTCTCTCCGTAAGGCTGCACCTTCATGCGGTTTGGGGCCTGCGCCGCCAGATAATCTACGTAATCCAGTATGCGGCTGTGGGTGGTAAACTGCCCGCCGAGCGGGTATCCCAGAAACTGCGCGGGAGACTGTAATTGCCCCTGCGCCACCGCCACCTGCGCGCACAGCAGCATCCATAGCAAAGCGAGGTCTCGCTTTAGCGTGTTTTTCATATGCTCTTTCGTTGAGGAATGGTTGCCTAAGGTTTGAAATAAAAGACAATCTCCACATAAATGCTGAAACCGGCAAGTAAACCGCTCCCGCGCCTGTCGCTCCGCAGGCAATTTTTGCACCGGAATCTATCTATAGCCGGACTTTCCGTATGCATAGGATATGCGGCGCATGCTATATAAAATCATCACTTTCTTCCTGTTGGCGGTGGGTACTGTGGCCGGAGCGGTGGTGCTATTTCTCCTTTCTGCCTTCCTGTTGAGCAGCTTCCCTGTGAGAAGCAGTTTCGCGCAGGCCCCTCACGCGGAGGAGCCGGTGGAGATTTTCGTTACCTCCAACGGCGTGCATACCGATATTGTGGTGCCGGTGGCCACGCCCTATACAGACTGGCGGGAGAAGGTGCCGCTGCACCACTTCGCCAACGCCGACAGCAGCTACACCCACCTTTCCTTTGGCTGGGGTGACCGCGAGTTTTATATGAAGACGCCTTCCTGGAGCGACCTGACACCGGGCGTGGCGCTTCGCGCCGCCCTTTGGCCCACCCCGACAGCCATGCACGTGGAATATATAGCCTCCCGCCTGACGCCCACCAAAAGGCAGCTGCCGGTGTTGCTCACGCCGGAGCAGTACAGGCAGCTGGTGCTATATATAGATGCTTCCTTTCAGAAGGAGAACGGCGGCTACCGCCACATCACTGGCTCCGGCTACACCGGTCAGGACACGTTTTACGAGGCGCACGGCAAATTCTATATCCTCAAAAACTGCAACAACTGGGTAAACGGGGGACTGAAGGCCGCAGGCGTGAAGGCGGCACTATGGGCCCCGCTCCCTTTTGCGGTGATGCGGCACCTGCGTTAAAACAAAGCGCCCCGGCTATATATAGCCCAGGGCGCTCACTCAACTAAACACTAAACTTCTACTATTACTGCTGCTCCCAGGTGCCCCTGAAAACCAGTTCCTCCAGCGGCTTGCGCGTGCGCGGGGCCAGTTCGCGTTTTTTCAGTGCCTCCGGCAACGTGTCCGGATCACCGGCATAGCCGATTGCCCCCATCGCCACCGGCTCGTACCCTTCCGGAATACCCAGCACCTCGCGTGCTTTGGCTGCCTTAAAACCGCCCATCATATGTACATGCAGCCCCAGGTCGGTGGCCTGCAGCAGCAGATTGCCTGTGGCCAGCCCCACGTCGTGCCACGCGTGGCTGTTCGGGCTGCCGTCGTAGTCGTAGCTTTTCTTTGCCACGGTGATGAACAAGGCAGACGCTTTTTTTGCCCAGCTATTGCCCTCCAGCAGGCAGCTGAACAGCCGGTCGAAATTTTCTTTGTCTTGTTTGGTGGCATATATAAAGCGCCAGGGCTGCTCGTTCATGGCGGATGGCGCCCAGCGGGCCGCCTCAAAAAGCGTCTCCAGTTGCTCCTCCGTTACTTCCCTGTCCTCAAAAGCACGGGGGCTTCGGCGGGCCTCAATCAGTGTGTTTATTTCTAGCCTGTTTTCTGTCAATGTCGTCATTTCTTCAAATTGATCTCTCGCCTCCGCTTTAAAAAAGTTGCGGATGCTTCTGGTTTACATACTTCTGTGATATAAATTAAATGTATATACACTTAATGTACAAACATAACAATGGATGATTTCCCGATGTTCCCTGCACATTCATATATCCTGTTGTACGCCGCTGAAGGAACAGCAGAGGACATATAGACTCTTTTCGCTCTCCTAAAGAAGCTGGTGAGGCCCGAAATGTTTAAATGGGATAGAAAATTAAAAGCCTGAACTGGCCTGGGCGGCAGAAATCTATATCCCCAGTTTCCGCAGGGCCAGCAGGCAGAGGGCCACGGTGCCCGCCACACGCACTTGCCCGCTCAGGATCATTTGCTCCACCTCGCGCAGCGGCACCTTCAGCACCTCTATCGCCTCCGACGCGTCCAGGTCCTGCTTGGCTACCTTGCGCGCGTTGCGGGCCAGGAAGTAATACATCCGGTTGGTGTCTTTGGTCGGGTTGTCGGTGGCCTCCAGAAGCAGTTCCACATCATCAGAAGTGAAGCCGGTTTCCTCCAGCATCTCCCGCCTGGCGGCTTCAGAGGGCTCTGTCTCGTGCGCATCAATCACCCCGCCGGGCAGTTCAACAAAAATATCGGCGGCCGCGTGCTTGTACTGGCGCACAAAGATCACGTGGTTGTCTTCGGTAAGCGGAAAAGTGAGCACCACATTCGGCCGCACGCTCACATAATAGTCGTCCATCTCCAGGCCGCTGGGCAGCGCCACGTGGTCGCGGCGCAGTTTGTACCACTTCTCGTCCACCACCATCTCCGATTTCAGCACTTTCCAGGGGACGGGGGTATAGGTTTTGTTTTCCATATCCGATGCTTTGCTCCTCGCAAGTTATATATCTCATCCCATATAAACAGCACGGCCCGCTTTGCTTAGCGGGCCGTGCTGTTTATATGGGAGTGTTGATGATTATCAAAGACAGATTCCGGTTGGCCGCTTCATTTTCCGTTCTGGCCTACCATGTACTTATTTTTGCCGGCCACTTTCTCTCCTACTGCCTGCTGCCACTGCTGCCCGGTAGCCGAAAGCAGCTCCGACTGGTTCCACTGCTGGTTTTTTCGCAGTTCCTCGTCTACCTGCAGGATATATAGCTCGTGGCCGGGACGCTCGGTTACGCGCAGGCCGCAGGAGCGCAGCATGGCTTCGATGGCGGCATGGTTAGGTGCCCACCAGTTGGTGAGGTCGCCAGCCATCTTCTTCTCTATAAACGCCATCTTGGGCCAGCCCTCGTCCAGCATGCGCGCCCGGTCGTTTATGCCGAAATCATCCGGCGCTTCAACCGCGTTTTCGCCGGGCATGGTCAGCGTCTGGAACACCATCATGCGGCGTGTTTTCTGCGACAGGATATCGAGGGAGAGCAACGGGTAGCGCAGGTGGTAGAGCACGCCCATGTACCACACCAGGTCGAACTGCCGGTCGAGGCGCGCCACATCGTATACCTGCAGCTGCTTCAGCTCGATTTTGTCCTCCAGGCCGAATTGCTTTGCCGCCCACTCCGCCTGGCGCAGGTAGTGCGGGTCCACGTCGATGCCCAGCACATGGGCGCCGCGCTTCGCCAGCTCAATAGAGTAAAAACCGGCGTTGCAGCCAATGTCCAGCACCTCCCACCCCGACAGGTCTGCCGGTATATATGGCTCTATTTGCTGCCACTTAAATGCCGGAAAATCGCCTAAGGTATGGTTGGGCGCCGTCTGCGCCCCGGTGGGTAAATGCAAATTGTGAAACCATGGCCCTAGCTGCTCTATCTCCTGCATATATAATTTTGAATAACTGAATTTTGAATAACTGAATGAGTGAATTTAAAATTACGAATGAGGAAAGCGGGGGCTAACACCTATATAACAGGTTAGAGAAATTTTATATAGCCTCGCCCTTCGCTTATATCACCACCTCGTAGCCATATGCCTCGTGGTCGCCGTCCAGCGTCATGAGTTCCTCGGCGTAGCTGATGAGTTCTTTTGCCCGGTGCGCCGCCGTGTGGTGGGCCAGCACCTTTTTACGGGCCCGCTCGCCTATCATCTTGCGCTCCGACTTACAGATTTCTCGCAAATACCGGAGGGTGTCTTTGGCTGTATGCGACACCAGTATCTCGGACTCAAAATCAAAGATGGAGTCCAGCCCCTCCCAGTAGTCCGATATAATGGGGGTGCCGCAGGCTGCCGCCTCGAAGAGGCGCACACTGGGCGCGTACCCCGCCTGTATCATGTCGGCCCGGGTGATGTTCATGGTGAAGCGCTGGCTGTTGTAGAACTTCCGGTGCTCGGCGGGCGGCAAATGGTGGATGTACCGGGTATTGGCAGGCCACGCGATGCTCTCCGGGTACTGCGGGCCCGCCACCACAAAGCGGCCGCCCGGCCAGGCGCGCGCCGCGTCCAGCATGAGCTGCTCCAGGGGCGGCTGACGGTCATCGGAGTAGGTGCCGAGGTAACCCAGGTCCCAGATGGCCTCCCTTAATTCGGGATAATACAGCGAAGGGTCGACGGAGCAATACAGCGCCCGCGCCATCGGGGAGCCGTGCTGCCGCTCCAGCAAATTCAGTGTAGGCCCACCGGTAAAAGAGAGGTAAAGATCGTACTTCGGGATCAGGCTGGGGTGCAGGTACTCATAGTCTCCGCGCTTGAGCTTGGCCAGCGTGACGGGTGTGTCGATGTCGTAGAAGGCCTTGATGCCGTGCGCGGTCTCCATCACCCACTCGCCCACCTGCACGCCTTCCGGCACATAAGACCCCACGATCACCAGATCCGCCTCCCGCACCTGCGCGGTAAAATGCTTCAGGTCCTTGAGGGAGACATACAGTTCCGTTTCGCAATACTCCGGCTCGGGCAGGTCGCGGTGGCCGGCGTACCAGGGCACGTCGCGCTCCAGGAAAAGCACGTGGTGCCCCAGCTTGTTCAGCTCGCGCACCAGTCCGCGGTAGGTGGTGGCGTGGCCGTTTCCCCAACTTGAGGTAATCGATAAACCGAGTATAACGATGTTCATGCCCATGCTGCGTTAGATTTTCGTATATAGTTGTACAGCAGCACTTCCAGTTGCGCTGCGCGGTGGCTGTAAGTGTGTGCCGACAGTACTTTTGCATACGCAGATTCTCCTATTTTCTTTGCCTTTTCTGCCGTTAAATCAGCCAGAATTTCCGCCACTTCTGCCCCGTTTCTGGCTACGAGTATTTCTTGGCCCGGCACAAAGAAAAAATCGATGCCTTCCCAGTAGTCGGTGATGATGCAGGCACCGGCTCCGGCGGCCTCGAACACCCGCGTGGCCGGTGAGAAACCGTAGCGGGCCATGCTCTCGCGGCTGATGTTGAGCACTGCCTTGGGCGTGCAGTTGAAGGCGTTGTGGTCGTTGGTGTACACATGTCCAATGTAGCGCACGTTATCGGGCATCTGCCTGTCGCCCCAGCCGCTGCCCCCGATGATGAATTTCCTGTTCAGTTCCAGCGCCGCCGGCTTCAGGAAAAACTCATCCACGCGCGCCTCGCGGTCCGGCAGGCGGTTGCCCAGAAAAGCCAGGTCGCAGGCAAACTTTGGATCGGGCGCCACCGGGAAGTGGGTGGACGTGTCGAGCGCGTTATATATCGGCACGCATTGTTTAGCGCCCAGCGCCTCATAGGCGTTTACCACCGGGTCGCCGCCGCCGTAGGTCAGGATCATGTCGTATTGTGGAATCAGTCGGTGAAACTGATCATGCGGGTTGTGGTGTACGCGGTCCAGCGTGGCGGGCGCGTCCACATCCCAGAACACCACCAGCCGCTCCGGCGTCTGCAGTTTCAGCACTTCGCGCTCCAGCAGTTCGTCAAACACGCCCACGCCGCTGGCTTTTACCACCATGTCGGCCCCGGCCGCCTGCTCCAGGCAGCTATATACCGCCGCCTCGGTCGCCTCATATACCACCACCTTCGCCCAGTCCGGGTCGTCCATATCACGGTTTTGCTGGCGGTCGTAAGCATCAGGCTCGTAGAAGGTTACGTGGTGGCCGCGTTCGCTCAGGGCGCGCACGATGCCCCGGTAGTAGGTGGCGGCCCCGTTCCAATACGCCGACACGAGGCTGGAGCCGAAGAAGGCTATCCGAAGTTTTTTATCGTTCATGCAGCACTTGCTCTTTTGGGGTGAGATATATTTTGGAGGCGGCTATGCCCAGCTCTTCGCTTATCCGCTCTAACTCATCCACGCGGTGGGCGCAGGTGTGGCGGCTAAGGATGGTCTGGAGGCCATGCTCGGCTACTTCCTTCGCCTTGAATGGACTGTTCAGTACAGCTTTCAGCTGCTCCTTCATTTCATCCCCTGTACGGGCCACGAGAAAATCCTCTCCGGGAGTGAACAGGCGCTCGGCATCATCCCAGGGCGAGGAGATGAGCGGAATGCCGCTGGCCATCGCCTCGAACGGCCGGATGGTCGGGATGCCCGGCAGCGCCTCTACGTAAGGCCTTCGCGGCACGTGTACCGTTACTTTGTACTTGGCAAACTCCTCGGCCGCTTTATAGTTGGGCAGCCAGCCGCCGTATTCGATGCCCGCATCGGCCAGGGCTTTCAGCGCATGGTCGGGGTAGCGCACGCCATATATCTTCGCCTTCAGCCCCAGTTCCTTCACCGGGTTTATCAGGAACTCGTGCAATTCGGCCGTGCGCTCCTCATCGCCCCAGTTCCCAATCCAGACCAGGTCGCCTCTATACTCCTTGCGCTCGTGCGGATAGAAGACAGAGGTGTCGGCGGCCTCGTGCCAGGTCCAGGCTTTGCGCGTCCAGTTCTGCTGCAGGTACAAATCACGAATCACCTGCCCGAAGGCCAGTACGCCGTCGTAATGCGTCAGGTCGTAGTTGGCCATGGCCTCGCGCTCGGTTACGGCCCGGTGGTGGGTGTCGTGGAACAGCAGTTTGTAATGGCTGTTCTTCGCGTGGTGCCCGCCGATGCGCTTCACCAGTTCGTGCTCGTTCCACTCGTGTACCAGCACCAGGTCGGTGCCTTCCAGCACAGCATCTAAGTCAAGGGATTCAAGGGTGTAAAAATTGGTGCGGATGCCGGGGTAGTACTGCTGCAGTTCTTCCAGTTTCTCCTCCCCATAGCCCTCCACCAGGTTCTGCAGGCTCCATCCATTCTCCGGTTCATATACCTCCACCCGATGGCCCCGCTCCTCCAGTTCACGCACCACGCCGCGCAGAAAATGGGCGTTGCCGTGGTTCCAGTCAGAGAGAATCGAGTGGTAGAAAAGGGTTATCTTCATTTTTTTAATTTTGAATTTTGAATGATTGAATTTAGAATAATTGGATTTGTTTTTCTATTCAGTTATTCAAAATCCAATTATTTGAAATTCAAACCGCAGCGGTTTGTCGCAGCAGCTGCCGGTAGGCGTGGTCGTAGTCCTGGCCCATCGGGTCGGCGGTGTAGCCGTGGGAGCGCTTGACGGCACGGCATCCCATGATGTTGCGCACAAATTCGTCCTTTATCAGCAGGTTGATGGTGTCGCGGAGCTCATCAGCGCTGTTCGGGTCTACATAGCGGGCGGCATTACCCCATATCTCTGCCTGGCTCTCGGTTTTGCCCACCACCAGCGCGCAACCTGACATGGCGGCCTCCAGCATGGTGAGGCCAAAAGGCTCATACCGTGCCGGCAGGGCATATATAGAGGCACGTGAAAGCCAGTCCGCCACCTCTTTCTCCGACAGCTGCCCGAGGAAGTGTACGTTCTCGAGGTCGACAGACTGGCCGGTGGCGGGGTGCCTGTCATCGCCGGCTATATATACCGGCCAGTCCAGGTCGGAAGCGATGTGGGCCAGCATCGAGATGTTCTTGGCCTCGTCCCACACGCGGCCCATGCTGAACACGAACGGCTCCTTCTTCCCAAACCGGAAGCTGTCCTGCCCGCGGCCGTTATATATCACCGAGCGCGCCCTGAACGGGCCGTAAAGCGACTCTGCCTGGTTCATCATGGCCTGTGTGGGCGCAATCACCATGTCGGCGGCCTGCAGCCCGCGTGTCACCATTTCTTTGTAAGTGTCCCATTCTTTCGGGGCCTCGCCGCCCTTCACGGCGCCCCACCACGACCGCACGCAGGAATGCACCACCACCACCACCGGCACACCCCACTCCAACGCTCCGTGTACCAAGCCGTTCAGATGCACCAGGTCAGGCTGCACCTCGTCTTTCAACTTCAGCAGCCACTGCCCCGCCTCCCGGACGTCCTCCCAGGGGTTCTCCATCCACTCCAGCTTGTAGGTGCTCTCATGCACCGTCAGGTTGTTCAGTTCTTCCGCCTGCCTGCGCTGGTCCTCGCTCAGGGGCGCGCCCATGGTGGCCAGGGTGACTTGCGTGCCGAACGGGGCCAGGGCGCCCACCAGTTCGATGGCATAATTCCAGACGCCGCCCACGGTGTCTGCCGTCATTAAAATTTTTGAAGGATGCTGTGCTTCCATATTATTCTTATCTGCCGTAAATTTTGTCTAGTACCTGCGCCACCTTCACAAACTCCTCCGCCTCTTCGTGGAAGCCCTCGCCTTTGGCCAGCCGCGCGGCCCAGGCCACGCCCGCCCTGCCCGACCATTCGTCCGGCGGAGAGCTTAGCGTTTCCGTCTTTGTGCCGTAATAGCGCTCCGCCACGAAATCGTAGAACGAGCCGTTCACGTTTTTCAGCGCCACGCCGCCCGCCGTGCCATAGAAGGTGGCGCTGATGATGGCTTCCTGCCCCGCCGGCAGGTTCCAGGAGCAGCTGAGCTGTACATGGGTGTTCCCGTCGAGTTCGATGCTGGCGGTGGCATAATCCTCCACTTTCCCCTCAGCCATGCCGATGGGCTTTCCTTTGGCATAGAGCTGGCTCTGCACCTGCCGCACCTTCGGGAAGTTCATCGACCACAGGGCCAGGTCCACGAGGTGAACGCCCAGGTCGATGACGCAGCCGCCCCCCGACAGCTTCGGTTCGTAGAACCAGGCCTTGTCCGGGCCATAGGCGTTGTGGAACACCAGCTCAATGGCATATATATGGCCCAAATCTCCGCTTTGCACCACTTTATATACCTCCTGCATGGCCCTGGTATGGCGGTAGGATAAGTCCACGCCCAGCAGTTTGTTATTGCGGCGGGCGGCTTCCACTACGCGTTTTGTCTCCTCTACGTTGCGGCCCAGCGGCTTTTGGCAGAAAACGGCTTTGCCCGCCTCCAGCGCCAGCTCGCTCTGCTCGGCATGAAAAGCGCTCGGCGTGGCGATGACGACAGCGTCTACCTCCGGCTTCTGCAGCATGGCCTCCAGCGAGGACACCTGCTTTGCCTCCGGCGCGCTTTTCAGGGCTTCCTGGGCATTCTGAGGGGCGGTGTCGGCTATACAGCTTACCTCGCCCACGCCATTTTTTGCTATCATCTCCATGCGGTTGCGGCCAATCCAGCCCACGCCCAGAAAACCAAGTTTGGGTATAACAGCGGAAGAAGAAGATGCTATAGAATCCTGTTGCTTTTCAAGTGTCGTTTTCTGCATGATTAGTAGCTGATGAGGGCTTTTACAAAACCGTCGGGGCGGTTGGTGAGGCTATGGAACGCCTGCGCTATATTATCCAGTGTGAAGGAATGGGTATAAAGCTTGTCCGGGTTCAGGGTGCCCTCGGCCACGGCGGCCACCGCTTCCTTCATTCCTTTTATATACTCCTGCGGGTCGCGCTCGTGCGCGTTGATGACGTCGATGCCGCGCCAGTTCCAGAGTTGGATGTTCACCTGCCGCATGCCGTCCTGGTGAAAACCAGCGATGATGAGTTTTCCGCGCTCTGCAGTCAGTTCGCCCGCCAGGTTCAGGGGCCACTCTTTTCCGGTGCATTCGATCACCCGTTCGCAGAAGTTGCCGTTGGTGAGCCCTTTTACTTTCTCGATGATCTGGTAGTGGTCGTCCATCGGGATGATTTCATCCGCACCGCACTCTTGCGCCACCTTTAGCGAGAAATCCCGTTGGGATATGGCAATCACCCGCGCCCCCGCGTTTTTAGCCAGTTGCACCAGCAGGCCCCCCAAAAAACCAACGCCCAGAATCGCAACTGTCTGGCCTGCGGAGATATCGCTGCGCCGGAAGATGTTCATGGCGCAGCCCAGCGGCTCGCCGGGGAAAGGCTTTCCGGCCAAAGCCTCCGGCAGTTTCACCACCTTGTCGGCATCCGCTATATCAAACTCGGCATAGGAGTTATAGGAAAGCGCGGCCACGCGGTCGCCCACCCGTATATCCGTCACGCCTTCTCCCAGGGCATCTACTAATCCCCATCCTTCGTGGCCCGGGTTTCCGGCCGCAACGGGGTAAGAGAACCACTCCCGCCCCTCCCACACCGGAATGTTGGAGGCGCAAAGGCCGCAGCCCTCGAGGCGCAAACGCACCTGCCCTGCCCCCGGCTCCGGCAGATTTACTTCCTGTACTGCTACCTGTTTCGGCGCTGTCACCACAGCGGCTTTCATGGTTGTGGCCGGGGTGTCGGCCACAGCTTTGTCTTCAGTTGTCAGTGTCTCGTGCATACTCAGGCTACTGCTGCTTTTATGGCAGGCTCTTCTTTATATAATTTCGATGTCAGGATACGCGGCACTTTATAGCCCCGGTTTTCGCAGAGCCACCGGTACAGCTTGGCCACGCCCTCCTGCACGTCGTGCCGCGGGTACCAGCCGGTGGCTTGCTGGAACTTGCGCGTGTCCGACACATAATAATGCTGGTCGCCGGGGCGCCAGTCGCCGAACTTCAGTGGAATCTCCTCGCCGCGGTACCGGCCGATGGTTTGCAGCAGTTCCAGCAGGCTCACGGTGTTCTCCGGTCCGCCCCCGATGTTGAAGGCCTGCCCCGAGATGCGGGCTATATGCTTGTTGGCCAGCAGGAAGGCATCCACCAAATCCTCCACAAACAGGATGTCGCGCACCTGCTTGCCGTCGCCATATATGTTCACCGGCTTATCCTCAATGGCCCTGATGGCGAAGTGCGCCACCCAGCCCTGGTCTTCGTTGCCGTACTGGTGCGGGCCATATATACAGCTCATCCGGAACACCGCCATCGGCAGGTTGTAGGTGCGGGCGTAGTCGATGACGTACTGGTCGGCGGCGCCTTTGGAGCAGCCGTAAGGGCTGTGGAAATCGAGTGGCCGCGCCTCGCTGATGCCGTGCTCTTTGATGGCCTTGGTGGCCGGGTAGTAGCGGGAGCCGTTGGAGATGAACTCCAAATCCTCGAGGCTGCCATATACTTTGTTGGTGGAGGTGAACACCAGCGGCGGCGGGTTTTCCTGCTCCCGGATCGCCTCCAGCACGTTGATGATGCCGCGGGCGTTTATCTCAAAGTCGTTGATGGGAAAGTCCAGCGAGGTGGTGACGGCCACCTGGGCCGCGAAATGATAGACGGCCTCGGCGCGCCGCATCACGAAGCGCACGGTCTGCAGGTCGCGGATATCGCCTACATATACCTCCAGTTGGTCGGGGTAAGTTTCGTGCAGCCACTGCAGGTTCTGCTCCACCCCGTCGCGCGAAAGGCTGTCGAACACCAGCACCCGCTTGCCCTCCTGCAGCAGGCGCTTGGCCAGGTTGGTGCCCACAAAGCCCGCCCCGCCCGTTATCAGTGTATAGGGCGCCGCGTTTTCGTGGATGGTGCGTTTGATGTAATCCAGGTGATATAGCCCGTCGATGCCGTGCTTGGCCCACAGGCGGTACAGCAGCTTGGTGGCACCGCTGGAGTGTTTCAGGCCGAAGTGATATTCCCGGTCATCCAGGTGGAAACCCGCCACCGTGGGCAGCTTTGCATCCAGGTCATATATACCGTACCAGTAGACGCGCGAAGCATCGGCCTGCAGGGCCTCCTTAAACTCCTGCACCTGTTTGTATTCGTCGTGCTGCCAGGTAGAGAAGCCCGCCTCCGTAATCCAAAGCTCGGCTTTGCAGCCGTGGTGGTCGAGCACCTGCCGGATGGTTTTTATATTGTCCTGCCAGCCGTCCCACATCTGGTCGAACACAAACGGGAAGCCGTGGATGCCCACCGCATCGATATACTGCATCACGCCGTGCTCAAACATGGTGTGCAACCAGTTCGGGTCTATCGGGCTCATGCCGCCCAGCAGGGTTTTCTTGCCGCGCTGTTTGCACCAGTAGGCCGCGCCACCCACCATCTCTGCAAACTTGTTCCAGCCGTAGTCCAGCGTGAAGTCATACTCCACCTGGTTGTTGGGCTCGTTCCACAGCTCCACCCACTCAAAGTGCTCGCCCATGTCGGTGATGAACACGTCGAGGAAATCGGCGTAGGCCTTGCGGTCTCTTGGCGGGGATGAAGTGCGCGGTTTTTCGCCCAAAGAGGGCGGGGTGTAGAGGAAACAAGGCAGCACGCTCACTTCCCTGGCCAGTGTCGGGATGAGCCAGTCGTACCAGCCCTTGCCCTCCGGTGTATAGTAGTCTGCCCACGACACCCCTGTTCTGAGTTCTGTCACGCCCAATGCTTTTAAGTCGGCGAGCACCTGCCGCACCCGCTCATACTCCCCCACCCGGAACCATTCCACGAGTCCGACTACGGGAAGTGACTTTTCATTTTCAGCGCTTTTTATATCCATCATGATGTGATTCGTTTTTTATATATCATAAGATGGGGTGCTTCTTATTTTATATTCTATATTCTATTTTATTCCAATTATACCGTCAGGCCGCGGGCTGCCAGTTCGGCGCTTGCCTCGTTCACCCTGTCGTACGCGATCTGCCCCTCGAGCCAGTTGGCCAGCTCTTCCAGCCCGGCGTTGAACTCCACCTGCGGGTAAAAGCCCAGCACCTCCTTCGCCAGCGATATATCGGCGTAGCAGTGGCGGATGTCGCCTACGCGGTACTTGCCGGTTACCTCCGGCGTCAGGTGCGGCCTGTCCATCACGTTGGCCAGCCTTTCGGCTATCTCCTGAATGGTGTAGTTGTTGCCGCTGCCCACATTGAATACTTTCCCGGCTGCTGCCTCGCTCTCCATCGCCAGGCGGCAGGCCAGCGCCACGTCGCGCACATGCACAAAGTCGCGCTGCTGGTACCCGTCCTCGAAGATCATGGGGGAATTGTTGTTCAGGAGGCGGGAGGCGAAAATGGCCAGCACGCCGGTATATGGGTTCGATAACGCCTGGCGGGTGCCGTACACGTTGAAGAAGCGCATGGCCACCGTCGGGATGTTGTAGGCGCGGCCCACCATCAGGCAGAGGCGCTCCTGGTCGTATTTGGAGAGGGCGTATACCGACGACAGCGACGGCGTTTTAGACTCTGAAGTCGGAACAGGCTGCAGTGGCTCCCCCTCTGTGCCGTACAGTTCCCAATCCGAGGCCTTCAGTTGCTCCAGCGGGCGCTCCTGCACCGTCACCAGTTCGCCGGTCTCATTTTTATACAGCCCCTCGCCGTAGATGCTCATGCTGCTGGCCACCACCAGTTTCTTCACGGGCTTCTTGATGAGGGCCTCCAGCAGCACGGCGGTGCCCATGTTGTTCACGTCGGTGTACTCCTTGATTTCGTACATGCTCTGGCCCACGCCCACCATGGCCGCGAAATGGAACACGTAGTCCACGCCCTCCAGGGCCCGCGCCACGTCCTCCGGGTTGCGCACGTCGCCCACCAGCAGTTCCACCTCCTCGTGCAGGTACTCCGGCCGCTCACAGCCTTTGCCATGCACCTGCTCGCTCAGGTTGTCC